>CALBSZ010000629.1 GCA_937967665.1 uncultured Planctomycetaceae bacterium
CCCTGGGACCAACTCGCCATTTGGGCGATTACGGTCGGTTCAAATATGGCCCGCGCGACTCCTCTGTTGGGAAGCGAAGGCCCCGGCGCGCAATTACTGACCGTCGGCGGTATCGATATGATTACCAGCGCTTCCGATGCGCGCTTCGGGCTGCTTGCCGCCCGGTTCGTCGGAGAGGAAACGCTGAATCGTTTTTACGTCTTGCACTGTATCTTCATTCCGCTGGCCGTGGCGCTGTTACTGGCGATTCACTTCTGGCGTGTGCGAAGAGACGGCGGCATCAGTGGGCCGATGTAGTTGGTCAATGAAGGAAGAATGACAAAGCGATAGCAACATGCACGGACTGTCGACTGCCGAATTTCTCGAAAGCATCTCCGGATTTCTGGGGACGTATTATCTGCTGCTGGGCTTGATGAACGCGGTCGCCGCATTCTATTTCTGGCAGATTCTGGAAAACGGCAAGCAGGCGCTGATCTGGCTCGCCGTCGCGCTCGTATTCGTAATGATGGCGCCTTTGGCCTACAGCGGCGACCCTGCAGTCATGGCGTGGGTTTCCATCCCTGAACCGATCAAAAATCTGGTGGATGCCTGGACCGGGGCGGTGACCTACAGCGTCGGTTCGCTGCTGGTCCTGATCGTGATGTTCATCTTCCGTAAGTTCTTCACCAAGCCGATTGTCGCCTGGGTGATGCTCAACGCTTCACTGGCGCTGATGGGGCTGTCGATGACGGACGTCGACTTCGCGGACATCGTCATGAAGCCGGACAACGTGCCAATCGTGGCGATGGTGTATCTGCTGGGATTCTTCACGTGGTTGTCCGCATATCGCGCCGTGCAGAACGACGAACGCATCGAACGGGGCGAGCCGCCGCTGGAAGCAAAAAAAAAAAAAAAAGTCCTCGTTTGGCCGGACCTGGTTTACACCGAATTGATCTGCATGATCGCGCTGACCGCGATCCTGATCTTTTGGGCGATCGGCTTGCAAGCTCCGCTGGAAGAACCGGCCAGCAGTGTGAAAACCCCCAACCCATCGAAAGCGCCGTGGTACTTTCTGGGTCTGCAGGAAATGCTTGTCTACTTCGATCCCTGGTACGCCGGCGTGGTCGCGCCCAGCGTGATCGTCGCTGGCCTGATGGCGATTCCGTACATCGACTTCAACAAGGAAGGCAACGGCTATTACACGATCAACCAGCGGAAGTTTGCCTATGTGATGTTTCAGTTCGGCTTCCTTTCGCTGTGGGTGACGCTGATTGTTTTGGGCACGTTCCTTCGCGGTCCAAACTGGAACTTCTTCGGCCCGTATGAGCAGTGGGATACGCACAAGGTGCTGGCGCTAAATAACGTCGACCTTTCGCAATATTTTTGGGTGTGGGCGTTGAACATGCCGCGCCCGGCTGCCTCGCCGGAGGACGGTTTTTGGGTGGGGCTGGGTTACATCCTCCTGCGTGAATCGCCCGGCATCATTTTGACGCTTGGTTACTTTATTGTGCTGCCGCCGATCATGGCGATGACCGTGTTCCGCAAGTTTTACGTGCGGACGGGCTTCATCCGGTACATGGTGATGGCCAACCTGTTTTTGCTGATGATGACGTTCCCGATCAAGATGCTGCTGCGGTGGGCGATCAATTTGAAATACATCATCGGCATTCCGGAGTATTTCCTGAACTTTTGAACCTGTCCGCTGCAACCGCGAAATTCGCTTTTTGATTTAGTCGCCTTCGACCATGCCCGCAACAGAACAAACTTGGCGCGACCAAAAGCTGCTGCACAAGATCTTCGCGATCGGTTCGCTGCTGCTGTTGATCTCGACGATCTGGATGTTCGTCAAAGACAACGACCGGCAGTGGAAAGGCTATCAGCGGACGTTCCGCGACA
>CALBSZ010000630.1 GCA_937967665.1 uncultured Planctomycetaceae bacterium
GATTTGTCGTGCTTGCGTTAACTCAGCAGTACGAGTACGATCCTTCGCGATCGTGACCGTGATCCGCTTCAGACATTGGCGTCACACATTTCGACCCGATCCTCGTAGAAGACAATCTCTCCGCCGTAAAACTGTTCTGGGGCTGACTCTTCGCCGACCTGAAACATTGGCTGACGCGGCTGCGCGGCGATTGTGTTAGGCGACTGACCGTGCTCGGAGCCTTTCTTCCCTGCCGTTTCAGCTGCATGTGGTTCTACTCCTCGAGGCGTCGGAGCGAACTGCGAGGCAATCACATCGACGTAGTCAGCGACGGAGAGAGCCCGCTGTGCAAGCTCTTCAGCGGCCTCGTCGAGCACCGTGTACCCAACCAGTTGGTGGGAAAACTCCACGCGGTCGTCGTTCAGTTGGTCCAGACGAGCTGCGAAGCTCTCAGCGAACTCCTGGCCCTTGTGGAACTCAAGCAAGTAGAAAGCTTCCAGTGCCCCGATCCAATCTCGAACCACCCATGGCTCATGATGTGCGAAGGGTTCCTCGCTGGTCACTTGGCGGGCTCGCACAAATTCTGGGACCTTTGCAAGGTAAATGACCTGCCAAGCCAGATTCCGCTTGAGAACGCCAGCCCAATGGCGAATGTCCTCCGTAAGAAGACGGAGAGTGCTGCTGGCACTACCTGCATGGACAGCAACGTGAAGATTCTCTTCATGTGCACGCTGCCTGTCGAGCTCACACTGCACGTAGTCGTTGTACTCAGCCTCTTCTGCCTGCCGTTTTGCGAACGCCCGACTCTCATCAAGTCGCTCCGCATCCGCCTGACTGGTGGGCTGGAAAGTCCCACCGACATTCTTGAAAGCGACAGGGCCACAAAGAAGCGTGTCGACAGAACTGTCCGGCTCGCCACCAAGCTGCCGCCACCAGGAGACACGGACCGATGCGTCGTCAGTTGGGATTAAGTCCGGATCGATCCCCTTTAGCAGCAGCGAGAGGTCAATCTCCACCGAATACGAATAGGCATGGTAGGCGCGGGGTTCCGGCCGACCTTTCGCCAACAGACATACATCGCTAAAGCGGGACAGCTTCCTGCGCAGTTTGAATGTGTTGTCACCAAAGTCGAAGTGCCGCCCGTTCGCATCGACAATGGACACATACAAACAGCGCCCTTCCGGGTAATGCAGGAAGAATCGTTGAAGTTGTTTTCTTGCTTCCTTGACCACTTGTCTCTCCGTCGTCCGACGGCGGCATGTTCCACCGTTCTGCAAGCTCCGGTGGCCGAACGTGCGAAGCGATTTCAGGCAGGGCAACACTTTCGTGGTCAGGAAATCCGTCAACCACGTGGGGTCAATGTGATCTCTGGATAGTAGTAGCGAAGGTCGCCGTCCGCACCTTCGTAGCAGACGAGGAACTCAATCGTTCCGTCAGAGTCAAACGCATATTGCCGCCAGACTCCGTAGATGCGCCCACCGATCTTCCCTACGGGGGCGCCACCGACTTCGAGAATCATGTCCCCTGGTCGTAGCCCCGCCTGGTCTGCAGACTTTCCACGATCCACTGATGTAATCGTGGCACCTCGATCATGGCTGTACTTCACAACAACACCCAACTCATGCGTTGCATCTGTCTTGAACCGCTCCGCATCTGCCACGTATCTCGCCCGATTCTCGATCTCCCCCTCGGCGTTGGAGCGATCACGCGGTTTATCTGCGACGGAATAGTCGGTACGCGGTGATGCGACGGGGACCTTCTCGTAGATTGCCTGAGTACGAACCTCGGGGTAAAAGTATCTCCGTGTGCCGTCGCTACGAACGAATTCCACGAGGACTTCAACTGGGTCCTCCTGCCCGACTTGGGCTGCCCTCGGTCGAGCAAAGAGGTTGTACATTTCATAGTAGCGACCGCGGATCAGTCCAACAGGACTTCCATCGACCTCCAAAATTCTCTCATCGACCTTCAGGCCCGACTCTTGGGCTGGGGAGTCCGTTTCGAATTGCCGAATCATCGCGCCGCATGATGAGTCACAACGATACTTCACCCTCACTCCCAGACCCTGATTGGCGTTGGCCGCGAAAGTCCTTCCTGGATATCGCAATAGATTCTCATCATGCGTCTCTGCCGCATCACGCGTGCGGGGCTTTGGTCCTTGCTCCGCAAGAGAAGTGCGCGAAAGTGTCATCCACAGCATTATCCCGCCCAATAGTGCAGCCGTAACCAAGTTCATTCTCATTGAACTTCTCCAAACAACTTCTCTGCGATGGCAGGAAAGATTCCGACATTCTCACGACTGACGAAGAATGCTGCCCATCAAGCATCGCTCTGCCAGTCAGCGATTCACAGGCGCGACACTTCTTGTCCCGGCGCCCACTCTCGAAACGAATTCAACCTACGACGGGCGATGTCATGTTTAGGGCGATTGGGAAACAGTCACGGCGGCAGTTTCGGTCGTTCCGTTTCGTAAGAACTCGACCGCAATTCGACCCTCTTGCACCTCATACAATCGCTGCGAGAAATAGTCGGTTGTGAAGTCCGCTGCTCCAACAGGCTTTCCGTCGACCGCGGTAATAATGTCACCAACTCTCAGGCCGGCGAGTTCAGCGCTCCCTCCAGAGGCAATGTGGACAATTCGACAACCGGTCGGTCCAACAGCATAGCGAGCTTGGATAGAAAGCCGAGGCGGCGGTTGGCCGATCTCACCATCTTCGCCAGTCTGTTCCATGAAAATCTGGCGATAGGCGTTGTCGTCCCTGGCGACAATCATCTTTGCGGCATTTGCCTTCCATTGTGCGCTTCCATCCAGCGTCTCAATGAAGCCCAACATGGCGTTGGCGTGATCCATCCTGTCGCTCGACCCTAGGTCTGCCATCAGCCGATCGACCTCGGACTTGGACATGAGCAAGACCTTCGTCATCGTGGCCCTGTTGTAGCCGACAGTCCTCCTCCGATAGTCGAAATACTCAGCCCCGTCCAAACGTAGTTCCTGTTCATCGAAAGTCGCGCGGCTGATCCGATGCCCCAGTCTCCAGACGGGATTATTTAAGACGGGGTCGAACTGATTCTCTGGGTCCTTCAGATACTCTTCCAACTCCGTCAAGCTGATTCCCAAAGCCTTTGTCAACATGTAGTCGTAAAAGTTTCTTTCCATCTCTGCGAGAATCTCTTCGAGCTGTGGAATTCCGATGGCGCGGAGAAGCCTGTCTTTCCATTCCCCAACAAAGGCGAGGAACTCACCCACAACATCGGGACCACCCGCCATCGAGAGCAAGTGCTCAATCGCGTACTCGTTGAGGACGTCCTTTGCTGCGCCGAAGTCTGTCGTTCGATCTGACTTGAAGACCAACGCCATCGCCACATCGTGGCTCACTCGAGGCCACTTTGCGATTCGGTCGCGGATGTCGTCGCGCCAACGCTTGTAGTAGTCGATACGGGGACCATTCTCGAGCCGGTGTCCCGCTTTCTGCAGCCCCAACCAACCGGCGAGGCCGTAGTTGAAGCGGCGTATTGCACGATCAATCTTCTCGTTGTACTCCTGCTGCTTCTTCTCAAATTCATCAATGTCTCGAGTGAGCCAAGCATACTTTCGCGAATAGATCGCAGGGACGGAAAACTTTGAGTTGCTTCCGGTCAGCAACGTGTCGAGGAGATGCGAGCCTGGCAGACCGAAGACCATGTGCCTCGTGATGAAGGGCTCGATTCCGTCAATGCTGGCTTCGAACGTTGGGCTGGGTGTCTTCTTCGCAACGTACCCCTCCAACACAATGTGCTTGATGGCGTTTTCTGGATGCGGATGGAAATGAAATGCGCCTCCAGCGAAGTAGTTCACAAAAGAGTGCGCGTACATATCGCCCGCCGCATGCGTCAGATAGCCGATAACAAACGCTCGAGCCTGGGGTGTCGTGTCTTCCGCATTGTCTGATTCGAATGCAACATCCCACAGGTATTGCAGCCATGGATTGGGGCCCGGTCCGCCATTGTTCAGGTCGACTTCGCTCTCTCCCGGAGTGCGGCGTCCAGCAGGATGAATAATCTGTTGCCCGGTCAAAAGGTCTGGATAGCCGTCCGGACCGATCACTCCGGCACGGAAATGGGCAGGCGCGGTCCTAAGCGACTCCAAGATGCGGGGGTCGACCTCGTAGCGGCCGACCTCGACCGGGTTACCAGAGGCGTCCTTAAGAATCTGTCCTCGCTCGTAGTCAACCCTGTAGATCGTGACCTTGCCATCCTCAGTCGCGTCGTACATTGCCACTTCGGCGAGATACACGTAGGTGCTTAGCTTGGGTGCAACACACTCGCTTGCCGCAGGCAGTTGAAGAAGGAGAATGCCCACGAAGGTCAGAAGGCGACCGCTGCCGAACGAACCATCGTACAGCTGGCGATTGCCGTGTGTTCTTCGTCGCCGTGCACTGAAGTCCATTAGCCACACTTCTGAGTTGAGCCTGAACTGCGATCCGAACTGGAAATGGAAATGCCTGTTCAGAACCAGTGATGGTCTTCGTGTCATGGGACTCTCCGGCGGTGAACTTGACCTTCACGCTGAGATTGCATTGGTGGTTGGCGACTGAGGGGGTAGCGAAGACGCTGCCACGAGAAACTGCGCGCTGCTGATTTGCCGCTTCCGCCAACCGACCTCCATAGAGCCAAGAATTTGGCGCACATGTGCACTAGATGGTAATGTTCACTGTTGCAGGGATCCACAAGAAATTCCCCAGATTCCGCCAACTACTTCCGTCAATATTGTTGCGAGTGTCGTGGGAATCGATGAGCTGATCAGGTGGATTTGCGGCGATCCCGCTCGTTCGAGGCACTCCTAGCCTTCCGCTTCCGGTCTGTTCTTCACAGCACGGCCATCGTCATCAGAGCGCATTGCACCATCGGACTGTTTCGTTAGGCCCATTCAGAGTGCGATGCTCGCGAATCCCCCGACGATTATTGCGAGAAGGAGACACTTGCGATGTTGGAAGCTTGGGGAAAAGGCCATCGCCGTAGACGTCTGGCTTCGTACCGAACGAGCACGCATCACATCATGAACCTGCTCAGCCTCACGTCGGAGATTCCCTCCACAACACAAGAGAGTTGATCGCCTGCCAAGGTAAGAACTGTGTCGGCCTCACCACGCCGGGGGTATTCACACCAACCACCACAGGCCCTCGGCGTGGTGGGGTCCAGCCGAGCTGTTCTAGCAGTGGCTTTTGGACGTGGCTGCGCTCGTCGAGCTTGATGTGCGTCGGGGTTTGTCTTGGAAACTCATGTAGAATCTCCTTCATCAGGCTCGTCGCCGGCAGAGGTTCCGATGAATAAGAGTTCCTCCCTTGCCTCGTCATTTGCAAAGCGAATATCCCATCGCTTTTCCAGGAAAGTCAGTAGCCGCATACCTCGTTCGCGAATCTCATCAGGACCCCAATCCTCGGATTGGGAGACCTCGATCTCCGAATGCGAGCCGTCCGCGTAACCGTTGCGAAGCTTGGTCCCGTCGCGGTATTTCGGCTTCTTCTTGTCAGCAAACGCGTCGTTTTGCAGAGACGAATTGATCGCGGAGGACAAGAGCAGGAGGTTTCCGATGCTATTGCGATACGCTGCTCGCTCGGACTTGCTGATTCCCTTGAAAGCCGGCTTCCACTCCTTCGGCTCCGACTGCGGATAGATGTGTTCGATGGAGATCTTGTCCTTCGGCGTTTTTTGCAGGTCCGACCAGGCGACCTTTTTTTGGCGGCTCTTCAACAGCAGGCTTAATTCATACTCGTAGAGAAAGTATCGAAGTCCCGTCCAACCGTAGTAGCCCTGGGCGTTTTCGAATTTCTTCTGGAGCAAGAGATAAAAGTCATCGCTCGCAAAATGGCCTTCGTCGGTGAACGTGAAGCTCATCCGGTTTCGCAGCCGTTCATTCAGTTCAGCGAGATCCATGTCGCCGCGGTCGATTGCCCGTACCGCATTACTGAACTCGGAACTGCGATAATTCGAACGAGTTTGCGTTAGCCGAAATACGACAAAGACGAAACGCTCAATCTCCTTCAAGATGTGGACGCACTGGGTAGGATCGTCTACGTTCTTGAGGATCGCCATCAGCAGCGGTCGGAAATACGCCATGCCCAACCGATTCAAACGTTGAATCCATTCTGTTTGCTTTCGTGTCAGTTCGTCTGCCATCTCTGGGTAAAAGGTCCGGAACCAGTGAACTGACGAAGCCTTGAGGCTCTTGACATAATCGCGAATCTCATTCGGTTGTAATTCAGCTACCTTGATTGGCTCAGCCGCTTCCGAGTCGTCCAGGCCATTGTCCTCGTCCGTGTCGAGATCTGCCTCGGACGTTTGTTCCTCCGCTTCCTCCAGTTCCACGTTTTTTTTGACTTTTCGATGGACACGCTGCGGCGTGAATTGCTCCTCGAGCAGGAACTTGATGTAGTCGCGCCCCGTCTGTCGAGAGTATTTGAAATACATCATCCAGTGCGCCCGAAGGAAATCGTCGTCGTTCAGCGGCTTCGACTTGTTGCGTCCCAACTGAAAGTAGACTTCCTTCCAGGCATCGTTAATCAGATCACGAAGGTCTTTGCGTTCAGCTGGGTCCAACTCCTCATCGGTGTACAAGGTCGTGAGATAGATCAACCGATTCTTGAGCAGTTCAAGGTCGGACAACGACTTACCGCGATTGTTCATCGTTTCGAAGGCGACGAATACGTCGAACTCGTCCTTGATGATGTACTCGTTGAACAAGAAGCACTTGGTCAGCGTTCGGTAGAGGTTCTGCAGGCCGTTGATCCCTTCCTCGCTATGACAGGCCCGCAGTTTCTCCTTGAAATATCGTTTGCCGTTGCTGAGATTCAGCGTGTAGAACGTCTCGAATACCGACCCGCCGCCGGTTTCCCCCAGAATCCGATAGCGCATGTATTCGTAGCTTGGATTGTCAACTGTATAGCCAAACTTATACGTGCGAAACGCCTCGCCGGCCGGTTTCATCTCGAACAGAAACTTACTTTCAACGGCCGCGATGCTGAGAGTGTCGGTCAAGTAGATCTCATCATCCGCCAGACCTTCGTTGTCGGGCAACTCACGAAGCAATTCAATGAAGGCCTGCAGAAACAGGGTGAAGGTCGTCAACCGCTGCTGTCCATCCACGATGTGGTACAACTTGTACGAGTGGTCGTCGACTAGCCAGAACTCCTTGGAATCCTCGTGGACTTCGCGTGTCGGAACCTCCTTCAGTGTCAGTACGCCGGTGTAGTGTGAACGCCCGTTGGGAAGATTGACGAGATCTTCCCAAAAGGCGTCCAATTGCTCGCGGCCCCAAGCGTATCCGCGCTGATAGTCGGGAATGCGGAACAGCTTCTCCTTGAAGAGACTGTCGAGAGGTTTCGGTTCGTCCATTTAGTAGTGCCTGTCACTGTTGGTTGAGCTGTCCAAAGCCATCGGCGCTGTCGCGTCGTCGGGTGACGTTTTCAAACAAGATAGAAAAATGACGTTGGGCAGATGTTGTAATCTGGTGCTCTGTTCAAATTACAGCCTGCAAAGCTGCCGCATTCAAGCAGAACTTCCAGTGGTGCGGAGACAACGAACGGCTCGCCGGGTCGTCGCAGTCTAGAACACGTGATCTGCGCGAACATCTGCTTCTTGCCAAGTTGATGGTACTGGAGATCCGTTTCCAGAGTCTTATCGAATACGGCGCGGTGGCCGAACAGGCGGAACTGGCCCGATTGAGGCACGTTACGCGAGCCCGGCGAACGCAGA
>CALBSZ010000631.1 GCA_937967665.1 uncultured Planctomycetaceae bacterium
GGTCGGCCAAAGCCGAAGCGCTTGCCACAGCAGTGCTTCAGGCTCAGCACCCAAAGACCGGCCACTCGAAGATCGGTCTTGAACGTCTTGAACCAAAGGTCGCCGAGCACGACTCACGACGATTCAACGATGCCAGGTTCCACCACTGGAATTTCTCTCGCGGCTGGACCGCCTAGATGCTGAGAGAATATGCGGCATTGAAGTCTGAGTGCCACTACATTTGAGAAACTATGTAAACTCTAACTCCAGATAGATGTCGAATAGCTACGAAATGACAAAGATGATTTCTCAACACGAACATGACGTGCCGGATCCGAGGCCGGGATATTTGCGAAAGAACTTCGTGTCTGTCAGCTTGTTCGCCGCTGCGTTACTGGCATCAGTAGCATCTGCTGAAGCGCCGTTCAGAATCGAACGCGCCGAAGGCGATTACCAGTTGGTGCGCCTGTCGCTCGTGACCGAAGAAGGCGACAGCGAAGGTCCGCCATGGATGATTGTTTCACTGCGCGATGGCAAAGGTACGGCGGCTTGGCTGCCGATCTACGCACCAACTGTGGACGCCAGTGGTGTCCGACTGATCGACGGTCGGATGACGGGCCAGGTCATGGATCGTTCGCCCGCGCACACGCCGGGGATTCGATTTGTCTATACCATTGACGCAAGAGTTGACGGCGATCGGATCGTGGGAACTTGGAAGCGATCGGCCAACAAACCGGCGGTCATGGTCCGCGACCCGTGGTCAACTTTTCTCAAGCCGGCTTCTGGTACGCTAACCGGCGAGTTGCAGAGCGATGACGAAGTGAAAATGGAACAGGCGTATGCCGACGGCGCGCATTGGGCTACGTGGCTGGGGCCAACGAATGACCGGCGGGCGACGCCGACGAACGTCGCGCTGATTGACAGCCTTTTTGACGCGCGGCCCGTGTGGAAGAGCGAAACAATCATCGCCGCCGCACCGGGCAGAGCGAACGACATCCCAAGGCACGGCGTCAAGTCGCTTTACAACCGCGCCTCGGGCGGTGGCTCGTCGCCAATCGTGGCAGATGACATGGTGCTGCTGAACTTCTATCTGCCATCCGGCGACGCCTACGACAAACAAGCTGCCGAGATCTACACGAAGCAACTATCCGACGCGCAGAATGTTGCTTACTTTCACGGCACACTGCCCACGCTCGGGCCGTTGAAGGTCGCGGCGGACGATGTCGTCGTCGCGGTAGACGCCCGGTCGGGAGCACTGATCTGGAGGACAACATTTCCGGGGGCCGGCGCGAATCACACGAGTCACAAGAACGACTTGAACAACCTGACGATGGCGTATGCCGACGGTCGAGTTTACGCGATCGGTTCGACGATGCGACTGCGCTGCCTCGACGCGAAAACCGGCAAGCTGATCTGGGAGCAACCGCTTGGCCCGATCACTGCCGCTCTCGAATCACAACGCGACGCGGGCATCACGTCGGGAAAGTGGATCAAGAAGCGAAATCGCGAGTGGGGCTTTGCACCGATCGTGCTGGCCGGCAACGTGATCAGCCATGACATGTCGGGCGGCACCGTCGCCTTCGATTCCAAGACGGGCCAGGAACAGTGGCGACGGGAGCGGACGTCCTGGAAGAACTCGACGCCCCACGCCTGGTCGCACGACGGCGAACATAGCGTCATCATCGCCGGCTGGCAACAGATCTCCTGTCTCAACGCGGCCGACGGCTCGGTGCGATGGACGATCCCGGCGGCCGCGTACCGGAGCATCACGGTGTCGGGCAATCTGATGGCCTATGGCGACGACGTCGGCCCGCCTGACGCCACCGATCGCGGCATCGAGCGAGCCAAAGACCCTGCCAACCGAGTGCTCGTTGTCATGGAGTTGGATCTCGAACAGCCGCGTCTGCTGTGGCACACCAAGTGGAAGTTGCCGGCCGCGGACGGAAAACTCGTGAAGGATCAATACAGTTCTTATTGCCGGCCGCAATTCGTGGGCGGCCGACTCTTCCTCGGCGGCAGGGAGTGGACCGACTGTTTCGATGCTCGTACCGGCAAGCAACTCGCACGTTTGAAAGCGGCCGGTGGAGTCGCCAACGCCGGCCATCTGCTGGCCGCTCACGACCGGCTGTTCAGCGTCGTCGACGGCAAACACGGTACGACAAGGATGGCGATGTACACCACCGACCCTGCCGACTTCCGCCCGACCGGCCCCGATGAAGTCTGGGTTCCGCCACACCCCAACACCACCAGCTACGGACCCTGCATGCTGCACCCCGTAGTCGACGGCCGCATCTTCATCCGCGGCCACGACGCGATCTACTGTTACGATTTACGCCGCAGATCTGTTGCACGATAGAAAGTCGCGCTTTGCATACTTGGATATCCTCGATTCGACCACAACGTGACGGCGGCAATCGCGCGACAAGACTCCGATCGGCAGCGTGTTGAATAGCGTGAATGTCGGACGAGCGATCGGCTTTTGAACTCGCAAGGAACGGAGCGATGCACCACGTGAAATTCCAACTGCAACTTGTGCTGCTGGCCGTAGTACTCGCAATCGCCGCTTCCGCGGACGAACCGATGTGGAAGTTTACGGATGTCACCTCAAAGGTCGTCGACAACAATCCACCAGGCATCGGTCGAATCTTTGATTATGCGTTCGTCGATATTAACGACGACAACTATCTTGACATCGTCACAGCAGCGCCAGGTCCCGCCTGGAAGGATCGCACGACCACGATTCGAGTTTTTCGCAACGAGATCGATGACGGCCATCACTGGCTCAAGGTCCAGTTGCGGCAGGGTGGCAACAACTGACCGAGAACTCGTGTGCAGAGGACATCCAGCCAGTTTCCTGCATGAGCTGAATGGGGCTTTGTCGGTGGACACGTCGGTGAAGCCAAACAGAAAGTTGTATAGCAAAACGCATCGGCGATCGTTTATACTTTACCTGTGGAATTCCAATCACAAGCACCAGATACCAAGTTTCACGATGACAAAGTTCAGATCTCCAAGAGCAAAATCGAGTGGCCGATGCCGTCATCGAATTTCGGAGATTCGATTTTGTCATTCGAAGTTTGTCTGCTTTTCCTCATTCGTTGTTTGTTTTTTAGCTTACTGCAATCCGACCTTCGCTGTGGAGGCGTCGATTCCGTTTTCCCGCGTTGCGCCGGTCTTTCAGAAACACTGTCACCATTGCCACGGTCCCAAGAAGTCAAAAGGCGAGTTGCGGCTCGATAGGCTCAATCCGGATCTCATCAACGGAAAGGACGGAGACCGGTGGCGCGAGGTGCTCGACCGGCTCAACTTTGGTGACATGCCGCCCGAGGGCGAACCGCCGCTCGCGTTGGAAGATCGCGAACTGCTTACGGATTGGCTTGTTCAAGAGCGGAGGCGGGCAGAGCTCGCGAAGAACCCTACTACGCATTTTCGGCGACTGACCCGGCGCGAATACGAGCTGTCGATGCAGGAACTGCTTGGGCTGAATATCGAATTCGGCAGCCGGCTGCCCGAAGACGGACGATCACGCGGCGGCTTCCGCAACAACGGTGAGATGTTACGGATGTCACCGCTGCAATATGAAATGTACTTGCAGATTGCGGAGGAGGCGCTCGAGGAGGCGATTGTGATCGGGCCACCGCCGGAAGTGCATCGGTATAGGCTAGAACGCGGAGATAAACCGAACACATTGACCACGACTTCGTTGGCCAAGCCCGAAAATCGTCCTGGCGAATCGTTCGCCTATGCGACCGATAACCGCCCGGCGTTTCGCATTTGGAACATGTCCGGCGAAAAGAAGGAATCGACGGGAGAATTGCCACCCTCGGCGATTCGTCGATTTTCAGAAGCAGCAGTGAAACTGCCGGAGCACTGTTTGGCCATTGGCTTCCACCGCGCATTTCGTACGGGAGAGGCGCTGGTTCGCGTTCACGTCTGTAGGACGGGCACTCTTGCCCGTCAGGAACAGGACGTAAAGGATACTAGACGGGCAGGAGTGCCCGTCCTACAAAGTGCACCGCCGCGGCCTGCTCTTCTGACAGTCGCATTCGGCTGCACGAACCGACATGGCGTCGAATTGACTCCGGTCGGTGAGCCCGTTGTGATCGAGAACAAAGACTTTCAAACGTACGAACTTCGCGTGCGGATGGAGTCGATGCCCCTGCCCAACATGAGCCCGCCGAGCGACCGAAACGCCGCCGTCCTCGCCGTCTGGAATTCGGCACGAATGAGGAAAGACGATCCGAATCCGCCAAAACTCAAGGTCGAATGGATCGAGCTGGAAACCCCCTTTCTCGAAACCTGGCCTCCGGCATCGCACACCAACATCTTGTTTACAAACCATCGAGGCCTGTCCGAATCGGACTATGCACGCGAAGTCGTGCGGCGATTTGCCTCGCGAGCCTTTCGCCGTCCGCTGTCAGACAGCGAACTCGATCGGTTGATGAAGTACTGGCGCGAGGCTCGTCAAAACACGGATACGTTGGAATCTAGCCTGCGGGACACGCTCAGCGTTGTGCTCGCTTCGCCGCAGTTTTTGGGATTGGCGGTCGCTCGTTCGTCCGGTGGCCAGCAGCGGCTCGACGATTACGAGCTCGCTGCTCGGCTGTCCTATTTTTTATGGAGCAGTTTACCAGACGAGACTTTGCTGAAGCTGGCCGAGAAATCGCAACTGAGGAACCCAAAGGTCTTGGCGGAACAAACACGGCGAATGATTCGGGACCCACGCTCCTGGGAGTTCATCGCACAATTCGCTGAACAATGGTTGGAACTGGATCGGCTCGAGCGGGTCACAGTAGATCAAAGACGCTATCCGGAGTTTGACGAAGAGCTTGCCGCGGCAATGCGCCTCGAATCGTTACATTTCTTCGGTGAAGTTCTCCGCCACAACGAGAGCATATTTCAGATCCTCAATTCGAAGTTCACGTTTCTCAACGAAACATTGGCCGATCATTACGAAATTCCCGACGTGTCGGGCCCGCACTTTCGTCGTGTATCTCTCGACGAATCTCATCATCGGGGTGGAGTACTCACCCACGCGAGCATCCTGACAGGCACTTCCGACGGCCACGACGGTCACCCCACCAAGCGCGGAATGTGGCTGCTCCGGAATTTGCTGGACGATTTGCCTCCACCGCCACCGCCGAATGTCCCCGAGCTTGACCGCGAAGACCCGAAAGTGCGCGGGCTGAGCATCACTGAGGCTTTGGCCGTTCACCGCGAGAACACTGCTTGCGCAGGATGCCATCGACGGATCGACCCCTGGGGGCTTGCCTTTGAAGAATATGACGCGGTCGGCAATTGGCAGCGCGACGGCATCGGCGCCGAACTCCGTCGGCGGCGGACAAAACACCCAGTCCAGGCCGAAGCCGAGTTACCAAGCGGCGTTACGGTCAATGGAATGAAAGAGCTGCAAGCGGAGCTGCTTCGCACCAAAAATGATGATTTTCGTCGAGCGCTCTTACGCAAAGTGATGGCCTATGCCCTTGGACGTTCGTTGACACTGAATGACACGGAGGTGGCCGACTCACTGGCAACGACGTTACAACAGCGCGGAGACCGGATGGGAGATTTGGTCGAATTGGTGGTTACCAGTTGGGTTGTGGAAATAACAAAAAACAAATGACAAATAACAAACAAATTCCAATACCGAAATGAGGAATGACCAAAACAACGACGGGCCAAAATATGATCTTGAGGAGCGGACGTATAAGTTTGCGAAGGCTGTGCGGGCGTTCGTTAAGTTGCTGCCGAGGACAGTAGGAAATATCGAGGATGTAAAGCAGGTTATTCGATCCTCTGATTCGATTGGTGCAAACTACATCGAAGCTAACGAAGCGTTGAGCAAAAAGGACTTCAAAATGCGACTCAAGATCTCGCGGAAAGAGGCAAAAGAGACCCGCTACTGGCTTCGCTTGCTCGATACGGGCACGGAATCAAACGTTGCCGACGAACGAGGCAAGCTGCTTCAAGAAAGCAACGAGCTACTCAAAATCTTCAGCGCCATCATCAACAAGTCGTGACCGAGGCGTTTGAGATTTTGAATTTGCCATTTGAAATTTGTTTGTTATTTGTATTTTGTCATTTGCAATTTACCCCGGAGGAATCAAATGCCTTCCTGGAAACTGAACCGACGCACTTTGCTTCGCGGCACGGGCGTGGCTTTAGCACTGCCGTGGTTGGAGGCAATGTCGCATGCGGCGCCGACCGAAGACCGTCCTCGTCGTTTTTGCGCGTTCTTTTTCGGCAACGGCGTGAGCTTGCCGCCTGAGAAACATGCCGCTTACAGGGATTGGCACTGGTTCCCTCACGAAGACGGCGCCGATTACCGGCTAACCCGTTCGCTTGAGCCGCTTAAGCCACACCGCAAAGACATGACGGTCCTCGGCGGTCTGTCACATCCAACGAGCCGGAAGCTGGTCGGTCATAATACGGGAGACATTTGGCTGAGCGGCGCCGATATCCGTCGGAACCTCGACAATTCGATTTCGCTCGATCAGCTCATCGCTCGGAAATTCGGTTTGCACACGAGAGTTCCTTCCCTCGTTCTTTCGAGCCACGGTGGCGTCGGCATCAAAAGCCGCACCACAACGATCTCGTTCGATGGCCAAGGGCGAGCAATTCCCGCAGAGTCGAATCCGCGGCAGATCTTCGAACGGCTATTTGAAGGTCCGGCCGAAGAAGACGAGGCCTCTCGGAAGAAAGTTTTGGCTTCCGGCCGTCGACGTGTCGATTTCCTCCTGGAAGATGCCCGCTCGCTGAGAAACCGACTCGGCCGCGCCGACCAGCAGCGTTTAGACGAGTTCCTGCAATCGCTCAGTGAAGTCGAAAGCCGGCTTGTTCGTGCCGAGGACTGGCTGGGCCGAGCGTTGCCTGAAGTCGATCGTTCCAAGCTCAATCTCGACGTATCGCCGAAGGGCCCCAGCGATTACATTCGCACCATGCTTGACCTGATGGTGCTGGCATTCGAGACCGACACGACCCGAGTCGCGACGTACCAGATCGGGGCGGAAGATGGGGTCGGTGTTTGCGACCGCTTTCCAGCAATCCTCGGTTTTGGCAAGGGGCATCACGGCCTCTCGCACGGCACAGGCAAGCCGGACGGATACGCCAACTGGGGCAAATATGACCGTTTCCTGGCCGAACAATTCAGTTATTTCCTGACTCGACTGGCATCTTCGAATGAAGGCGGTCACCGCTTGCTGGATGACACCGTTGCTCTATTTGGCAGTGGCACAAGCACGACACACAACGCCCGCAACTATCCACTCGTTCTCGCTGGCGGCAAGAATCTGGGCCTGCGTCACGGCCGCTTCATCCGTCAGCCCGACGAGCGGCCGCTGGGTGACCTTTACCTGACAATGCTGCATCAATTGGATATCCCCGCAAAAGCGTTTGCCGACAACTCGGGTGAGTTCTCAGAGATCCTCACGTAGCGCAGCCTGAGGCCAAATTCCAGATAGCAAATCTCAAATGACAAACAGATTCGAAACCACAAGTTTCCAAATCCCAAACTCCGTTCAAGGTAGTGGGCTTCGCCAGAAGTCCGTCGGATTGAGACTTCTCGCGAAGTCCACTACCAATCTCATTCCTGAGCCGTCCTTAAGACAGCATGGGCTTGTGGTTTTGAACATTAGATTTTGGCTTTTGAGATTTGTTTGTTATTTGTCATTTGTCATTTGGTCCTTTCCTTCGGTGTCATCGGCAAACGACGAATTCCGAACACAGATCGCTCCTTTTCTTAAACAGCACTGCGCCGAGTGTCACGCCGACGGCAAGAACAAGGGTGACTTTACGCTTGACCCGGTGTTGTCGCGAGAGGCGGCCGGCGGCGAGGGGACGCGGGCTCTTGAGCGAGCGTTCCAAATGATTCGCGACGAAGAGATGCCGCCGGACGAGGAGAAGCAACCGACGCCGGACGAGCGCCAAGCAGCGATCACCGAGTTGAAGGCGTACCTCGATGCGGTGATCGACGACCGGGGAACTCGCTATGCGGGCCCCTTCGCCCGGCGACTCAATCGCGAGCAACTGCAAAACGATCTGTTCGATACTCTCGGCATCGACCGCACTCTCTACGGCTTGCCACCCTTCGTCGAGTTCCTGCCAGAGGAGGGACGCACGGATGGGTTCGATACCGTTGGCCACGGCCTGGGGCAGTCTTCCTTGCTGCTCGGTCAGTATCAGGAGTTCGTGGACCATTACCTCGCCCTGGCGACCAACGAGTACCCCGCGCCGCAGCGCTGGCGTTTCAAGTTCGGCAGTCGCTATCTCGCGGATGACCAAACGGAGTTCGAGGTCCTGGGGCATCGAACCTATGCCTACAAACACAACCGGAAAGAGGGCGAGTCGAACTATTCAGTTCCGGCCTTTGATCTCACGTGGCAGCTTGAGCGCAAGTCGCAGTCACCCCATGCTGGCGAGGCCGAGACGGAAAAGGCTTTCCATTCCTTCTTTCCCAACGCCGCAGATGAATGGAAGCGGGCAAGGCTGGAACTAGAGCGAGGTGGCGGCCTACCCTTCATTCAAGAGGATAGTCTCACGATCTCCGGCCGCATCGGCATGCGAATTCGTAACACGCCCCTGTCCGTCGACAGTTCCGGCCGGTACAAGGTCCGCATGCGCTGCCGCCTCCGCTTCACGGATGGGGTTCAGCCCGTGCCCGTGCATGCCCGCTACTTCAATCGCAGCTACCAATTCGGTTTTAGCCATTTTGCGCGGGACTACAGCGAAGCGGCCGTCTTGAGTTTCGACGAAGATCGCCCGCGACCTTGTTTTGAGAACCTCGACCGATCGGTGGAGATGACACCCGATCAGTGGACGGTGCTCGAATTCGAAGATTTCCGCTCGACCAGCGAGGTTTATGACGCGACACGCTACGGGTTTACCTTCGATTTCCGCTTTGAGTGCGACGCACAGCCCAAAACACGAGGCACCCCGCGCGAGCAACCAGCCAAGAACGGCAAGCCCGCGATCATTCCGAGCATGAAAGACCTCGAAGCTCACTACCCGTTCCTGGTGGAGGTCGACTACATGGAGGTCGAAGGGCCCTATCCTGTAAGTCGGGCACTACTGCCCGACATGAACGAGACGGGCAAGAGTGCCCGTCCTACAGCAGAAGCCTGTCTCACGGACGTGCTGCCGCGCCTCTGTCGCGGGCCGCTCGAGAAGGATGACCTCGACCTGCATCTCGACATCTTCGACCGCAACTTTGCGCGGACGAAGGACTTCAGCGTCTCCTTGCGAGCAACGCTCTGCGCCGCCTTCCTTTCGCCCAAACACCTA
>CALBSZ010000632.1 GCA_937967665.1 uncultured Planctomycetaceae bacterium
GGTTTTCGTTCCTTCGCAGCACGCGGCTCCGCATCACGCGCGCTCGCCGAGCCAGGGCTGGTGTTTGCGGGCGCACGCGGTTTTCGCTTTCGCCCGAGTTTTTCCAGTTCCTGCCCCAAGCTGCTGATCAGCAAGTCCATGTCGATTGGCTTCGTCAGGAAGCCGCTGCAACCTGCCGCGCGGCAGCGCTCTTCGGACCCTTTCATGGCGTAACCGTCCATCACGGGCATTTGCATGTCCATCAGAATCACGTCGAAGTCGTCGTTGGCCGCCATCTCGCAGGCAACGCGGCCGTTTTCAGCCGTCGACACCTCGACTCCGGCGCGTTTCAAAACCAGCGCCATGAGCTTTCGATTGGCGTCGCCGTCGTCGACCACCAGGATCTTCGATGGCGGCAAGTCCATGTCTACATGACCGTCGGGGCCACGCTGCGTCGTGACTTTCCTGGCGTCCTCGTCGCTGACCATTTCGACGTCGTACAGCGGCCCCGTTTCCACGATCGCTGTAAACCTGCTGCCAACCGCTTCCTTGCTGGTCACTGTCAGGGAACCGCCCAAGGCTTCGGCGATGCGTTTGCTGATGGAAAGCCCCAGGCCAGTTCCGCCGTAACGGCGAGTCACTGAGGCGTCCGCCTGCGTGAACGGCTTAAAGATCCTTTCCATCTGTTCGTCCGTCATCCCGATGCCCGAATCGATGACGTCGATCTGCAGCTGCGGCTTTTTGTTGTCTTGAACCACGCGCGCCACGATCTCTACTGTGCCGCTTTCGGTGAACTTGATGGCGTTGCCCACCAGGTTGGTCACAAGTTGACGCAGCCGCGTTGGATCGGATGTGATCGTTGCCGGCAGTCCGCCTTCGCTGCGGAACTTTAAGCCGATCCCCTTTTCGTCGGCCCGGCCTTTCAGTACCGAGACGACATCGTTCAGGATCTGGTGCGGTGAACAACCAGTTAACTCCAATTCCAGACGTCCCGATTCGATCTTGGAGAGGTCCAGGATATCGTTGATCAGATTCAACAGGTGTTTGCCGCTACGATGGATCGTATCCAGGTGTTCCAGCCGGTGGGCTTCGCTTTCTTCCAATCCGCGCCGCAAGACTTCTGTAAAGCCGAGGATGGCGTTCATTGGAGTACGAATCTCGTGGCTCATGTTCGCCAGAAATCCGCTCTTGGCTTGATTCGCCTGATCCGCCGCCTCCTTGGCTTTCCGCATTTCGATCTTGGCCTGCTCCAGGTCCGTCACGTCCTCGAAGCCAACAAGCACTCCCTGAACGCCGCCTTCTGGATTCAGCACCGGCGCCGCGCTGACCATGAAGATGCGGACTTCGCCGCCGGCTCCACGCAGCCCCATCATGATGCCCGTAACGGCTTCTTCCTTCGTCAGCGCCTCGGTCCACGGGTAGACAATCACCGACTCCGTTTCGTCATGAATCATCCACTTGAATTCGGCGGCCTTCTTGCCCACAAGCTTCCCGGCCTGGATGCCGACGTTCTCGCTAAAGGCCTTGTTGGCCAGCACGATGCGTTGCTTTTTGTCGAGTACAAGCAGGCCTTCTGTCAGCGTATCCAGAGCGGAACGAACTCGTCCGGGCACAGCCTGCGAGGGGTCGAGGTTTTGCAGCTTGGCGGCAAGATAGAAGTAGTTGAATAGAAAACACAGTGAGCCCAGGAATATGGCGAGACGGATTTCGGGACGCATGAAGTATCCGAGTAGACCGCCGGCACCCATGTGCGCGAAGGTCAGCTCAATCGTGCCGTGCTGCTCTTCGCCCGCGCGCAACTTCATCGTCAACTGGTCGGTGACGGTGTTCTCCGGATTCCCGGCATCCCAGGTCTCGTGGTGATCGGGAGTTGCAAGGACCAGCTTGCCTTCCGCGTCGCGGACGCCCGCCGTGCGGAAGTGCGGACTTTCGTCGACAACCCGTTCGAGAAACGGACCCAGGCTCGGAATGTCACCGCGACTGACGAACGCCGAGCAACTGACGGCAAGCAACTGCACCTGCTCGCTGCGATGCTCGATAACCGTCGCATCCCGACTGGGGAATATTCCAAGCGAGACAGCACCCAAGACAGCGCTAACCAGCAACATTACCTGAGCAAAGGCAATTCGTGCTCGGACTGAAAAAAAATTCATCTGCCAATTCAACGATTCTGACCGGTCTGGCGGTCGCCGCGCCTACCGCGCGCAGCGATTTCCGTCCATATAGATGTAGGTCACTACTCGGGCCGTGGCTGTCGAAAAGGTCGACGGCGTCTAAGGTTCGAGCATGGATTGGAGCGTGACGCGGCGTCAAATCAAGACGTGTGGAATGCAACGGCCTGGCAAATCGATCTTCAGGCCCCCCTCTGAACACACACTCGACCAACGCCACCCGGAGGCCAGACCGGTGTCATTGCGATAAACGTGGCAAGTTGTACGGTTAGCAGAAACGAAATTTACGGAAAAAACCGGCAGACCGAAACAACTCCACCACGGGGTTTTGCCGACTAACATCTTTAGGGGCGTCGAGCTTGTGCTGCTAGCGTGCACGCTGCGCTTCGGCAAGCGTTCGATGTCCTCAATACCACACCTTAAAGTCGGCCCACATGACCCAAACGTTGACGTCGGTACTGTTTGTCTGCCTGGTCGTTGGTGCGCAGAGTTCCGCGTCCGGGCAAGTTGCTGCGCAGGATGCTCATTTCACCGGACCGATCGTCATGCGCCGCTTGCCGTCGATTGCCAAACGAGCGCAAACGCCCGCGCGGTCCGCCAGCGTTATTTTACAGGGTCCGCGACCCGATGCGGACGATTCGACGGACGAATTCATTGACGACACGCCCAGCCCGTCTGACCTTCCGATTGACATCGCCCCGGCGCGCGATGGCGTCCAGCCGGACCGACAGCGTCACGGGAACCTTCCGGAACATGGCAGTCAGGCGAGTCTCTGGTGGGAACCTCGAGTGGTGGACCGTCTGCGTCCTAATAGCCAAGCGCTTTTCGTGGACGCGCAGCAACTAGTGCTCGACGCACTTGCTCATTCGTTACACGTGCAAGCACTCAGCCAGACAGCGCATATCCGCGCCGAAGACATTATTCGAGCCGAGGCTGAATTCGACCCCACGGCGTTCATCGAGTCCAAATTCGCGGATATCAGCAATCCCGTCGGCAATACGCTCGTCACCGGCGGTCCCAACCGGTTGAACGAACACGACTGGAACTTCGACGCCGGCTTTCGCCGAAAATTGCTCAGCGGTGCCACGGTTCAACTGTCTCAGCAGATGGGGCACAAAAACAGTAATTCCGTCTTCTTCATTCCGCAGGATCAAGGCAACGCCCGCCTGACACTCAGCTTCAACCAGCCATTATTGAACGGCGCGGGGAAGGCGTACAACACCAGCCTCATCTTCCTGGCACAGCTCAATACCCAGATTGCCAGCGACGAGTTCAATGCGGAACTCCAGGAACACTTGTTGGAGGTGAACCGGACCTACGGGCGACTGTATATGGAGCGGGTGATTCTGTTGCAGAAGCAGAGACACCTGGAACGCGCGCAGGAAATCCTGGAAGAACTGGAAAGCCGCCTGGAAATCGACGCGTTGCAGAGCCAGATTGTGAGGGCCCGGGCCGCGGTCGCAAGTCGTGAAGCGGAGCTTGTGCGAGCCAGGTTTGCGGTGCGGAATGTCGAATCCCGTCTGCGTACGCTCATCAATTCGCCCGCGCTGGCCATCCAGAACTCGCCCGAAGTGATCCCACAGGAACTGCCGTTCCGCGATCAATTGGAAGTGGAAATCCCCAATGCGATTCAGATTGCGCTTTCCAACCGGCCGGAGATCGACGAGGCGATGCAGCGGATCCATGCGGCGACGGTCCGCTGGAACATGTCTCGGAATGAATTGATGCCGGCGCTTGGCTTGATTGTGGAAACATACGCCGCGGGTCTGGAAGGAAAATCTCGCGTGGGCCGCAGCCTGGTCGAACAGTTCGACACCGGTGCGCCCAGTTACACGGCGGGCCTGCTGTTTGAAATGCCGATCTACAATCGCGCCGCGTCGGCTCGGCTTCGCCAGCGTGAAATGGAACTGCGCCAGGTAACCCTGGAATTCAACAACACGGTCGAGACCTTATCGGCCGAAGTCGAAGTGGCGGTGCGCGAGGTCCGCGCGGCCTACCAGGAAATGCTGGCCAAGTATAGTGCTATGTCGGCGAGCGTAGCGGAAGTCCGTTATCTGCGCGAACGCTGGGAATTGCTGCCCGGCGACGATCGCTCATCCAGCCTCCTGCTGGAAGACATCCTGAATGCCCAGGAGCGGTTGATGGACGAGGAATCGACGTTTGTCCGTGCCCAGGTCGAGTATGCCAAGTCCCTGGCCGGCCTGCGCCGCGCCACCGGCACGCTCATGGGAATTGACCAACTGCCTCGCGGTCCTCGGAACACCGGTCTGAATCTTCCGACCAGCCGCTCCAATCCGCGCAAGCCAACCAATCAGAACGCTCGCCATCAAGCCGACTTGGGTGGCACGCACTCCTCTACTGGTGACGTATCTTTATGGAGGTTACCGAGAACATCTGGGTAGTACGAAGGCGGTATCGCATCGCGCCGCAAGTCGTTGGCTCGCGCGACCAGCAACATACCGCCGCTCCAATCATACGCGTTACCGTGGGAGAGTAGATTCATGCGTCTTACAACATGCAGCGTGGCTTACCTTTGCTTGCTGCTCGCCGGCAGCTCAGGGCACGCCCAGGACAAGTCGGTTGAGCTTCAGAATGACGGCCGCATCGTCGGCTTCACCGAACCTTACAAACAGATTCGTGTCGCTTCGCCCGAGACCGGGATCCTGGAACGGCTGCACGTAAACGAAGGAGACGTGGTCGAACAAGGCGCTCCCCTCGCGACGCTCGATACGGATGTGCACCAAGCGCTGCTGGACATCGCGCAGGCGGGCAGGGACGCGCGCGGACGGCTCGATTCCGCACAGGCGGAAGTTGTCATGCGGGCGGACCGACTGGAAAAGTTGAAGATCCTACTGCAACGCGGACACGCTCGCCAGGAAGAAGTGGCCCGCGCTGCCACGGATTTGTCGATCGCTCAAGGCAACCTGCTTTCCGTACAGGAACAGCAGGAATTGAAGAAAATGGAATACGACAAACTGGTCGTCCAGCTGGAGCGCCGCACGATCTCCGCCCCGTTGGCCGGCGTGATTACCCGCATCCTGAAACAGCCCGGTGAGTTTGTCGCTCCCAATGATCCACAAGTCGTCCAACTCGTGCAGTTGAATCCATTGACCGCAGTCTTCATGGCCGAACGGCAGGCGATTACCAGGTTGTCCGTGGGCCAGAAAGTCGATGTGGAGTTCGTGGACGCCGGACGTGTCGTGCCGGGCGAAATCGAATTCGTTTCACCGACGATCGACGCGGAAAGCGGCACGGTCAAAGTTAAAGTCATGATCGCCAACCCGACGGGAGAACTCCAGAGCGGCGAACGTTGCGCCTTGCAGACGGCGGACTAAGGAAAGAGCGGGAGCGGTATCCCTGGGCGGAGCCAGGGCACTACGGCGGCAGAGGACTCGAGCACGGAAGCGAATGTCTCCATTCACCAAGATTGACAGGCCGAAAGCAGCCCTCCGGCGGCGCGGGGAAACCGCGTCCGGTGCGCCGGCTGCGGGAACGCTGCAAGCGGCGCTCCTGCATGCAGCGACGTCCAATCGCCGTCTGGACGGCTTGTTGGAAGACTTGCACCGGCTGCTGGCGGTCCACGGAAACGTCCGCTCCAGCATCTACTTTGCCCGCACGTCATCGGAGCAATTGCAGCGAGTCTGGCAGTCCGCGAACACGAAGGCAGCGTTCGCCCACGAAGCAGCGAACCTGGCGCTCGAAGCGGCCGCTTCCGGAAAGCGGCAATGGCGACAAGCGGATGATGATTGCCTGCTGGTCGTACCGGTCTTGCTGCGTAATCAGCCGCCCGAGGCGTTGGCTCTGCAGTTGTACGTTAAGCAGGGCCACGCGAACGACACCGACTTCCTTGCCCAAGCGGTGGCAACGCACGTTACGCTCTGGAACCTCCTGGCAAGCGAACCGCAGCTCAAGTCGTTGGCGGCGCGCAGCCGGGCCGTCGTCGGGATTATTGAACGAGTCCAGGCGGAAGACGAGTTTGACGCGGCCGCGCAGCTACTTGTCAACCAACTGCAGCAAGCCCTCTCGTGCGAGACAGTGGCACTCGGCGTCCGCCATCCGAACGAGTCTCGCTGCAAGCTGGCTGCCATTTCCGGGGTTGCGAAAATCGACGTCCATTCCGAAATGGCGCGGGATATCGATACCGCCCTGGACGAATGCCTCGCGCACAAGGAGCGGCTGCTCTGGCCACCCACTTCGCTCGAAGACCCCCAAGCGGTTTCTCTCAAGAGGGTCGCCCACCAGACGTCGGCGGCCTGTGTTGTCGGAATCCCGCTGGCCGCAAACGGTCAGGAGCCGTCAGCGGTGTTGGTGCTGAGCGGCGACGACGGCTTTCGCCAAAGTCCCGCGGCCTTGGAATTTCTGTCGGCAGCCTCCACGGTGCTGGGCGGCACTGTGAACCTGCTGGCTCGGGCTCATGGCACCCGTTGGCAACGCCAAGCGCGGCGGCTGTCGAAAATCGGCATGCGACCGCTGTTGGCGGCAATGACAATCCTGGCGGGAACCCTGCTGATCCCGCTGCCTTACCGGGTGGCCTGTGATGCGAATCTTGAACCGGTCTCGCGGCGTTTCCTCGCTGCCCCCTTCGCGGGCACGCTGGAAAAGACGCTGGTCGAACCCGGAGACCTGGTGGAACAAGGGCAAACGCTGGCCAGGATGGACGGCCGCGAAATTCGCCTGGAGCGCGCGGCTGTGTTGGCCAGGTACGAACAGGCCGAAAAGCAATTGGACACGGCCTTGGCGAAAGGGGAGGGGACCGATGCCAAACTGGCGCGGCTGGAAATGCAGAAACTGAGCGCCGAACTAAAACTCCTCGACCGCCGCGAGGAACATCTCGAAATTCGCAGCCCGCTGTCCGGGGTCGTCGTCAGTGGCGATCTCCGTCGCGTCGAAGGCGCGCCGTTGACCGTGGGACAGTCCTTGTTTGAAATCGCGCCGACCGGGGAAATGATTGTGGAACTTGCCATTCCCGAATCGGAGATAGCCTATGTGCGCCCTGCACAAGAAGTCACCGTAAAAGTCTCGTCCTACCCCGGTAAAGCCTGGTTCGCGACCATCGAAAGCATCCATCCCCGAGCGGAGATTATCAACGGCAAGAATGTGTTTATCGCGGAACTGCGACTTTCCAACGAAAACGAGCTGCTGCGGCCCGGTATGAGCGGCCGCGCCAAGATCAGCACCGACCCCCATTTGCTCGGCTGGAACCTCTTCCATCGTGCTTGGGAATCGGTCGCCGCCAAGACCGGCTGGTAAATAACGCCCATGCGGAATGGCTGCGTCACGCCGCCAACTTACACTACAACCGCCACGCCCATGTCACACGACCTCTTGGAAAACCGAATTCGCCTGCGGCCTGATCTCGCCGTGCGACGTGAACGTGACGGTGACGGTGTCTGCTGGATCATCGAAGATCGATTGAATTCCAGCTTCTACCGCTTTGGCGAAGACGAATACACGTTTGTCTCGTACCTGGACGGGCGCGTTACGGCAGCCGAGGCGCTGGAGCAAACCGTGCGCGCTCGCCCCGACTGCAGCCTGAACGAAGGCAGCGCGCGAGCGCTCTGCCAATGGCTGGTCGCCGCGGACCTGGTTCAGCGGTCCGGCAGAACCGTGGCACCAACGGGGTTGCAGCAATTCCAACTGGTGCTCGGCAAGCTGAATCCCTTCTTTATTCGCATCCCCCTGTGCCGGCCCAATCGCTTACTGGAGCGACTGGAACCGCGCACGCGCTGGCTGTTCTCGCCATTCGTCGTCGTCTGCTGCGTGGTCCTGATTTTGGCGAGCCTGACGCGCCTTGCCATTCACGGGGATGCCTTCTGGCGCTCCACCGAAGGCATCTTCAGTGCGGGCCGACCGTTGGGACTGCTGGTCTGCTGGGTGCTGCTCAAAATCATCCACGAAACGGGCCACGGCCTGGTTTGCAAACGCTACGGCGGCTACGTCCGCGACGCCGGCATCATGCTGATCCTGTTTGTTCCCGTGGCCTTCATCGACGTCACCTCGGCATGGCGGTTTCGTTCCAAGTGGCAGCGCATTCTGACTTCTGCCGCGGGGATGTACGTGGAACTGGTCGTGGCCGCCCTCGCCGCGTTGTGCTGGGATGCGGACAGCCAGACGCCCATGAACCAGTGGCTGGCCAACTGCGTCATCATGGCGAGTGTCACAACGGTGCTGTTTAACGCCAATCCGCTGATGCGTTTCGACGGCTACTATATTCTCTCCGATTGGCTGGCCCTTCCCAATCTGTACACGCGCGGTGTTCAGTATTTGCGCGGCGTGATTCGACGAATCTACTTCGGCACCGGCCCGGCACCACTCGCTGCCCAGTCAGCTAGCCTGTTCGTCAAGGTCTACGCGCTGGCGAGCTGGCTGTGGCGGATCACGGTGGTGTTTGGATTGATCGTCGGTGCCGCAGCCATGTTTCATGGCGCGGGGATCGTGCTCGCGGCCTTCGGAGTCATCGCCTGGTGCGCCGTGCCGGTCATGCGAACCGTGCTGTTCCTGATACGTGGAACCCCGCAGGAAAGACCGCGGCGCTGGCGATTTGCCGTGGCCTGCGCGATCACCGCGGCCGGCAGCGCGACGCTCTGCCACGTCACTCCGTGGCCACTGGCCAGCGCGGCTCCGGCCGTCGTCGAATATGCCCCGCTGACGGTCGTCCGCGCCACCGGCGCCGGATTTATACGCGAAGTCCGCGTCGCCAATGGCGATCCGGTCTCCGCAGGCGACGTCCTGATCGTCATGCAAAATGAAATGCTGGAGTTGGAGATCGAAAAGCTGGAATTGGAGTTGAGTCAATCCAAACTGCGGCTGCGCCGCTACCGTAATGGCGAGGAGATGTCGGAATTCAAGACGGAAGCGAGTTACGCTCACGGGCTTGCCAAACAACTTGCGGAAAAGCGACAGCAGCTGGAACGGCTGACAGTGCCCGCTCCGCGCAGCGGTCGTGTCCTGCGCCGGCATCTTGAAACCGCCATCGGCACGTATTTGCACGAAGGTGATGAAATCGTCCAGATCGGCGACGAAGCTTCGAAAGAGCTGCTGATTTCACTGTCGCAAGCCGATGTGGAAGACCATGCCGCCGTGCTGAGCGTTCCCGTGGAAGCCGATGTTCCAGGAGGCATGACGTTGGTCTGCCCGATCTCAAAGGTCTCGCCCCGCGCCTCGACCACGCCAATTCACCTGTCGCTGTGCGCGGTCAACGGAGGCCCCTTGCCCGTACAGCGCCGCGGCGATCACAACAGCGAACTCGAATTCCTCAAGGCCCGTTTTAAAGCCGTCGCGGAACTCACGCCCGAGCAGAGCCGCCAACTCCGCTCCGGACAGCAGTTCCCCGTTTTCCTGGACGGCATCCGGCCTTCCGTCGGAAGCTATCTCTGGCGCTGGACCAGGCACACGTGGAACAAGACGTTCGACCCACCCACGTAATCCGGCAGCGCAGGGTTGACGGTAGCAAATCGGGGACTGGCTCCATCGTTGTGTTCGGTGTGTCCCGGAAAAGCGGGTGGATCGATGGTGCCTGTCCCCCTTTCGCGGCTGTCCCCCTTTCACGGCACGCGCCAATGTAATCCGGCAGCGCAGGGTTGACGGTAACGACTCGGGGACTGGCTCCATCGTTGTGTTTGGTGTGTCCCGGAAAAGCGGGTGGATCGATGGTGCCTGTCCCCCTTTCACGGCAC
>CALBSZ010000633.1 GCA_937967665.1 uncultured Planctomycetaceae bacterium
CGGGTTCAGCCGAGTAGCAGACTGTTCAATCAAGCGGGCGATGACTTCACAGCCGGTGGGGCCGCCGATGAGCGCCATTTCCGGCTCATGGTCCTTGACGTCGCGCGGCAACTCCTTGTATTCCGCCTGGCTGACGTAAGGCGGGTTGCTGAGGATGAAATCGAACCGCGCATCCGGCGGAACCTTCGAGAACAGGTCCGAATGGATCAATGTCACCCGCTCGGAAACGCCGTGCTGGTCGATATTGAAGCGGGCGATTTCCAGTGCCTTGTCGCTCAGGTCCATCGCGGTCACGCGGCTGTTCTGCCAGTACTTGGCCGCCGTCACGGCAATCACACCGCTGCCTGTTCCGACGTCGGCAATTTGCAGCGGCCCGTCTTGCGCCGGACGCTTTTTCGCCAGGTCCAGCATGGTCACGATGATCAACTCGGTTTCGGGTCGCGGAATGAGGACGTCGTGGGTGACATGAAAACTGAGTGAATAGAATTCCTTGCGCCCCACCAAATACGCCACCGGTTCCCCCTCGGCGCGGCGCCGTACGAGTTCCCGGAACGCGACCCGCGTCTGTTCGCTGGCAACTTCTTCGTAGGCGGTGTAGAGTTCGATCCGCTTGCAGCCGCGGGCTTCCGCCAGCAGGATCTCGGCATCCAGCCGGGAACTATCCGATCCGTGCTCGCGCAGGTAGTCGTTGGTCCATGTCAGCAGTCGCCCGATCGTCCACGGTTGATCTTGTGACATGCGTTGATCCGATTCCCAAAGAGCGACGAACGAGGGATGGTTATTCGAGCGAACCCATCGAGCTTTTCAATTCATTGCGGTCATGATCGATCAGGCCGTCGGTGATGGGCTGAAGATCGCCCGCAATAATCTGGTCGAGTTTATACAGGGTAAGGTTGATGCGATGATCCGTGACGCGGTTCTCGGGAAAATTGTAGGTGCGAATGCGTTGGCTGCGATCGCCCGAGCCGACCAGCAATTTGCGATGATCGGACCGCCGTTTGGCTTCCTCTTCCCGTTTTCTTTCGTACAGCTTGGACTTCAGCAGGCGCAACGCACGGGCCAGGTTCTTGTGCTGGCTGCGTTCGTCCGAGCATTGGACAATAATCCCGCTATCATGATGGAACAGCCGCACGGCCGAGGCCGTCTTGTTGACGTGCTGGCCGCCGGGACCGGCACTGGCGGCGTAGCGTTGCACTTCGTAATCGTCCGGTTTCAAGTCGATTTCGACATCCTCCGGTTCGGGCAGCACGGCCACGGTCGCCGCCGACGTATGGATTCGCCCCTTGGCTTCAGTCTCCGGCACGCGCTGCACGCGATGTCCGCCGCTTTCGTATTGCAGCTCTCGAAAGCTCCCTTCTCCGCTGATGCCCAGCAGGATTTCCTTGAAACCGCCGAGCTCCGTTGGATTCGCGTACATCACCTCGACTTTCCAGCCTTTGACTTCCGAATGCTTCTTGTACATGTCGTACAAGTTGCGGGCGAACAAGGCCGCCTCGTCACCACCCGTGCCGGCGCGAATTTCCATGACGCAGCGACTGCGGTTGGCATCTTCGCCACCTACCGTCAGGTCCAGCAATTCGTCCCACAGCGCTTCGCGTTTGGCCTTCAATGCCGGTAACTCCATTTCCGCCATTTCACGCTCTTCGGGATCGTGGCTTTCCGCCATCTCGGCGACCTCCGCAATCTCCTGGTTCAATTCCTTGAACCGCCGAAACTTCGTGGCGACCTTCGCCAGCGATCCGTGTTCGCGCGCGACGGCCGAGATCTTGCTGGAATCCGACATGACCTCCGGATCGGACATCTGTTGTTCCAGTTCTTCGAAGCGGTTGAGCATTTCCTCGAGCATCTTGCGCATGAGTGCACCACAGGCGGAACGTAAACAGGAAACGGTCTGAAACGAATACTACAGCACAGTGTTGACGGGAGCGAAACGGGAACTGGCTCCATCCTCTTACTTGATTCATCGCGGCAAACCCGTTGGATCGATGGTGCCTGTCCCCCTTTCGCGGCACAATCTCACTCGTGGCTTGCGGAAAAGGCGACAGCGACCGCCATTTTCCCGAAACGTTCGCATCGGCCACGGTGCCCTTGCTGCAAAGTGCTGCCTGGCGACCTGCGACGGTAGGGTAGGCTAGGTCCCGCCGCCCGGCAAAGATTCGGCAGGTCGAGGCCTACCCTACCATGGGCGCAGATTCGCACGAGGGCGACGGCTGGCGTAGCTACTTCGACTTTTTCTTTTTCGGCTTCTGCAGGCTGCGGTACGTGCCCGCGGCAAATTTCGTCTGAAACTTCTCGATCCGACCGGTCGTGTCCACGTACTTGAGCTTGCCCGTGTAGAAGGGGTGACAGGCGGAGCAGATATCGACCTTCAGTTCCGGTCGCGTGCTGCGCGTCGTGAAGGTCGTCCCGCAACCGCACGTGACGACCGTCTCGGCGTATTTCGGATGAATGCCGTCTTTCATTGTCCTAAGTCCTTGGGGTATTTCAGTTTGCTTACACACAAACAGCGTTTTTCACGCAGGCAAGCGGTGTAGTATATCATCGACCGTACCGCCCCACAAGTGAAGCCAGTGGCCAGCCTGAGGCGTATTCGGCGAGGAATCGGCCCCTTCGATTCTGGCGTTCGTCACAAAGGGTTGCTCGCCACATAAGGTGCTGACGGTGATAATGCAGAAACGAAAGCGGATTTCACGCAGGCATGACGGTTGATACGCCGGCAGCTTGGGTGATTCACGCTTGATGGCAGTGCACCTCGCACGCTTAGCAAAGGACGAGACCTTGAATCTTCCGGTTTGCGGATTGGGGACGGCGGTACCCGAGCATACGATGAGTCTGGACGAAGCGGTCGGCATGTCGACCGATGTCATCTGTCGGGACCCGCGGGAAGCGCGCCTGTTGCGGACCATGTTCGTCAAAGCCGGTGTGAAAACGCGCCGTACTTGCGTGCCCTACCAGACAGCCTACGAGTGGATTGGCGAAAACGCCCAGCCCAGTGAAAGTCCTGGGCGCGATACGGCGGAGCGCATGCAGTTGTACTCGGTGCACGCCGGTCCGCTGGCAGGACAGGCGGCGGTGAAAGCCCTGGCCGATGCCCCACTATCGGGTGCGGACATCACGCACCTGATCACCGTATCGTGTACTGGCTTTGACGCTCCCGGTGTGGATATCTTTCTGTTCGGCGAATTGGGACTCGCCAGAACCACGCAGCGTTTGCACATCGCTTACATGGGCTGCCACGGCGCAATCAACGGCCTGCGTGCCGCGCGGGGGATCGCTGCAGCCGATCCCGCGGCCAATATTCTGATTTGCGCCGTCGAGCTTTGCAGTCTGCACTTCAAGTTTCAATGGGATCCCGCTTGCATGCTCGGCAATGCCTTGTTTGCGGACGGAGCCGCGGCGTTGGTGGCGAGTGAAGCACGGGAAGAAACGTTTCGCGTTACCGCCACCGGCTCGTGCCTGCTGCCGGATTCGCTGGAAACGATCACGTGGCGGATCGGCAGCCATGGCTTCGAAATGGGTCTGTCCAATCGTGTGCCGGACTTGATTCGAGAACACCTGCGTCCATGGCTGACCGAGTGGCTGGCGGCGCACGGCCAGACACTCGATTCGATCGGATCCTGGGCCGTACATCCAGGCGGACCGCGGATTCTGGACGCCGTGGAAGAATCGCTCGAATTCGACTCAACGGTGCTCGACACTTCGCGAGCCGTCTTGGCCGAACATGGCAACATGTCGTCGCCAACGGTCTTGTTCATCCTGCAACGCTTGCTGTCGCGTCAGGCCCCGCGCCCCTGTGTGTTGCTCGGATTCGGCCCCGGCCTGATGGCGGAAGCGGCGCTCGTCGAGTAGTCGCGGGACCAACGACGATTCTTGCGGGCGGCCGTATCAGGGCGAGATCGCCGGGGACGGCTTCGTGCCCACCATGCTTACGTACTTCATGGCGCCGCTGCGATAAGCGTTCAGAATGGTTTCGAAGTGATTGACGAACTGCGTCATGTCCTGACCGAACAGGCGGGCCAGGTGCCGGATGCCGAATCGCTCGACGCGCTGCCGGCAGATTTCCCACGTTCGTGAAACATGCGCGGTCAGGTCCGCGGTGACGATGTTCTCAATCCCGGCG
>CALBSZ010000634.1 GCA_937967665.1 uncultured Planctomycetaceae bacterium
AGCAGCATTCCGTCCGTACCAGCACGATGAACGCCTCGCCGCCACCCCAGCCCCCGGAAGAAAGCTACGACGCGCTCGGCAACGCCGGTATTAATGTGCCGGCGGGGAGCGGCTTGCTGGACAACGATACCGTGCATGGAGCGACGATCACCGCGTTTGACTCGACGTCCACATCTGGTGGAACCGTTTCGGTCGCGGGCGACGGCAGCTTTGCGTACGATCCCCCAGCCGGTTTCGAAGGGACCGATACCTTCACGTACACCTTGGTCAATGCCAGCGGCACGGATACGGCAACGGTCAGCGTCACGGTCGCGGACATGATCTGGTTTATCGACAATTCGGCTGGCGGGACGAATGAAGGAACGCTCAACAACCCGTTCCAGACGATTGCCAGCTTCAACGGATCCGCGCTGCCCGAGGCCGACGACAACATCTACCTGGCGGAAACGGGCACCGATTACTCGACCGGCATCGACCTGGCCAACGATCAAACGCTCGTGGGCGAAGGAGCTCCAGGTGCGAACTTAGCGGCCGTGCTCGGAATCACCGTGCCATCGCACACGCCCATGCTGGCACCCGTTGGCGGTACAAATCCTGTGATTGCGTCGAGCGACAACGGGATTGATTTGGCGCAGAACAATACGATTCGCGGGCTGACGATCGGCGACACGCCGGCGGGGAACAAGGGTATCGCGGGTTTGAATTTCGGCACGCTGATGATCAGCGACGTGGCCATCGGCGGGACCGGTGGAATCATGGACCTCAACAACGGCACCGTCACGGCCACTTTCTCCAGCCTCAGTTCGACCAGCAGCAGCGGCGTGGCGATCGATCTGGCTTCGCTGGGCGGGTCGACCTCGATTACGAATAATGGTTCCACAACCATTGCCAACGGATCGGGTAGCGGGATTTCTGTGAGTAGCGTCACCGGCTCGGCGGCCTTTGACTTCGGTACGACCAGCATCACACTCACCAGTGGCACCGGAACTGGGATTGGCCTGGTTTCCAATTCATCAACCACTTTCACGTTTGGGGACCTCTCGATCACCACGTCCAACGGGCCCGGGTTGTCGGCAAGCAACTCCGGCACGATCAATTCCAGCGGCGGCACGATCAACACGGGCAGCGGCACGGCGATCGATATCGACAACACCACGCTGGGCCTTACCTTCGACAGTATCTCGACCAACGGTGCTCCGACCGGCATCGATTTGAATACCACGACGGGAAGCTTTACTGTCACGGGTGACGGCAATACGACTCAGGGTGGCAACAGCAGTGGCGGGACGATCGCGTCGTCCGGCGGCAACGCCGTCAACTTGACGAATGCCACCAACGTGTCGCTCACGAATATCACGATCGACGGCACGGGCGGACACGGCATCAACATGTCGGGTGGCAGCAACTTGACGCTGGCCAATAGTACGGTCGAGGACGCCGGCAATGCCAACGACGAACACGGCATCAAGCTGGCGAATGTCACGGGCAACAATTTTGTAACGGGCAGCCTGATTCGGAGGTTCGCGGAAACGGGGCTGGAGTTGATCAATGCCAGCGGGCAGTCGGACTTGACGATCGAAGATACCAAATTCGATGACAACGACAGCGGCGCCAATGGCGAAGAAGCGATCCTGCTCGAGGCCAACGGTACAGCGCAGGTCGTCGTGTTGATCGACAATGTCGAAGTCGACAACATCGTGACGCAAGCCATCCAGGCCGTCATGCGCGACACGAGCAATATGCAGTTGACCGTTTCGAACAGCGACTTCCTGGACACGGAAACGGGGGACGCGGCGATCATCTTTAATACTGACGGCGCCAGCAGCGGCAACCTGTCGGTGCAGGACAACTTTTTCACCGATGCTGATCTCATCGGTCCCTTCGGCGTGCTGCTGAAGAACGACAGTTCCGGGACGCTGGAAGCGACGATTCAGGGAAACATGTTCGAATGGCTTTCGCCGGTGTCGATCAACCATGACGACACTGGTTCCAGCGGCCCTGCCAACGGCACGACAATCGTGCTGATCGGCGGCCCCAACATCGGAGACGGCAATACCGTAAGTGCCTCGACACCTCTAGGTACCTGGGCCCTGGAAGTTACTGCCACCGAAAGCGCGATCACGGGCGCCGATCCAGACGTTCATTTGACCGTCATCAACAACGATTTCGGCAAGATCTATGACTACTACTACATTGGCAACAGCTACATCTCGGCCAACGGTACGGCGCGCGTGAACTTGAAAGTCGAAGGAAACTCGTTTACGGGTTCGTACAGTCCCTTCGGTTACGACTGGGGCGGTGCGGGTAATTACATCTATTACGGTCTGGCGATTGACCAGAACGATAGTTCCATGGTCCGCTTCCGGGGTTTAGGTGCCTCGATTACCAACCCGGACAATACTCCCTTTACTCCATCGCATGAGATCACGCTGCCCGGTGGGAACACGTTTACCAATCCGCCAGTACTCGCCGGAACACTCGATCCGCTGGGCGCCGATCCGACCCTTCCCAGTGCCACCATGGTGCCGATGAACCTGACGGCGTCTTCGACCCCGATCGACTCAACGGTTTCAGGCACGGAGCCGTCGGCACCGGCAAGCGCAGGATCGGAACAGGTGGACGAATCCGACACCGTGGTTAGCGGTAATGCCGCCATTTCACCCGTCGTGGACGACGGGGTGCTGAGCGCCGCGGAACTGGACTTCATTGTCGCCGCCGCCAAGACGCGTTGGTCCGCCACGGGCCTGAGTGCCGACCAGCAGGCCGCCTTGGACGCCGTGACGGTCAACGTGACCGACCTGCCCGGCTGGTACCTGGCGCAGGCCACGGGCACGCGAATCACGATCGACGTCAACGCGGCCGGCTGGAACTGGTATGTGTATGCCACGCCGTTGGACGATTCCGAATTCACCCTTTCACCCCTTCACCCTGTCACCCCTTCACCGCAAGCCATGGACCTGCTGACGACCGTGCTGCACGAAATGGGACACGTGCTCGGTGTGGATCACAGCAACAACGCCGGCGACGTGATGTCGGCCAGTCTCACGCCGGGAACGCGGCGCGTGCCCAGTGAGGGACAGGCCGACGGTGCGGTGCCGTTGAGCGTTCACGCCACGGAGTACATCGGTTCTCCCATCGATATCGGCACACTTCCTGCCGGCAAGGCAGTTCGCATCCTGTTCCAGGCAGAAGTCGACAATCCGTTTGGACCGTCCAACTTCTTTGTGGACAATCAAGGAACAGTCTCCAGCAGTACGTTTATCGATGTCGTGACCGACGATCCCGAAACGGCCTCGTCCGGCGATGCCACGCGCACGAACATCCAGCCGCCGGTCGATATTTCGATTACGAAAACCGACGGCGTGACAACCGCCGTGCCGGGCGAATCGGTGACGTACACAATCGTCGTCTCCAACGCCGGTCCCGGCGATGATCCGAACGTGTCCGTGTCGGATATTTTCCCGAGTGCCGTAACGGCGACGTGGACGAGTGTGGCGTCGGGGGCCAGCGGCAACACGGCGTCAGGTTCGGGCGATATTGCTGAAACTCTCAACATGCCAGCCGGCAGCTCGGTCACCTACACCGTGACTGCGAACATTGCCGCCAGCGCCACGGGAACGCTCAGCAATACTGCCACCGCCACTCCATCTGTCATCGACACCGATTCTTCCAATCACAGTGCCACCGATGGTGACACGGATCTCCTACCGGAAGCCGACCTGTCGATCAGTACGAGCGATGCACCGGACCCGGTGCTGGCGGGTGAGCAACTTGTCTACACAATCACGGTGAGCAACGCGGGCCCGAGCGACGCGCAGAACGTGTCGGTGGCGGATACGTTGCCGGCGGGTTTGAGCAATGTGGTGACCAGCGGTTGTACTGAAGATCCCAACGGCGGAGCGAGCTGTTCGTTGGGGACGATCGCCGCGGGCGGTTCGGCGATGTACACGATCACGGTCGATGTGGATGCCGACGTGGCTCACGGCACGGTGCTGAGCAACTCGGCGAGTGTCACCTCGGACACGACCGATCCTGACGGTGGCAATAACGCGATTACCGTGAACACGACGGTTAATGCAGAAGCGGACTTGTCGATCACCATGAGCGATTCGCCTGATCCGGTGATCGCCGGTGAGAATCTGACCTACACGATTAGCTACGACAACAACGGGCCGAGTAACGCAAGTTTGGTTCAACTGATCAGTCCGCTACCGAGCGGCACAACGTTCGTAAGTTCCACGAAACCGGGAAGCTGGGGATCCATCACTCCTATGGCTGGAAACTCGGGTACCGTCAAATTTCTGAGGACCTCATCATTGCCGGGAGAGTCCGCGACATTTACGATCACCGTGAAGGTTGGTGCGGACGTCGCGGATGGCACAGTGCTCACCAACACAGCGACGATCACTTCCGACACGACGTTGGTCAATACCGGAGATGACTCGACGAGCGAAGACACCACCGTCAACACCGAAGCCGACCTGGTAATCGGTAAGGCCGATTCACCCGATCCCGTCATCGCCGGCACGCAACTGGTCTATACCGTCACGGTCGTGAACAACGGTCCCAGCGACGCGCAGGACGTGGTGGTAACCGACACGCTGCCGGCGGGCGTCAGCAATGCCGTGACTGTCGGCTGTGCGGAAGATCCGAGTGCGGTGCCAAGCTGCACGTTGGGAAGCATCGCGGCGGGTAGTTCGGCGATGTACACCATCACGGTCGATGTCGACTCCGACGTGGTAGACGGGACCGTGCTCACAAACTCGGCCAGCGTCTCGGCGGACACGACGGATCCGGTCAGCGGCAACAACTCCATCACCGCAGAAACGACGGTCAACGCAGAGGCCGACTTGTCGATCAGCAAGAGCGATGCACCGGATCCGGTGCTGGCGGGTGAGCAACTTGTCTACACAATCACGGTGAGCAACGCCGGCCCGAGCGACGCGCAGAACGTGTCGGTGGCGGATACGTTGCCGGCGGGTTTGAGCAATGTCGCGACCAGCGGTTGTACGGAAGATCCCAACGGCGGATCGAGCTGTTCGTTGGGGACGATCGCGGCGGGCGATTCGGCGATCTACACGATCACCGTCGACGTCAATGCGGACGTATCCCAAGGCACCGTGCTTACCAATTCGGCCAGTGTCTCGGCGGATACGACGGATCCGGTCAACGGCAACAACTCCATCACCGCAGAAACGACGGTCAACACCGCAGCGGACTTGTCGATCACCAAGAGCTCAGCTCCTGATCCCGTGATTCCCGGCGCTACGGTGACTTATACGATTACGATCACCAACAGCGGTCCCAGCGATGTCATTGGTGCAACGGTTGCCGATACCTTCCCGGGGATCTTGTCCGGGGTCACCTATACCAGCGTGACGACAGGAACCGTTAGCGGCAACACGGCTTCGGACAGCGGCAATATCAGCGACACGGTAAACATGAGCGCCGGTGCCACGATCACGTATACGGTGATGGCGACGATCGATTCCGGCGCCACCGGTTCGCTGGTCAATACGGCCACCGTGTCAAGCGGCATCGATCCCGATACGTCGAACAACAGCGCGACGGAAACCGATACGCTAACCCCTCAGGCCGATTTGTCGATTACCAAAGACGATGGCCAGACGACCGCCGTTCCGGGCGATACCGTGACCTATACGATTGTGGTCACCAACAATGGTCTGAGCGACGTCATAGGCGCGACGATTGCCGATACGTTCTCGGGGATCTTTTCGGGAGTGACCTACACGAGCGTGACCACGGGGACGGTGAGCGGCAATACCGCCTCGGGCAGCGGCGACATCAGCGACACCGTGAACATGTCGGCCGGCGCAACGATCACCTACACCGTCACCGGCGCGATTGCTTCGAGCGCGACGGGCACGCTGGCCAATACGGCGACTGTTTCCAGCGGGATCGACCCAAACGCTGCCAACGACAGCGCGACGGACACGGACGCGCTCACTCCGCAGGCCGACCTGTCGATCACCAAGGATGACGGACAAACGTCGGCCATTCCCGGTGACACCGTGACGTACACGATCGTGGTGACCAACAATGGCCTGAGCGACGTGACGGGCGCGACGATTACCGATGCGTTCCCGGCGATCTTTTCGGGAGTGACCTATACCAGCGTGACCACGGGGACGGTGAGCGGCAATACGGCGTCGGGTAGCGGCGACATCGGCGACACGGTGGACATGAGCGCCGGAGCGACGATCACGTACACGGTCACCGGCACGATCGATCCGGCCGCCACGGGGACATTAACCAATACGGCCACAGTTGCAAGCTCCATCGATTCGAACGCGGGTAACAACAGCGCGACCGATACAGACACCTTGACACCGCAAGCCGATCTGTCGATCACCAAGACCGACGCTGTGGATCCGATCGTCATCGGTGAAACGCAGACGTACACCGTCACGGTTTTGAATGCCGGTCCGAGCGATGCGGTCGGCGTGGTGGTCACCGATACGCTGCCGGCGGGAACGACCTTCGTTTCTACTGCCGGCTGCGCGGAAGATCCCAATGGTGTCGCGACCTGTAGCTTAGGTGATCTAGCGCCGGGTGAATCGGCCCAGTACACGATCACGGTCACCATTGACGCTGGTACGACGGGAACCATTACCAACAGCGCGACGGTCACTTCCGCTGTGCCGGATCCCGATGCCAGCAACAACGCGGCGTCGGCGAACACCACGGTCAACAGGATTGGCACAGCCATTACCATCACGTCGGATGCACCCGATCCGTCGGAAGTGGGCGCTCCCGTGGTGGTTACTTTCGATCTCACGGCGGCGTCTCTGGCCGTGGGTGCTCCGACCGGAACGGTCACGATCAGCGATGGCGTGGACAGTTGCACGGCGACCGTGGCGGCGGGATCGTGCACGATCAATCTGTCCACCTCTGGCACTCGCAACTTGACGGCTACGTACAGTGGCGACGCGAATTTCCTGAGCAGCACCTCGGCCGCGGAACCACATGTTGTGGGCGGCCTGCAGGTCGGACCGTTGATGATTGGGCCGAATGTGATCACGCTCAGCAACGCCACGCCCGACGGCATCGTCTCGTTCGCATTCGGGACGCAAAGCGGCGCGTTCGCCTTACCTCGATTCGGCCTGACCTTGGACATCGCCGATCCGATTTTCGCCGCCAATGCGGAGGTGGACGTGGACGGTGTGGCGACAGCGATCATCAACATCCCGCCATCGCTGGCGGGACAGACGCTGCTGTTCCAGGCGTTTGAAATCGGCCCCAATCCCGAAGTCAGCAACGTCATCATGGCGACCGTTCCCATCGTGCCTCTGCGGGCAGCCGGTGGTGAAGGACCGGGGGCCGCCGTCTTGAGTGAAACAAGTGCGTCAGGTTTATTGGACGAAGCTATCGACCGCTGGGTGAGCACCAACATTTCGTTTAGGGAACGGGAAACGTTGCGCCAAACGAATGTGCAAGTAGCGGATCTCCCGGACGGCGTGTTGGCTCACATCACGGGGAATACGGTATTTCTGGATTCATCGGCGGCGGGACATGGCTGGTTTGTTGATGATACTCCGACGGATGACGCAGAATTCCCAATCTACTCCGGAGGAATGGAACTCGCCGCCCGAGACGTCGATGCATTGCATGGCGTCGATTTGCTGTCGACACTGGTCCACGAACTGGGGCATCTGATTGATCGCGAGGATCTTACTGAATCGCAACGAGTCTTGAGTTCGGCGCCTGGTGTTGGTGTGCGGCGAGTGATGTCTCTTGATGGTGCAGCGATCGATACGATTTCGCTGAGCGGCGATTCTCTCGATGATACCATCGTCGTCGATTTGAGGTCGGAAGCATTTGTTTTTGATGTCAACGGCCTGACGACGACCATTGCTTCTGCAGGAATTGTTCAGATTGTCATTGACGGTCATGGCGGCGATGATCGGATCGTGCTCTATGATCGACGGACTGATGATACTGCGATACTACGTCCTGGCGGCGTGGAACTTGGCGGCGGATCCTATGACTTCAGGGCGAGTGATTTTGAATCTATTTATGCTTACTCCGGCGGCGGGAACGATACCGCAGTGATACACGATTCCACTGGGAACGATGCGTTTTATGGCTGGTCTGAGTACAGCATGATGCGAGGCCGCGGCTACTACATGTACGTAAACGGCTACCATTCAGTCCAGGCGACTGCAACAGAGGGCATGGATGCGGCTCGGTTATTTGATACGTCTGGCAACGACCAGCTTGTCTCAACACCGGAGCATTCTGAGCTGAGTGGGAACGGCTATGCCAACAGGGTAGTCGGGTTTGATCAAGTGTTTGCTTACGCGACTGCCGATGGTTACGATACATCCCGCATGTATGACTCGATGGGCAACGATACATTTATCGGCACGCCCACCAATGCGCAGTTCTACGGCGCGGGTTTCTCGAACATGGCCACTGGATTTGAAGCGGTTTACGCGTACGCAACCGAAGGGGTTGATTCGGCTCGGTTCCAGGACTCGGCGGGTAACGACGAGTTTTTTAGCTGGGCCCAATACAGCATGATGCGAGGCGCGGGGTACTACAGCTACGTAAACGGATTTGATTCCGTTCGAGCAATCGCCACGCAGGGCACTGACAAGGCACGTTTCTATGATACCGCAGGGGACGATAGATTCACCGCTTCTCCGGAACGAGCAGAACTCAGCGGATCTGGCTTTTCCAATAGCGCAGAAGGCTTTGATCAGATCTACGCTTATTCCACGGCTGGCGGCTACGATTCGGCGACCTTGCAGGATTCCGTAAACGACGACTCCTATCGTGCCACACCGAGCTACGCCATGCTGAGTGGTGTCGGTTTTTCTGTGCTTGTTTCAGAATTCGAATCGGTATCTGCTCATGCTACCGTGGGCAATGATAGCGCCACCTTGATCGATTCGGCGGGCAACGACGAGTTTTATGGCTGGTTGAGTTCGGCGGTCATGAGGGGTACGGGCTTTAACAACTACGTCAGCGGCTTTGACGCCGTGAATGCGTTGGCCACATCGGGAGGAATTGATTGGGCACGGCTCTATGATTCGATCGGCAACGACGAATACTATGGCTGGGCCGGATACAGCTTGATGCGTGGCGGAGGCTACTCCAATTATGTCAGGAATTTCGACTTTGTACTCGCCTATTCAAAGAACGGCGGGCACGATACGAGTCGCCTCTACGATTCGTTGGGGGACGACCTGTTTAGCGCTCGGGCGAATTACAGCGTCATGAGCGGCAGTGGCTTCTACAATATGGCAAATGGCTTTGCTACGGCTTATGCGTACGCGAATGCCGGTGGTCACGATGAAGCAAGATTCCTGGATGTGGACGAGTCGGGTCGGGTTTACGGACGTAGTAATCTGGCATCTTATTTGACAACGGCACAGAATCGCTGGCTTTGGAATTTTGACACGGTAACCGCCGTCGCAAAACCAGGCTCTCGACCTCGAGCGGATGTTAGCGCAACGGATTACTTGTTTGAGCGATTGGGTGAATGGGTCTAGTGCGAGTCGCACGGACATGTAGCGTTTCCGGCGCCGTAGATCTCACGTTGCGTGACGGAAAAGCCGCTCCATTCTAGCTGGCTGAGCGTTCTCTAACTTCGATCAGTATTCACTACGCTCATCGCCGCAATTCGAAGCCCACGAAGGCGCCGTGGTAGAACACGCCGCCATTGTGGTCGATGCCGGTGCCGGTGATGAAGTTGGTGGAATTGAACTGGTCGGTAGCCAGCGTCACCGTTTCCACGAAGAGTGCATTGTAGCCGACCATGAGGTCCAGGTTGCAGTTGATGGCTCGCCGGCCGGTGACGCCGAGTTCGGCCACGAAGGCACCGCGATCGCTACGCCCGCTGGCATCAAGCGACACGATGCCGGTGTCCAATCTGGAATACTGCGAACTGCTGTTGGCAAACAGGCCGGCTTTCGCGGTACCGTCGAACGACCAGCAGCCATGTGAAAACAGCGCCGACTGCACGCCGACTTGGACGCCGTACAGGCGGTTTTGCGTGTTGACGTCGTAGGTCGTCGCCAGCACGGCCGCGTTCACGTCCGCATGAAAGTGTTCGTCCAATTCCAGGTAGCGAAAACCAGCAAAGACCGTGGTACAGTCGTTCCAGCACTTTCGATAGTTGAGTTCAAGACTGTGCAGGCCCGAACTGTAGTTGGCGTCGATCTGCGTGACTCCCGGAAGAAAGAACGGAATCGCATTGTTGATCTGCACCAATGCCGGCATTCCCGTCACAACACTCGTGCTGGCGTCCCACGGATCGACGCTCATCCAGCGCAATTCGATTCCGGTTCCACAACCGCGGTCCAGGATGCCGGAAACTTCGTAGCCGGCGTGCCAGTCGAAATTGAAGTCTCCCGCATCCAGAGCGGTGGCTGGCATGGCTGTGTCGAACATGAGTACCTGGCTATCTGGCCGTGTACGTTCGAGCGCTAACGCGCCCGCGCGGAACGTCCAGCAGCCACCGTCGTCACAGCAGCAGACGGTATCGCCACAGCAACGGTCGACAATGCTGTCGCAACAGTCCAGCGAACAACACGATGCAACAGTACGGTTGCCATTTGCAAAGTGGCCGCAACATCCATCGTTCGCCGAGGTGACGTCTGTCCCTAAGGCTAGAACAAGCGCGATTGCGGTAGTCGCTGCAGGCAAATGAGCGCGAACGGATCTCACAGGTCACTCCATTGGCTGTCAAGGTTGAGATTCAAATCTTGGCTTCCGTAATCTTTGCCGTCTTGAACATCTTCGACACATGAATGACTCGTTCATCCACAATGATTCGCTGGCCAAGCTAACTGTGCCAGGGCCGAGAACCTTAAACGTCGCTACAACCGTCATGACCTGCAAAACCGATCGTGGAATGGCTCCGCACAGTCTAAAAGAGGATCGATCCAACCTCTCCGCTGGCCGCCGGTTCCGCCGCGATCCACCCACCAGCCAGGTCTGCAAGGCGCGACTCGGTGGAAATGCAAAGCGAGGGAATCTTTGCGGACTTTGACAATTGAGTTGACCAATCGCCCTGGTCCGGCCAAACTGGAGGTTTGTTCGATGATGCTGTTTGCATAGAATGAGCCATGCCCGTAAAGGTGTCTTGCCCCAGTGGCCACAAGATGCGCGTCCCCGATAAGTACATCGGGAAGGCCATACGCTGCCCCAAGTGCCAGAAGGCGTTTCGTGTGCGGGCTGCCGAAGCCGCTGTGGATACGAAGCGTGTTCCGCCGGCGCGGGAATCGGCACCTGCGAGTGCCGCGCGGCGTAACGCAGGAACGAAACCCGCTGAAGGCCCTGCATCGTCAGCCGCGGAATCAGCGGCGAAGCCGAGTCCGATCGCTGCCAAACCTCCTGCTCCCCCAACTCCGGCACCGCAGAAATCCGGATCAAGAACTCCGCCGTCCGCTCCACCGCCCGCGAAAGCACCTCCCAAACCGGCGGCCCGCAAGGCGGAGAAAGCGGTGCCTCCGGTCGCCGAGTCAAGCAAGAAGCCGGTTTGGAAGGGGAACCCGCCCGCCACGCCGCCAGCGAAAACACCGCCGAAACCGGCATCCGAAGCCGCATCGCGTCCCGCTAAGATGCCGGAATCAGCTCCTCCACCGCCACCACGAACACAACCGCTGGCGTCGCGCACTGAGTCTGTCGAACAGGAGAGTCCAGCGACTCCTCCTGAACCGCACACGGAATCGGACCATCACCCGGTGCCCAAGCCGAACATCAAGGACTGGCTGAAGGACAATGTGTTGGCCACCGATGTTGCCGGGTATGAGCATGAACCGCATCGCAAATGGACGGTCTATTATCTGGCGATGGCCATCGCCGGTCTGGCCTTGTTCGGCATGGCCCCCGGTATCTTGGACGTGGTGGACCATTTTCGTTCGGTGGACTCCGTCGGCATCGCGCGCTGGGCCTTGCTCGTGATTGTAATTGGCTTCATTCAATTGGCGTACGTGGTTTACGTGATCCAGTTGCCCGATTTCAGCAGCGTGTGGGTGGTTACCGGATTTACGCTGTTCCTGGCCGGGCTGTATGCCATGATGTTGGCGCTCACGACCCTCGGCGGGGGCGGCAACCAGTTTATCGAAGCACTGGACCTGGCGGACCTGGCGGCCAACAAGAAGGCCGGGCGCTGGTGCTTTGTGATGTTGTGCCTCAGCAGCCTGATGGCTTACTTCGGCGGCCGCGTCAGTGTGAAGTGGCAACGCATCTTTCGGCAGAAAGCCGAACTTGCCGGCGACGCGTGATGCACTGTCAGCGACAAGACGGGAACGTCACCCGCACGAATCCCGTTGATGCTCAAACAAGCCGGTTCAGGGAAACAGTCCGCGCATGAGTTTTGCCTTCGCGACTCGCTGAATCCCTTCGATCATGGCCGCGGTACGCATGTCCAGTTTGTCGCGCTGGCTGCGCACCAAAGTACGCTGAAACGCGCCCACCATGATCTTGTGCAGCCGGTCGTTGATTTCCTCCAGGGACCAGGTGAAGTTTTGCGTGTCCTGCACCCATTCAAAATAGGATACCGTGACACCGCCCGCGTTTCCCAGAATGTCGGGAATGAGAAAGACGTCCTTGTCGATCAGGATCTGGTCCGCTTCCAGGGTGGTGGGACCGTTCGCCCCTTCGGCCAGCAGGCGGCATTTCAATCTGCCGGCATTCTGGGATGTGATCTGGTTCTGGAGAGCGCAAGGCGCCAGGATATCGCATTTGAGTTCCAGTAACTCGCTGTTGGTAATCTCGTCGGCATGGGAGAAGCCTTTCAAGACGCCGTGGGTCCGCACGTGTTCCAAAAGCGAGTTGACGGCCATTCCTTCTGGGTTGTAGAGGCCCGTGGAAACGTCGCTGACCCCGACGATTTTCACTCCGTTCTCCGCCAGGAAGCGAACGGTATTGCTGCCCACATTGCCGAAGCCCTGGACGACGGCCGTCGATTTCTCCAAGTCCATGCCGATATGCTTGGCCGCCTCACAGATCAGGAAGACCAACCCTCGTCCTGTGGCTTCGGTACGTCCCAGCGATCCACCCAACACAACAGGTTTTCCGGTGACAATTTCCGGCACGGCGTAGCCCACTTGCTGGCTGTACGTGTCCATGAACCAGGCCATCACCTGCTCGTTCGTACCCATGTCCGGCGCCGGAATGTCCCGGTCCGGGCCGATGATGTCGGTGATTTCCATCGCATACCGCCGCGTCAGTCGCTGCAGTTCCGGTCGCGAGAGTTTGGTGGGATCGATGCGCACGCCGCCCTTCGCACCGCCGAAAGGAAGTTCCATCAGCGCACATTTCCAGGTCATCCACATCGCCAGAGCCGACACTTCGCCAAGGTTGACGTCCTGGTGGTAGCGGATGCCGCCCTTGGTTGGCCCCATCGTCAGCACGTGCTGGACGCGATAGCCGAAAACCGTTTCCACTTCGGAATACTCGTCCCGCCGGCAGGGAAAGCTAACGGTCAAGGATCGCTGAGGAAATAGCAAGCGGTCCCGGACGTTTTCGTCCAATTCCATGATCTCGGCGGCGCGCAGGAATTGCTGTTGCGCCAGTCGAAACATCGGCGCATCCCACTCGATATTGCCGTCCAGGTCTTGATCGAAGGGGTGAATGATCGAGGGCATTTTTTGTGACTCGTTCCATAAGAAGAGTTGGGTCCGCGAAAGGGGGACAGGCACCATCGATCCACCGGGTTTTCCGGGACGAACCAAACACAACGATGGAGCCAGTCCCCTGGTACCGTCAACCCTGCGCTGTAGTACTAACTTACCACAAACAACTGCCGGCGATGGAGCCCGTTTTTTGGGGGACAGACCCGGCACGGAATCAACCGTTGGATTCGCCTTGCCTAACTTGCCTCTTGACGCTACTGTCCTTCGCGCCTGGGCTTGCACCGTCGAAGGCAAGGATTGCCAGGACACCCGGATTCCTGATTGCGTGGATGCGTAAAAGCGCGACCTCAATCATGCCTGAACATCAGAGCTCCCGCTATCCCTATCACCTGGCAAAACTGGTTGCGCGTCAATGAGCGACTGGCTTATCGCGGCGGGCTGATTTCCCATTTCTCTCCCACGACCATGACCGGTCTGTTTCACTATTGGGCCAATTCCGTGTTGCGCGCGCACGGCGTAACGATTTCGCGGTCCCTCAATCGCGAGTAGTGGAGTCCCTTGCGCGGCCTGGCCCCGGGCGATCGGGGTTTCCCCAGTGACGGGTCGGGTCGGTGCCGCGGACCAGCACGCCTTTCTGATTCCAGCCCATGGCAGCGCGGACGTCGGCGGCGCAGTAGCGCAACGTCAATCCGCAACGGCGACGCCGGGAGTTGTTGGCCTGGCTGCCATGCAGAAGCAGATCGCTGTGAAGGGAAACCTCGCCGGCCTGGAGCTCCACATCGACCGGCGTGCCGTATTGCTCCGCGTTTTCCACCGTCTGGTCCAGCACGTTGTGCTCTTCGGGACTGCTGGGGCGATACGTCAAGTGACCGTGATGGTGAGACCCGGCCAGAAAACGCATGCAGCCGTTTTCCACATCGGCATCGTCCACCGCCAGCCAGACCGTGACCGTCTTCGAAGGACTCAATGGCCAATAACTGGCGTCCTGATGCCACGCAACGCTCTTGCCGTCTCCCGGCATTTTGCAAAAAAAGTGCGACCCCCAAGCGACGACGTTTTCGCCCAGCAGATCCGCGACGCAGGACACGATGCGCGCGTCAGTCAGGATGTCGTAAACGCGATCGTAGGTCAGATGGGCCGAACTGATGGAATAGCTGTCTCCGCCGGCGGCCACGACTTGGCGCAAGAGATCATTGAAGTAGTCGCGGATCGATTCGATTTCGGCCAGACTGAAAATCCGTATCGATTTAAGATAGCCGCCTCGATTGAACTGGTCGATCTGTTCGCGAGTCAGTGATTGCGGTTGCGTCGTGGTGCTGGGGTGGAAGCGAAGATCGCGCCCCAGAGACTCGACGTCTTGAGTGTCGGGGATGATCTGAAAGGAAGATTGAGGTTTCATGGGATCGCTCATTACCCGTGACCAGGTCGGCTGCCGCTTCAAAAGAGTCGCAGCTGCCCGGAACTCGCGACGGGTGGGACAAATTGGGTGACGTTCAGCGGCATGGGCGGTTGATCGAGGCCATGCTTTTTGGCAAACACGCGAAATGTTTGCCGGATCTGATCGGCGATCTGGCCGGTACCGCGCATCCGGTTGCCGAATTCGGAACTGGACATGCGGCCGTCCCGCGTGTTCCGGATCAGGGATTCAATCCGGCTTTGGCTGAGTGCCTGGGTGCGTTCCAGCCATTCGACGAACACCGGTGCCACGGTCAGCGGCAGACGCAACAGGACATAACCGGCCGTCTGTGCGCCCGCCTCCGCGGCGGCGGCCAGGATGCCGGGAATCTCGTGGTCGTTCAATCCAGGAATCACCGGCGCCACCATCACGCGTGTAGAAACACCCGCTGCGGATAACTCCCGAATCGCACGCAGCCGCGCCTCCGGCGAGCTGGTGCGAGGCTCCATCGTCCGCGCCAACCGGGCGTCGAGCGTGGTCAGGCTGAGCGCCACCCCAACCAGCCGGGAAGCGGCCATCTCCGTTAAGATGTCGAGGTCGCGTGTGACGAGCGTGTTCTTCGTGATCACCGCGATCGGCTGCCGCGCTTCCCGAGCGACTTCCAGGCAGGCGCGCGTCAGCTTGAATTGACGTTCGGCTGGCTGGTAGCAGTCCGTCACGCCCGAGAACATGACCATCTCAGGCTCGTAATCAGCGCGGCACAACCAGTCCCTGAACAGACTGGCCGCCTTCAGCTTAACGAATACCTTGGATTCGAAGTCCAAGCCGGCATTCAAGCCAAGGTACTCGTGCGTGGGTCTCGCGTAACAGTAGCTGCAACCATGGGCGCAGCCGCGGTAGGGGTTCACACTGTAGCGAAAGGGAATGTCGGGACTGTCGTTCTGAGAGACGATCGATTGGGAATCGTCGGCGAAGTACTCCGTGCGAACACGCCGCAGCGCGGACAGGTCGTCCGTGTCGTCCAGCTGGTCGTAGTCCTCTTCCACGTGAATCGCCGTGAAGCGATTCGGCGGTTGCAAGTGAGAACCTCGGCCGCTGGGCCGGGGAAGATCTGTACGGTTCATAAGCTAAGAAGCGCCGACGGTGGAAGTTTCTGTCGCCAGGCCCTTGCGGACCCACTCGTTCAGGCCACCTTTCATGCTCCGCACGTTGCGGTACCCCAGCGACTTCAGGTACAGCGTGGACTGTTTTGAAAACTTGCCGATGTTGCAAACCATGACGATCGCCGCGTCGCGGTCCTCGGGAAGCTCCGACTTGCGCGCGCCCAGGTCGTCCTGAGGAATATTGACCGCACCCGGAACGTGCGCCTCCGCAAACATTTCCGTATTGCGAATGTCGATCACCAGGGGTTTACTGTCCGAGTGGATCTGCTGATCCAGGTCCTTGGCCTTGATGCTGTCGTACGGGTTCTTCAGGTTTTCCATCATCTCGTTAAACAGCGTATCGGCCTTGCTGGGCCCCGCGGAAGTTTCTTCCGTCGCTTGTTGCGGTGGGCTGAGATTCGGGAAGTGCCGGATCACCGACGACGCATATTTGAATATATTGTCCGGGAAAACGACCACGACCATGTTGCCCGGTTCGTCAGGGATGAGTTTCACGGCGCCCACCAGAGCCATCCCGGAACTTGGTCCAGCAATGATGCCCTCTTCCCGATTCAATCGCAGGCACATGTCGTACGCTTCGCGATTGGTAACTTCTACTTCCTGGTCATACTCGTCAGGACGATAGAGCTTGGTTTGTGCCAGCTGACGGCGGCTGCGAACTCCCGGGATGTCGTGCCCCTCCTCCGGGCAGATGCCCAGGACCTTAATGTCCCCCTGCTCCTTGAGAAATCGCCCGGTTCCCGTAATCGTTCCGCAGGTCCCCAGACCGGCCACGAAATGCGTGATCTTGCCACCGGTCTGTTTCCAGATTTCCGGACCCGTCGTGCGGTAGTGGCCCAGGGGATTGGATTCGTTCGAATACTGATCCAAATTGACGCTGCCGGGCTGCTGGCCCAGTTCCATCGCCTTGGCAATCGCACCTTCCGGAGCACCCGGCATGGGACAGAGGGAATCATCCAGTTCGACGACCTGCGTACCAAAGAAACGTAGTACCGTTCGCTTCTCAAGCGGAATGGCATTGGAAAGAGGTGTCGTGAGGCAATAGCCGCGCAGGTTGCCGATCATCGCCAGACCGAGTCCCGTGTTGCCGGAAGTGGCTTCGACCAGCCCGCGGGCTTCACCCAGCACACCCGCCGCTTCGGCATCCAAGACCAGGTTGTTCGCGACGCGATCCTTTACCGCACCAAACGGGTTGTACCATTCCAGCTTCGCAAAGACTTGCGTGTGCTGGAACGGTAGCACCTTATTCAGGCGAACCAAGGGGGTCGGATTGTCCTCATTAGACAAAAGCCCGAGCATGGAATCGTAAACGCGAAGGGAATGGTCGTGGGACATTTCGTAACTTCCGGGATCCGCCAGGTACTGCCCGCGGCGGGCGATAAATGGTTGGCTCGATAAAACGGTTCAATGGTCGAACTATAGCAGAAAAACCCAGCCCATCCAACGCAGTCTTATTCGCTTGCCAGCATGCCTGCAATTGCCTGAACTCTTTTATTCTGATAAGCTTCCGAGGTGCGAGGTTCAGGTTTTTCGTCGAAGCCAAGGCGGTTTCGCAGGGCGGCAGAATCTGTCCGCGGAATTCCACCAAATTCGAACGCTCGACAACACCTGAGGTACTAACAACGATTCCTTTCTCGTGAATAATGAGGCCATCGCAATGAAGGCCAGTAATGAACTCTGGAAAACACGCCTGACGGGACAAATCACAGACGGTCTCGCCGAGGAAATCGATACGTTCGAAATGCAAATCGAACTGCGGCGCCAAGACAAAATGGACGAAAAAGTCTTTGCGGAGACTCGCCTACGTCGCGGCGCCTACGGTCAACGATACGACAACGGTCAGCGGCACGATGGGAGCGAATCCAAGACGCTCCCTTACGACACGACCAAGCATACCAAAGGTCCGGACACCGTTTGGGATGCGCCGGGCATGCTGCGGATCAAGATTCCGTACGGCGGTATGAATCCCGAACAACTGGAAGTGCTGGCTGAGTTGGCGGAGGAATACTCCGACGATATCGCTCATATTACGACGCGGCAAGACTTCCAGCTTCACTACGTCCACATTGAAAACACGCCGACGATCATGAGGCGACTGGCGGCGGTCGGGATCACGACGCGCGAGGCCTGCGGGAATTCAATCCGCAACGTCTGCGGTTGTCCGTTTGCGGGAGTTTGCCAGGACGAGGCGTTTGACGTGACGCCGTATGCCGACGCGTTTACGTATTTCATGCTCGGTCATCCGGACGCGCAGAACTTTGGTCGAAAATTCAAGCCTTCGTTCAGCGGCTGCCATCAACATTCATGCGGACTTGCCGCCATGCACGACATGGGCATGACCGCGGTGGTGCGTGAAGTAGATGGTGAAAGGAAGCGCGGCTTCCGGGTTGTCGTGGGAGGCGGTTTGGGTGCCGTGCCGCGACAAGCCAAGCTGTTCGACGAGTTCCTGCCGGTCGAAGAACTGCTGCCCATTGCGCAGGCGATGTCGAAAGTGTTTGGCAAGCATGGCGAAAAGAAGATGCGGAGTCGAGCGCGGTTGAAGTTCCTGGTCGACAAGTGGGGCATCGACAAATTCAAGGAAGAAGTGCTGGCCGAGCGGGCGAATTTGACTCCCGATCCGCGCTGGACGGAGTACCTGGAACACATCGAAGAGGAAACCGAGAAGCCCTCCAGGCCACCGGGCGATCTGCCGGCGCTGAACGGCAACGAACGGATGAATCATTGGGTCAAGACGAACCTGCGCGAACAGCGCCAGGAGGGGTATGTCGCGGCCACCGTGGCCTTGCCGCTGGGCGATCTGACTTCGGATCAACTTCGTTCACTCGCCGACATCGTACGCCAGTTCACCAACGGGACGATCCGCACCACCGTTGAGCAGAATTTTGTCATCCGTTGGGTCAGCAAGGCCGACGTCCCGGCGCTGTTCAACGCCTTGGACGCGGTGGGTCTTTCGGAACCGGGTGCGAGTAACATCTTGGACATCGTCGCCTGCCCCGGAACGGACACCTGCAAGTTGGGCATTTCGTCGTCGCGCGGCCTGGCCGCGGAAATCCGCAGTCGGCTGGCGGAGACCAGCTTCAAGCTGGATCAGGCCGTCCAGGATCTGCATATCAAGGTGAGTGGCTGTTTCAACAGCTGCGGTCAGCACCATGTCGCGGACATTGGTTTCTTTGGAGCCAACCGTACGGTTAAGGGTTTCAAGGTGCCGCATTTCCAAGTGGTGCTCGGCGGTCAGTGGGAAGAAAACGCCGGATCGTACGGACTGCCGATCGTCGCAATCCCGTCGAAGAAAGTTCCCAACGCCCTGGATCGAATCACCAGTTTTTACCTGACGCAGAAGCAGCCAAACGAACGCTTCGTCAAGTTCGTCAAGCGGATTGGAAAGACGAAGATGCGCGAGATCCTCGAGGACCTGGCGGAGGTCCCGGACTACGAGGGGAACGAGGATTTCTATGCGGATTGGGGCGACCCGCGACAGTACAGCATTGGCGATATCGGCAAGGGCGAATGTGCGGGAGAAGTGGTTTCGCAGTACGAATTCGAAACGGCCGCCGCCGAGCGGATTGTGTTTGGCGCTCAGGTATCCCTCGAAGAAGGTGACGCCCAGAAGGCGGGGGAAGACGCTTACCGGGCCATGATCAAGGCCGCCAAGGCGCTGGTCCTGGTGCAGTACGACGACGTCACGGAAGAAGATCCCGATGAAGTGGTGGACGAGTTCAAGGAACGCTACGTTGATACGGAGTTATTCTTGGACCCGTTTGCGGGAAGCAAGTTCGCCGATTACCTGTTCGACGCGCATCAGCAGGTGGGTCGAACTTTCGACGCCGATTCGGCTCATCACCTGATCGAAGAAACGCAGCTCTTCATTGAAGCTGTTCACAGTTGCTATAATCGCGTCCGCACGCAGGGATTGAATCGATAGCGAGGTTGCCGTCGTGCGTAGGAAGGCGATCCACAGATCGCTGGCCGGTGTCGATGAGCACTACGGACGGCATACCGTGGCGTTGGAGAAACAATGGATTTGCAACACGTAAACATCAAGATCTTCGTCGAAGGGGAACTGACCGTAGACCTGGATGACGTGATCAAGGTTTTCCACGAACTCATTTCGCAACAGGCGTTGCCCGGAGTGCTTCTGGACGTCGGCGACTACCGTCACGTTCCCGCGGGCCCCAGTGTTTTGATGGTGGGTCATGAAGCCGACTACTGCCTGGACAATGGCGGCCATCGCTACGGCCTGCTCTACCGCCGCAAGGCGCCGTTGGCTGGCAGTAACGAAGATCGTCTACGGCAGGCATTCGACGCGGCGTTTCACCTTTGCCAGTTGCTGGAAAGCAAATTTCCCACGCTCAAGTTCAGTCGCCGAGAATTCCAAATCATCATCAACGACCGCGGCCTGGCGCCCAATACGCCCGAGACGCTGGAGGCCGCCAAGCCGGCTATTGAATCGTTCCTGAACGGCATCTTCGACAACACGCAGGTATCGCTCGAACCGGACACGGACCCTCGCCGTCGGTTTGCCGTTGCGGTAAAATCGGCGACGGACTTTGCGCTTCCCGCCGCCTCGTAGTACCGCGGCACCGCTGAAATTCTTTCGCCACTCCGTAGTCGAGGCACGCGTACGCACCTCCTGAACAGGAAATCTTTTCGTGGCAGCAACGATTCTCGACGGCAAGGCGATTGCCAAGCAGATCCAGCAGGAAATCAAGGCGGAAGTCGCCGCGTTCGTGGCCCAGCACAGCGTCACGCCATGCCTGGCCGCCGTGCTGGTCGGGGACGATCCCGCCAGCGAAGTGTATGTGCGCAACAAGCAACGAACCTGTGAACGCGTGGGCATGACCAGCCAGTTGTTTCGGCTGCCCGCCGACGCCGGAGAAGCAGAACTCGTTACGCTGGTGCAGCGGCTGAACGAAGACGCGGCCGTGCATGGCATCCTGGTGCAACTTCCCCTGCCCGCACAGATCGACGAAGCAAAGATTCTGGACCTCGTGAATCCGGCGAAGGATGTGGACTGTTTCCATCCCGAAAACGTGGGGCTTCTGGTACAAGGTCGGCCGCGTTACCTTCCCTGCACGCCTCACGGCTGCCAGCAGATCCTGCATCGCTGTGGGATCGCCGTGACGGGGAAGCATGCTGTGGTAGTGGGACGCAGTGAAATCGTCGGCAAGCCCATGGCATCGCTGCTCATGCAGCGTGATTCCACCTGTGGGCCCTCGGCGGCCAACGCGACGGTGACGGTTTGCCACAGCCGCAGCGCGGACCTCGCGTCGATAACCCGGCAAGCCGATATCCTGATTGCAGCGATCGGCAAGGCCCAATTCATTACCGCGGACATGGTGAAGCGGGGAGCGGCCGTCATCGATGTCGGCATCAATCGCACGGACAGCGGCCTGGTAGGCGATGTGGACTTCGCGGGCGTCCGGGAAGTCGCCGGCGCGATCACGCCGGTGCCCGGGGGCGTCGGGCCGCTGACCATCGCCATGCTGCTCTACAACACACTCGCCGCAGCACGAACACAACAGTAGCCGTTTGTGGCTGGCAAGATGCTTTGGTGCCACGGGCTTCTCTCCCTGCATCCCAGGTCCCGGCGGCCAACAGGCACGCGCTGCAGGCCATGAACTGTCCTGGCACCCCGGCTCTTTTCTTGCCAGGACAGGTCCTGGCCTACGCTTCGAAGCGGGAGACCACGGCGCAGCCGCACGAATCGCTCCAGACATTGACGCTGGTCCGGCACATGTCCAGGACACGGTCCACAGCGATGATGATTCCCTGCATTTCCACCGGCAGCCCGACGGCCTGCAAGATGATCACCATCATCACCAGTCCAGCGTGCGGGATTCCGGCCGCGCCGATACTCGCCAGCAGCGCCGTGATGGCTACGATGATCTGCTCGGTGAGCGGCAAATTGTGGCCGTAGTGGAGCTGTGCGATAAACAGCACCGCAACGGCTTCATACAGGGCCGTTCCATCCATGTTAATGGTGGCTCCGAGCGGCAAGACGAAGGAACTGACGCGATTGCTGATTCCCGCTCGCTGTTCCACGCTGGTCAGGGTTAAGGGCAGTGTTCCGTTGCTGGATGCCGAGCTGAATGCGGTCAACAGCGCGGGGGACATCGCACCGGCAAACTCCCAGGGACTGCGCCGCGCCACGAACTTGATGATCAGCGGCAACGTAATGCAAGCGTGAAAGATCAAAGCACACGCCACCGCCAGCATGTACCAGAACAGCGACTTGAAGACGTCGACCCCTTGCGTGGCCGTCACGGATAACATCAACAGCAGCACGCCCAGGGGCGCCAACCTGATGATCGCCATGGTCATGCCCATCATGACTTCGAAGGCGGCTTCGAAAAAGTCGCGAATCAGTTCGGCCGTCTTGCCCCCTTTCAGAATCGCGAAGATGGCAAACGCCAGGCTGAATGAAATGATCGACAGGAAACTGGCTTCGGCGAGCGCTCCGACCGGGTTGCTGGGGATCATCGCTTCCAACTGGCCGAACAGGACATCTCCCAAATTCCCCGAAACATGCGGTTCCTCCACCGCCGACTTATTCACTTCGCCGCGCAGTCCGGGCCGGATCACGTTGACCATCAGCAATCCGGTCACAATGGCCAGCATGCTGGTCGATGCGTAGTACAACAGAGTGCGGCCAAACATCTTTCCCAGTCGCTCAGCCTGACCGAGTCCCATCACGCCAGTGATCAGCGAGGTGACGATGAGCGGCACGGCTACCATCTGCAACATTCGCAGAAACAGGCCGCCAAATCGTTTCGCGTTGTCTCCCGCCCAGCGCGACCAGCTGCGGCCATGTTGGTGAAACAAGTTGTAAGCTTGTTCATCTTTTTCTTTGAGTTTCTCGACCGAAGCGAACGAATCGGGAGTGGCGCGCGTCCCGTCGACTCGACGAACACGCACGCTGCCGTCGCTGCTGGTGATGGTGATTTCAATCAGATTCGGCGTATCCCGAATCTCGACCGCTTTCACACCTTTGGGAAGTTGGTCGCTGGCTACCTGCGTCTCGAACACTCCGGCCGAAAAATTCAGCGTCAAGCCCACCGCGGCCCCGACAAGCATGCCAATGAGAATCTGCCAGTGCAGTGCGAGACGCGTCATGCGTTCCTCCGTAAGTGCTGCTCGATAAGGGATCGCCAGCGAGTGTGGTCTAGTTGCCGGTGACGTTAGTGCGTACTTTACACAAGTACATGTCGGCGGTGATATACAAGGTACTTCCCGCATCTCCGAAGGTGCAGTTGGCGGTGCGCTCCCCTGTATTCAACCGCCCGAGCAACTTGCCGTTCCGATCCATCACCCAAACTCCGCCCGGACCGGTTGCCCAGACACGGCCCTGCCTGTCTACCGTCATCCCGTCGCAGCCGCCAGGAAGCTTGCCGATATCGTTGCGGACATCGCCGAAGGGTTGTCCCTTCCCCAAGGTGCCATCCGGCTGGACTGAAAAGGCCGTCCAGCCCGGCTGCACTTTCCCGGATTGCGCGACGTACAGCGTTTTCTCATCAGGCGAAAAACCGATGCCGTTGGGGCGCACGAGTTGTTTAGTGAGCAGCGTGAGTTCACCTTGGGGCGATAGACGGTAAACGCCACACCAATCGAGTTCCCGGGAGGGGTCGTCCCAACGTTTCGGAAGTCCATAGGGAGGATCGGTGAAATAGAGATCGCCGCTGGAATGGTAGACCAGGTCGTTGGGACTGTTGAACCGTTTCCCTTCGAAGTGCGCGGCCAGTACCGTAATCGATCCGTCTTTCTCGACGCGTTTAATGACGCGGTCCCCGTGACAGCACATCACCAGACGTCCTTCACGATCCAATACCAGTCCGTTCGTGCCAGGCTCGGAACCTGTAAACGGCGCTTTCCCCGTGTAACCGCTGGGTTCCAAAAAGACGCTCAGCCCATCGCCCGCTTTCCAGCGATAAATGCGGTTTCGTGGAATATCGCTGAATAACAGGTATTTACCCTGAGGCGCCCACACGGGGCCTTCCGACCACTCCAGTCCCGCGGCGAGCACTTCAATCCCAGCGTCCTGAGGCACAAGTTGATCGAAAGAAGGGTCGAACCGTTCAATGGAACCAATCTGTTTCGGTGGTTCCGCAACGGCGTACGTGGAGACAAAAAGCACGGACAGCAGAATCAAGGTAGCTCGAAACATAGGGAGACTCGCATGCACTGGACGAAAAGCAACGACTTGTTGGTTGACTATCACAACAGCGCCAGGCTCCGTCGTCAAACAAGCTCGCTGCGCAAGCGAGTAGGTAACGATACGACGAGATACACTTGCTTGCGCTGCGTGCTTGTATCTTGGAGGATTGCCGCAACGTTGGCGCTGTCCAATCATGATACACGATCCAAGCGCCGTTTGATAATGTCGGCTAGGTTGAACCGGCGAATCACAACGGATCTTTCGAGACTTCGCATCGCCAACCGCGCAATGGTCTCTACACACTGCTGAGTTGCCGTTCCAAATCCTGCTGCGAAGCCGTTCCTGTCGTGGCGAGCCGCTGGACGGTCACCGCCGCCACCAGATTGCCCGCCATGGCCGCCTCGACACACGAAGCGCCACCGCACAGCGCCAAGACGCACCCGGCGGTCGTGCTGTCTCCGGCCCCGGTCGGATCGGTTTCGCCGGTCACCTGGCAGGCGGGAACGAGCGTCCAGTCGGGGTCGCTGACCAGGATCCCGCGACTCCCGCAGGTAATAAAGACCGGCTTTCCTGTCTGTTTCCGCAACGCGCGGCCCGCGGCCAGCAACCGTTCCTCGGCCACCAGATCCGCAGGTGTCGGGTGGTCCAGGCCGATGGCTTCAAACTGGTTCGGTTTCGTGATCACGTTGCGGAAGTCGTGGATGCGCCGCCGGCTATCCGCCCAGAAAACGACTTCAGGGTGGGCGTCGGCGAGTTCCGCGATGCGTTGCCGAACCGCCCCGGTGACGACACCGCAATCGGCCGATTCGACTTGATCCAGAACGATCACCGCGTCGAGTCGTGCTACCAGGGATTCCAAGGATTGCATCACCCGGTCCTGGATGTCTGCCGGCGTTGCTTGACGGTTCTTCGTGTCGTATCGCGAGTGTTCGCCAGACAAACCGGATGTCGCCCCGTCACGCGGCTTGAGATAGGTGGGAGTGTGGCGTTGGCAGTAGGCGTGCAAGTGTCGTGTCGAACAGCCCAGTCGCTCCAGTCCGCGGCGAAGTTCGAAACCTTCACCATCTTCGCCCGTCATGCCGATCGCGTGCAACTCGCCCGCCCCGAGCGCCGCCAGGTTCGACACAACCGTGCCGGCCGCGCCCGGACTGGACCGAACAGCGACAACCTGATGCGCCACCTTGCCCGTCTCGACACTCGGTTCTTCCAGCGCGGGATCGACTTCCAGGTACTTGTCCAGGAAGAAATCGCCCACCACGGCAATGCGGGCTGCCGCCGCCGGTTCGAACAGTTGTCGCAGCCGTTGCCGTGTCAGCATGATGGCGCCCTGCCGCAAAGTTGGCGCTGTCCAACGAGTGCCTGAACACGCGAAGGTGCAATCCCAGAATCGTAAAAACTCGAAATTCGAAACTCGAAATTCGAAACTCGAAATTCGAAATTCGAAACTCGAAATACGAAACAAATTCAAAATCCAAAATCTGAAACCGTTTCGCCGGAATTCAACGGAAACGCGGAATGCCAAAACCGCTGGGATTTCGGATTTTCGTATTGTGACATTTGAATTTGTTTCGGTTTTCGATATTCGTGCTTCGAATTTCAAATCCAGAAGTCACAGACCTCGCTTGTCGACGAACTAGTTGACGGCCGGTGCTGGTTCGGCTGGTGTCGGTTCGGCTGGTGCTGGTTCGGCTGGTGCTGGTTCGGCTGGTGTTGGCGTGCCTGATTCGGCCGGTGTTGGAGTCTCACCGTCAGCCGGTGTCGGTTCTCCCGACTCGGGGCTGGCGGGTTCCAGTGAGTGAAGGCTTTCCAAATCGAGGCCGTCGATCCCCAGGTCCTGGAAGTCGGAGGAATGGAACTTGATCATCCCAATTAACTTGAAATCCTTGGGAGGAATCGGCTTCACGTCCAGGTATTCCAGCAGTTTCAGGTACCGTTTGACGGCGTCCATCAAGTCGCTGGAGGAGACGTCTTTCATGAGCTCCTGATATTCGGCAAAAATACCGGCCCACACGTCCCAAGCCGCTTCGTACTTGACGCGTGCTTCTTCAAGCTCCGTTTTCTTGAAATGGTCTTCGGCAACGTGCAGGATCTCACGCGCGTCCACGGCCTCTGGAGTCCGTTCGACTTCGCAGCGCTGTTTCCAGTATTCGTAATTCACGATGCCACGGTAGCGACTGATGCGGGTGGCGCGCTGGATGAGGTCTTCGATTTTGGCGGCAATTTGAATCGCCCGTTCGCGGCGCTCCGGGTCCTTGGCGGCACTGGCGATGTCATGCGTGGTGACTTGAAGTTTTTGTTCGACCTGGTGAGCCAGCGCGGCTTGTTCGGGCGTGCGATTCGGCGGCGGGGTTTCGTAGGCGGCCCGTTCCTCGGGCGTCAGCGGACCGATCTTCCGCTGCTCCAGCTCTTCACGTTCTTCAGGCAAAACTTCTTTTTCAAGGAGTCCGCGTAACCGAGTCACCTCGTCTTCAACGCGCTCCAGTTCTTCCAGCTTGATTAGCACGCCCCACGAAGTGAGGATGTCGCGGTTGCCGTATTTCACCACGTAGTCGTCGTACGCCTGAGACCAGGCGTTCCGGGCCAGGTCGCCAAAGTATCCTTCCTTTTCGATGGTCCCGGCGAAGTTGATCAGGGACATCGGTGCGTCGGCATAGAACAGCAGCGGGGACTTCCCGCGAATCGGCACGCCGCGATTGGTGACAATGTCCTCCGACTTGAGGTACCAGAGCCTCCCGACCAGCCAGTTGTCGGGGCGTGGCGGGCCGCCGATCTCCGCGAGCGCGTCGTCAACAAAGACGTAGTCGTCCAGCTCCAAATGAAAATCCTCGTCTTCGCGAAAGAGGCGGCGGAACTGCTCGTGTTCATCGGCGCGGCCGATCTTCTGACCCAGAAACCAGCCGGTCTGATGAGAGAGGCGGACATCGTTTTCATTGAAACGAGTTCCCTCGGCCAGGAACTTGATTCCCTTCTTGACCCACTCGTAACGGTGTTCGTAGTCGTCAAATTCAACAGAGATGTTGTAAGACAGGTTATGCGCTTGGAACTCCCAGACTTTAATGAAGTTGGGTTGTAACTTCACCATCGTATTCACGGTTGCCGAAACGGCTTCCCAGTGTTTGACGCGTTTGTACTTATTGGCTTGCAGCCACAGCAGATTGACGGCGATCCCGCGCATCCCCAGCGTGGAAAGCTTCATCGCTTCGCCGCCGGGATCGATTTCGCCCAGGCTGGCTTGCGAAATCTTGTGTTCTTTTCTCAATCGCGCCAGCGTTCCGCCGCCGGAACCGTCGGGGCCCGCTGCGGGATTGCCCAGCTGGTACAGCGGGATCAGCAACACTGCAATGCAGCAAAGATAAATGACTTTGCGCCAGAAAGAACGTTTCTCACTCATGCCGCCAATTCCCGGGTTTTCAGGAAGAAGTATCCAACGGTGGAAACCGCCACCACGAAGACGATGGTCGTCAGGCCCTGAATCAACTGCAGGTGGAAGTTAATGTCAAAACCCAGGGCAACATAATCCGACACACTGAATTCGGCGTAGCTTGGCACCAGCTCCGTGATCCCCTGAATCAGCTTCTGCACGACCCAGTCGACGCCTTTCACGGTCCTGGAAGCATAAGCGTTCATCTCCAGATCCACCATCACGTTATCTTGGCGCAAAATGCGCACCGCGGATTCGATCGAACCCCCTCCTTCGATCTGCCCGGACGTCCACTGGACAATCAACTTCTTGAAGATGCCGAAAACCAGGGTGAGCAGGCTGGCGAGCAGCGCCACGGGGGCGTTCAGGAATGTACTGAACATCACGCCAAACGTCGTGACCAGCACCATCTGGAACCACATGCTGATGTAACCCTTGCAAAAATTCCACCAGAACTGTCCTTCCGCTGCCTTCAGGTACATGTCGTTGGCCGCCATCCCGAAGTACTGCGACCGTTCAGCGCAGGCCACGTGCACTTCAATGCGCCCCTGGTCGTCCACCAGGTCGAACAGATCCAGCTCGCGATTCGTGTCGCGAGCGCTGCCACGCTGCAAGTCGGCCGCCGTTAACTCCCGTTCCAACGTCGGCGAGAAGGTGATGGCGTGCGTCTGGAATTCTTTCGATTCAAATAGATCTTTGGTCGAAGCCAAGTTCTTGCTCGGATGTTTGAGCCAGATCTCGCCTAAAATCTGTCTTTCAATATTGCCTTTGTAGGTGCGGAAGACGCCGATCGTCATCTCCACCGGCAGGCCGTGGGGGAAGCGGTCTTTCGTAACACCTTCGAAAACCCAAACCGCTTCTTCACGCTCGACCGACCCCGGTGCGTTTCCTTCGATATAACTGCGATACTGCCATTCATCTCCCACATTGATACCGCGTTCTTTGACAGATCCGTCCTTTTCGAGAAACCGGAGTTCGCCGTAAATCGGAATGCGGGCAAGCAGGTCGTCTTCCGGGGGCCCGACAGAATAGACGGGATTTCCATCGGCGCCGGCCGTGCGTTCAACGCGATGGCGATGCCCGCGATTCATGTTCGTGTAGCCGTGTCCGTCCTGGTCCACGAAAAACGTGTGCTTGTGGTGAGCATTCGTGGTGGTCTCGCCCTGCCAGCCGGTGAGGACCGGCTTGCCGTCGGCGCCCTTCACATAAACGGCCTCTTCGCTTTCCAGATCAACGTTGTGACGATGATCCAGCCCGCGTACGACGAACCCGTAACTGACACCGCACATCATCACCAGCAGTACGGTGCATACGGCAGCGAAACCGGCGATGCGGCCGAGAATGATTTCACTTGGGCGAACCGGTTTCGTGACGACCGTGTAGATCGTGCGATTCTTAATATCACTGGGCAAGCTAAACGTGCTCAGCACAATCGCCAGCACCAGGATAAAAAAGTTCGTCGCGGTGAGTACGAAGTTGATATACAGCCGAGCTGGCTGGGTGCTTTCGGGATCCACAAACCACCCCGCGAACAGCAGCACGACGATGAAAATCGCGAATACGACAATCACCCAGCGCCGGATCGATTCCTGGATGGCCAACCGAGCCATGGCCAGTACGCGCCGCGGCGAAGTGCGAAACAGGTCGCCGACACCGGTGAAGAGAACCTTGGCGACGCGATAAAAGGCTTCGATCGGACCGTGCCGTACGGCCGCGATGAGGTAGCTGACGAAAAGCCCCAAAAAAGTGACGGCCGAGGCGACGATAATGAGCTTCACCAGCGCGCCAATACCGTCGGCGCTGGGCAGCAGCCATTCAAAAAACGTCGGAACGCGTTCTTCTATCGTCACGGCAGTAACAGTCTCGGAATGTCTTGCGAAAAAGCCTTGCGGGAGACGGACGCTGGAAGCTCGCCTGCCAGCCAGGCACAGATGTGTCAGTTTCCTTGGTGCCGCATGCCAGGTCGTTCTTCACTCTCCTGCAGGACGTTCAAGAACAATTCTTCCAGCGTCAGGGTGGGATTGTCAATCGAAACAAGCTCGCCCTGGTGCCTGGCGATCACCTCCTTGATTTCCTCCTGGGCTTCCGCGCCGAGTCCTCGTGCGCGTACCTGAGTGATATCCTGGACCGTGAGCAGACTGTCCACGCGGCCAAGTTCCTTCAGCTCTCCCTGATAGAGAATGGCGATGCGATCGCAGATGTCCTGGACGTCGGCCAACTGGTGGCTGCACATCAAGATGGTCTTTCCCTCGTCCCGCAGTCGCAGGATCTTGTCCTTCATCCAGCGAATCCCGTTCGGGTCCAATCCCGTTGTCGGTTCGTCCAGCAGGATCAGTTCCGGCTCGTTAATCAGTGCCTGAGCCAACCCGATGCGCCGAGTCATTCCTTTAGAGTACTCTTTCAACTGCCGCCGCTTCGAGCGGGTCAAACCGACCTCTTCGATGAGCTTGGGAATCCTTTCATTGCGCACCGCGGCCGGCATGTCGAACAGTCGGCCGTAGAAATCGAGCGTCTCTTCGGCGTTCAGGAATTTGTACAGGTAGGATTCCTCCGGCAGGTAGCCGATGCGCTCGTTCTTGGCGACGTCGCTAGCCTCTTTTCCGAAGAGCAGTGCTTGTCCGCTGCTGGGGAACAACAACCCCAGCAACAGCTTGATTGTCGTTGACTTTCCGGACCCATTCGGCCCCAGCAGGCCAAAAATCTCTCCGCGCCGCACCTCCAGATCCAGCGCTTTCAAGGCCCGGACCTTTTGACGCCCCCAGAAATCTCGGTAAACTTTGCTGAGATTGCGTGTTTCGATTACGACGTCGGTATCGTCAACGTGGCTCGATTTCTGCGGTTCAGCCACGGTTTCCATATTGTCTCGCTCCGTATAATTCGTGCAGGATGGTCGCGGAAGAGATCCAGGCAACGTCGTATACGACCGCGACAGCCAGCCAGTTCAGGAATTTTGAAAAAAACGTCGCTTTACTGCTGCCGCCGAAACCGAAATGTGAACGGTCGATGAAGGGCTCGGAACGCGGCGGCCGGCCTCGGCGGAATGTACTGCCGGCCTCGGCGAATCACTCACTATAGGTTAGATTTCCCGCTACCGCAAGCAGCGCGGCGTCCCCGGTCGCGGCTGTCGATTTGTGACCCAGGATCGCTGGAAACAATGGCAAGGCGGCCGCTCGAAGCTGCGGAAAAGAGGAGCCGCGGCAACCTGGATGCGGTGGTGTCAGCGCCGTCAAACTCCGCTTAGGTAAAGATTCAAGTTGAACTTAGGTATTTGGCAAATTATGGCTATATGGCTGAACAGGAGCCAACAGAGTCAGCAGAGGGATTTGACCCTGTTTTCGCTGTCCCTGGGTAAACCTATTCCAGGTTGGCACTGGGGAAAATCCCTCTCAAGACACCCTCACCTGATTCGAGTCCCCTTTGCCGGGAAAGGCGCTGCCCTACACTAGCTTTCCCGACGCATTGACCTGGACGTGCACGCCAATCGGGAACAAATTAGACAGAGGAAAGAGAGAACCCACTCCGTTATTTCTGCTATCTCCTGTTCCATCAACCGTGTACTCTGCGAGCATCCCAGATACCGCTATTTCCGAACCGTGCCTGTATTTCCGAACCGTGCCTGTATTTCCGAACCGTGCCTGAGCAGCAACAAGGCAAGATTACGAACCGGTCGAGTTTCCCGCCCATGACAACACTGCCCGCCATTGTCGATCACGATTCGGCGATGCAATTCCTGTTCGGCCGGATCAATTATGAACGGACGACGCTGGTCCCGTACAAGAGCAGCCACTTCAAACTTGACCGCATGCGCCGGCTGCTCGCAGGACTCGGTGATCCTCAACTCCGCTTGCCCGCGGTGCACATCGCGGGAACGAAGGGCAAAGGGTCGACGGCCGGCATGGTCGCCGCCATTCTCCGGCAAGCGGGATACCGCACGGGGCTCTACACGTCGCCCCATCTGGAAGCGGTCGAAGAACGTCTCAACGTAAACGGTCTCTGCTGCCCGCCGGATGCCATGGTGGGTCTGCTCTCCCGCATTCAAGCCGTCGTCGAAGGACTCGACGCGGAAGCGGACGCGACCGGTACGGCCGGGCCCACCTACTTCGAAATCACCACGGCAGCCGCGATGTTGTATTTCGCCGAAAAGAGCGTGGACGTTGCCGTACTGGAAGTCGGGTTGGGAGGGCGATTGGATTCCACCAACGTCTGCCTGCCCGAGGTCTGTGCGATTACCAGCATCAGCTTCGACCACACACGGCAGTTGGGCAATACGTTGACGGCCATTGCACGAGAAAAGGCGGGCATCATCAAGACGGGCGTGCCGGTCGTTTCGGGAGTCACCAAGACGGAACCGGCAGCGGCGATTGCCTCCGCCGCCCGAGCCGCGCGCAGCCCCCTTTTGCTGCTTGGCCGCGATTTTCAGACGCGCTATCGCGGCAAGGACGACGGCCGCTGGCAGGAGACGTTCGACTACGTCGACGCGGAACTTTCCCTGCCGCAATTACGGACTGCGCTGATCGGACGGCACCAGACCGAAAACGCCGCGGTGGCCGTCGCCGCCGTGCGGCAGCTGGCCAAGCGGCACTGGAGTATTTCGGAGGCCAATATCCGACAGGGATTGTCCGCTGCGTTTTGCCCCGCCCGGATCGAACGCTTCGCGACCACGCCAGTCACCATCCTGGACGCCGCACACAACGTGGCGTCGGTCCAGGCGCTGGTGGACGTGCTGCGTACGCAAGACGCCGACAAATCGCGGACGCTCGTTTTCGCCACCAATCGCGACAAGGATGCCCGCGGCATGCTGGAACGATTGCTGCCACAGTTCGGCCAGGTCTTCCTGACCCGGTTTTCCGACAACCCCCGCTTTGCCGACCCGGAAATGCTGGCCCAGGTTGCCCGGCAGTGCGACACAAACGCCATCGTGACCGTGGTGGCGGAACCGCTGGAAGCCTGGCAATCTGCCTTGCACCGAACGCCAGGGGACGGTTTGATTTGTGTGGCCGGATCGTTCTTCTTGATTGCCGAACTGCGGCCGTTGTTGATGGATTGGCAGGTAACTCGAGCGACTTCGGCGTGAAAAATGCGGGCGAGCGCGGTATAATGACGGGACTCGCAGGCAAACCATGTTCGACCAATTACCTATCGATCGTAGTGCCAAATGATCACCTACTCCAATCGACGACAGATGTTGGCCAACGCGGGTGCCGGGTTCGGGGCGCTGGCTTTAGCTCATCTGCTGGGCGATGAAGTTCGCGCTGGGGGGAATCCGCTGGCGGCGAAGAAGCAGCACGATTACGCCCGCGCGAAAAGCGTCATCTTCCTGTTCATGGAAGGGGGACCGAGTCACCTGGATCTGTTTGATCCGAAGGACGCGTTGCAGGAACTGGCCGGCAAGCCGCTGCCAAAATCCTTCAAACGCGTGATCACGGCTATGGGCGAATTCGATTCCCCCGTGCTGCCGTCCAAACGAAAATGGAAACAGCACGGTGAAAGCGGATTGTGGATTTCCGACTGGTTGCCGCACATCGCCCAATGCGCCGACGACCTGGCCGTGATCCGTTCCTGCTGGACCAACGGCATCAATCACTCCGGCGGCGTCTGCCAGATGAACACCGGCACACAGTTCGCCGGGCGGCCCTCGCTGGGCAGTTGGGTGACGTATGGGCTCGGTTCCGAAAACGAAAGCCTGCCGGCCTTTGTGGTCATGCAGGATAACAACGATGCGATTGCCAACGGCGCTCGGAATTGGAGTTCCGGTTTCATGCCGGCGGTTTATCAAGGGACGCCGTTCTCTGTCAGCGGAATTCCCATCGATAATCTCGAAACACCCAAGTCCGTGGGAAGCTCGCGCCAGCAGAGGAAACTGTCGTACCTCCAGGCGATCAACCAGCGCCATGCCGATCAGCGGCCGCAGGATAGCGAACTCGACGCCCGCATTCGCAGCTACGAGTTGGCGTTTCGTATGCAGACCGAAGCGCCGGAAGCGATTGACCTGTCGGACGAAACGGCCGAAACGAAGGCGTTGTACGGCTTGGATGATGAGAATACAGCCAAGTACGGTCGCAACTGCCTGCTGGCACGACGGCTGGTGGAACGCGGCGTGCGTTTCATTCAGTTGTATCATGGCGCGGGAAGCAAATGGGACGCGCACAGCGGCATCGAAGCGAACCATACCAAAATGTGCGGCCAGATGGACAAGCCGGTCGCCGGGCTGCTGCAAGACTTGAAACGACGCGGGCTCCTGGATCAGACCCTGGTCGTTTGGGGCGGTGAATTCGGTCGGACGCCGATGAGCGAAAAAGGAAACGGCCGAGACCACAATCCGACCGGTTTCACGATGTTCATGGCCGGAGGAGGCGTGCAAGGCGGTCGTACGATCGGCGCCACGGACGAAGTTGGACTTCACGCGGTGGAGGAACGTTTGCACGTCCACGACTTGCATTCGACGATCCTGCATATCTTGGGAGTCGACCACAAGCAGCTGATCTACACCCACAAGGGCCGGCCCGAACGCATCGACCAGAACGAAGGGCGGATCTACCGCGACATCCTGGCCTGACGACCAAGACGCGAGAAGCTTTCGTGCAGACCACCATTGGAAACCTTCTGGATCGGCTGGGAACGACGGCCTTTCCAGGAATCTACGATACCCTGTCGGCCAGGATCGCCGCCCAGGTCGGCTTCCCAATGGGCTTCATTTCCGGCTACTCCGTCGCCGCCACAGCTATCGGCGAACCCGACCTGGGCTTGCTGACGCAGACCGAGATGCTCGAGCGCGCGCGGCGCATTTGCATGAGCGTCGACATACCCATCCTGGTCGACGCCGATACCGGCTACGGCAATCCACTCAACGTTTACCGCACCGTAAAGGAACTCATCGCCGCTGGTGCCGCCGGTTGCTTTCTGGAAGATCAAGTTTGGCCGAAACGCTGCGGTCACATGCGCGGCAAGAAGGTAATCGAACGTGCCGAATACATTCACAAGATCCGGGCGGCCGTGGAGGCCCGCGCGGACCGCGACTTCTTTATCGTGGCCCGCACCGACGCGCTAGCCGTGCACGGCATAGACGAAGCCGTCGCGCGGGTCGAACAGGCGCGGGCGGCCGGCGCGAACGCCAGTTTTATTGAGGCGCCGACCTGCGTCGAGGACCTGGTCGAAATCGGCAAGCGTTCCCCGGCGCCGAATGTGGCCAACATGATCGAAGGGGGCAGGACGCCCGTGCTTTCAGGAGACCAACTGGCGGAAATCGGTTTTCACTTGATCCTTTATCCGCTCTGCGGCTTATTCTCGTCCGCCAAGGTCATCACGCGGCTGTTCCAGAAGCTCCGTGCCGACGGGACGACGCTAGGGGAAGAAGACCAACTGATCTCCTTTGCCGAATTCAACTCTCTGATCGGCGTCGACGATAAATATCGCCTGGCCGAACGCTTCGGCGTGGAATAATGCGGACAGCGCCACTTTGACTCGATCCTAAGTTCCTGCAGCAATCGGTTTAACCGCAATACCGTTCAAAGTATGTAGGACGGGCACTCTTGCCCGTCACATCTTGTGCTGGCATTTTCACGCTCGCACAAGATGTGGTATGAACGAAGGGCATGAGTGCCCGTCCCACGTGAAAATTTAACAGTATTGGGTTTAACCGCCAGCCGTCGACGCCGGCTCGCTGCGTCCACCGGCGCCCTTCGTCTGCCCACGGGCCCGGATTCTCCATTTTCAGGCCAGGTACGGCTACTGACGCGGCTTTGGCGCTCCGCTAGCAATTGGCGCTCCGCTAGCAACACGTAAGCTGGTATCAACACCCCTAAATTGCCGATAATGCTTGATGCTTCTTGCGTAGGACTGCCAAAACCTGCGGGGATATCGCCCTATCTACCATTGTGGCAGCAGGTTAAACCTGATACGTTTGACGGATTGCACTTGACTTTTCTGGGGCCGCTGCGTGGCGGTCCGGTACAAGGGCTTCCATCCGTTTTTTGTTACTGATTCTTAAACTCATGGTAAATCGTAATCTCATCCGTAATCTGGAAAGCGATCCAGAACTAAACGACGAATTAAACGCGTACTTTCCAGACGATACCGATATGGAATCGTTCGCCGGCGTTGCCGTTGCCGCCGAGACCGACGTTGAAGTCAATCAGATCATTACCGGCAGGATCATTCGCATCAATGAAGATGCCGTGCTCGTCGATGTCGGATTCAAGAGTGAAGGTACGATTCCTCGCAGTGAATGGGAGGATCATGAAGACCCGCCCGAAGTCGGCCAGACGGTCGACGTGCTCATTGAAGAGATGGAGGACGAGCTTGGTCCGGCCGACGATCCTCACGGAATGGTGTCGGTCAGCAAGCGCAAGGCCGACAAGATTCGTGAATGGGAAAAGGTCATGTCCACCGTGGCGGAGGGCCAGGTGGTCACGGGCACCGTCACTCGCAAGATCAAGGGCGGGTTGCTGGTCGACATTGGTGTCAATGTATTTTTGCCAGCCAGCCAGGTGGACATTCGCCGCCCGGGCGATATCGGCGACTACATCGGTCGCGTTGTACAATGTGAAGTCTTGAAGATTGACGAGTCGCGTCGCAATATTGTCGTCAGCCGCCGTTCGTTGATCGAAAAGCAGCGCGAGGAAGATCGGGAACAATTGCTGGCAGAACTGGAAGAGGGACAGACGCGCAAGGGCGTGGTCAAGAACATTGCCGAATTCGGCGCCTTCGTCGACCTGGGCGGCATCGATGGCCTGCTGCACATCACGGACATGAGCTGGGAGCGTATCGGCCATCCGTCGGAAATGGTTTCCATTGATCAGGAAATCGAAGTCACGATCCTGAAGATCGACCGCGAGAAGCACAAGCTCGCCTTGGGCCTCAAGCAACAAACTCCCAACCCTTGGGAAGGTGTCGAGGAGAAATACAAAGTGGGCGCCACGCACCAGGGACAGGTGGTCAATGTCATGAGCTATGGCGCGTTCGTCAAGCTGGAACCGGGCATCGAAGGCCTCGTGCACATCAGCGAAATGTCCTGGACCAAGCGCATTAACCATCCCAACGAACTCGTTCAGATCGGTGATGAGATCGACGTCGTCATCCTGGGTGTCGACAAGGAAGGGCAGCAGCTCTCCCTGGGCATGAAGCAAACCACGTCCAACCCGTGGGAAACCGCTTCGGAACGTTATCCGGAAGGCAAAATGGTGAAGGGCAAGATCCGAAACCTGACGAATTACGGAGCCTTCATTGAATTGGAAGAGGGTATCGACGGCCTGCTGCATGTTTCCGATATGTCCTGGACCCGCAAGATCAGCCATCCCAGCGAAATGCTGGAGAAGGGGCAGGAAATCGAATGCAAGGTGATCTCGGTGGATCAGGATCGTCGCCGCATTGCCTTGGGTCTGAAACAGATGGACAACGATCCGTGGGCCACCGACATTCCGGATCGCTATCAGGCTGGTCAGGTCATTACGGGTGCCGTGACGAAGATCACGAACTTCGGCGTCTTTGTTGGATTGGAAGACGGCCTGGAAGGATTGCTCCACATTTCGGAACTGGCCGATCACAAGGTCGAAAATCCGGAAGAGATCGTCAAAGTCGGCGACCAGATTGAAGTGAAGATCTTGCGCGTGGATACGGAGGATCGTAAGATCGGCCTGTCGCGGAAGCGTGTCGAGTGGGCGGAGGACGAAGATACCTTGGCCGCCGCGGCCGATGCGACCGGTTCGTCATCCGGTGTCGAACGCATTTCCCCCGAGGACTTGAAGGGGGGACTCGGCGAATCCGGTCCCCTGATTTCACCCAAGATGGCCACGGACGAGTCGAGTTCGTCCGGTCAGGATGATTCAGCAGAATCGGAAAAGGACGCATAACAACCGCGTCACATTCTGAGCAACTGGAATAACCTCACGGCCCGGCGGTCAACGAATTGCCGGGCCGTTTTTTTCGGCATACCCGTCGGTGTGGGAACATTCCGTGCACGTGCACAGCCAACCCTATCGCTACAGTTTCACGCAAACTGTCGACGATATCTTGTTTGTGAAATAACTTACGCCCATTTTGTACTCCGAACATGTGGGAACGACAGCGAAGGATCGCCCGCTTGCAGCAAGGACGTAAGGCACTTCCCGTTACCAACTCCGATATCCTCCCTCCCTACGGAGCCGACTATGCCACGGCTACGACGCCAAGACGCTGCTGAAGATCTGGACCTTGATGGTTTTGAAGAAATTGAAGTGGATGCCCCTATCGAATATGAAGCGTCTCGGAATCGCCTGGATTCTTCGTCTTCATTGCAAACACCTTTGGAAACGTATCTCCGCGAAATCAACGAAACCTCGCTGCTTTCCGCACACGACGAGCAGGAACTGGCCGGGGCCATCGCCGACGGCGACGTTCGCGCCCGCGATCGCATGGTCCGCGCAAACTTGCGGCTCGTCGTGAATATCGCTCGCGGTTACACCGGCAAAGGTTTGAGCCTGCAGGATTTGATCGAAGAAGGAAACCTGGGGTTGCTGCGCGCGGTAGAGGGATTTGACCCCGCCATGGGCACCCGCTTCAGCACCTACGCCAGCTACTGGATCAAGCAGTCGATCAAACGGG
>CALBSZ010000635.1 GCA_937967665.1 uncultured Planctomycetaceae bacterium
AGGCAAGGCGAAGTACCAAAGCGTTCGGAGTCAGCGTTGCCTGCCACAAGAAAACGCCCCGTTTCCAAGCGATTTGGGAACGGGACGATGACGGGTGAGGAAAAGTGTGAATTGCTTGCAAATGCCGAAAAAATATTTTGACTCGTCCGCGAATCCACGTGAATCTGCGGTTCATCTGCGCGAAAGGGGGACATGCGCGAAAGAGGGACAGGCACCATCGATCCAAGGGAGTCTTAGGGCTAATCGAATACGACGATGAAGTCGGTCCTCGTTCCGCTCCCGTTGACGCTGCGCTACCAGTTCAATCTTCGTCTGAATTCGGGTCGTCCCCTTGCTCCGCTCGCAACGCGTCTCGTTCGCGGCGGGTTGCCTCCAGGTCGAATACCAGGTACTTCATGTCGAGGCGCAGCTGGCTGAGCGCCTCCTGGACCAGGTTCAAGATACGACGGCGTCGTTTGGTGCTCTCCATGACTCGGGCGAGGATCGGGTCCAGTTCCGTGCGGTCTTCGACCGGCAAGCGCGAGATGGCATCGGCCAGTTCGATCAGGTCTTTAGGAAGTTCATCGGCTTTGCTACTGTTCATTCGAGGTGTTGTCGTCATGTGGTGCGGTCTCCTGGGTTTGCGGCGATAAGATCCAAGGAATGCAGTCGCCGTGCCAAGCTGCGGGGCCAGGCATGCTGTTTGTCGTAAGTGTCTTGCATAAAAGGTGTTACGGAATTGGATGTGTTTTTGTCTCCGGTGCCGTGTCCTGAAAAAGCACCATAGTCTGATCTGGATTGAGATCACAAATACTGATACAAGCTCGCTTTACGTCAAATTTAACCGTCTCGAGGCCGACGTTGTCTTTTTGCCTCACGCGCGGCAGCACCGGATCTGATTCTATGAACTCCGTCTCGCCCCGACAAATCTCGATGCGCCGCGAGCGGCAATTCCTGGCAATTTGGGTGACGGTTCTGAGTATTGCCACGACTCTGACGCTACTTCCCGCCCAGGGCACCTTGGCGAATCAGCGTCATACGTTTGAATCACCGCAAACGACGTGGCAGCTTGTCGACTCGGATTGCCAGGCGCGGCTGGTCGACCAGCACCGTACGCTTCGGCAGAAGCACGGTGGACATGCGAGCGAGTTCCTACAAGTGGCTGCGCAGCGGGGTACCTTCGCGCACTTGATTCATGCCGTGGATGCAGCGCGGGTCATCCCTGAACTCGCGCCAAGCCTCTGGGTCCTGGCGGATCGTCCTGGCGTGCAGATGCTGGCCCGCATTGTCTTGCCTCGTTCTCTCGACCAGCGTTCCGGGAAGCCGGTGACCGTACTGGTTCAGGGCGAGACCTACGATCGGCCTGGCACCTGGCAACAGTTGTCGATCCCCAACATCGAAGTTGAATTGGAGCGGCAAATTCGCATTCTCCGCGCCAGGTTGGATCCTCAGATCGACGGCCGAGAAGCCTACTTGGACCTTGTCGTATTGAACGCCTACACCCAACCCGGAGTCCTCAATCTCTGGACGGACGATTTGGAGATTGCGGGACATATCGGAACGGGATCCCATGGTGACCTCGGCGTGGTGGCCCACCCGGTGAACGCGACGTTGAACAACGAGGCGGCGGGCGCCCACCTGCAAGGCTCGGTGCTTCTGGCTGGCGGCCGACCGGAGTTTGTCAAAGCCATCCAACACAATGGCGAACCCTTCGAATTTCTCAAGTCACTGGGCTTCAACACGGTCTACCTGGCCGACCCGCCCAGCGAGCGCGAACTGGCCGAGGCAGCGCGGCATGGCATCTGGATTATTGCTCCGCCGCCGCTGGGCGTGATCACTGCGGCGCACGAATCCGTGCTGGCCTGGAATCTCGGCGAACAGCTCGCCGGGGCCGACCTGCCGCGAGTCCGTGATTTCGCGGACCGCCTTCGCCAGTCGGACCCACTGCAGCGACCTATTCTTGGCGTTGTCGAGCAATCCAGCTGGAACTACAGTCGTACGCTGGACGTACTGCTGCTGGACCGTACGGTCCTGCAGACCAGTTTTGAACTGTCACGCTACACCGAGTGGCTGCGATTTCGGCAGCGTGCAATGCGTCCGGGCACGCCCGTGTGGGCAGCCATTCAATCCGAACCGAGTGCAGCGCTGGTGGAACAGCTGTACGCCTTTGGCGTGCCCGGCAGCGAGGTCAGTCAAGTGGAACCGGATCAGATTCGCTTGCTGGTCTATCGTGCCATTGCCGCCGGCAGCCGCGGGCTGGTTTTCCATTCTCACTCGCGACTCGACGCGAACGATGGCACGACGCGTTTGCGTGCCAAGACGCTGGAGCTGATCAACGGCGAACTTAGATTGCTGGAACCCTGGCTCGCCGGTGCCAGTGTCGTGCAGTCGTTTGAGATCGCGGGGGAAGACATCGATGGCTACGTCCTGGAAACGGAGCGCGCGAAGTTGGTTTTGTTGATTCGCGCGTTGCCAGGTCAGCAGTTCGTCACCAGTTCCCCGCGCAGCAAGAAAGCATCCTTCATTAGTGTCGCGGGCGATGGTGCCTACACGTACCAGATCACATCGGCCGGTTTGAAGACACTGCGGCACGAGCGCGTCGCCGGCGGTATTGAAGTCGTTTTGGACGAAGCGGGACTCGCCACTGCCGTGGTGCTGACACAGAACCCGCTGGTCGTTCACTACCTGACGAAAGAGTCGTCGCAGAGCAAGCACCGCTCCGCGCAGTTGCGCCAGGAGCTTGCTACCGAGTGGCTGAGCGTCGTCGCAGGCGTTGACCAGCAGCTGTCACAGGCACGTCCCTCACCGAAGGCGAATGATTGGATCCGCCTGGCCCGCGCCACGCTGGCTCGGTCGGAGCGACTGTTGTCAACAGGCGACTACGGTTCGACGGAAGACTTCGCGTCTCGGGCGGCCGAGTTTCTGACGCGGGCACAGCAGATTCACTTCCAGAATGCCAGCCAATCCTTTCCTTCGTCCGTGTCCAGCCCGCTGTGTTTGCGCTTGGCGACGTTACCCGTGCACTGGCAGACGATTCGGAATTTATCCGCGGCGCAGTGGAGCAACAACCTGTTACCGGCGGGTGGTTTCGAAAAGATGGAGCATCTGCTGCAAAGTGGTTGGCGCCGCTTTGAATCGAACGAAACCGTCGTCCAATCCCAAGTCGAACTCACGGTGGAGCAAGCCGTATCCGGATCCTCTTGCCTGCATCTCAGTCGCTGGTTGCCGGCGGGCCAGAAAATGCCGGGCGAACCAGCCAGCTTGACGATTTCCAGCGGGCCGGTGAACGTGCGTGCCGGGCAGCTGGTACGCATTCATGGTTGGGTCCGCTGCGACGCGGCCGTCACCGATCACCCCGACGGCTTGATGATCATGGACTCCATCACGGGTGTCGACCTGGCGCACCGGGTCAGCAAGACTCAAGGCTGGCAGGAGTTTTCGCTCTATCGGATCGCGACCCGACAGGAGCCGCTCACCGTCAGCATCTCCCTGGCGGGGCTCGGTGAGGTCTTTCTGGACGAGTTGACCGTGCACCTTACCGATTCGCTTTCGCTGGCGGCGGCGGTTTCTCAAGCCGGCAACTTGAAGTGACGGGGGGCGGATCAACCCGCTACCTGACTGGCGGCGGCGAAGCCCCCACGCCGACTCGAGGGCCATTCTGACGAAATCCTTTCTTCAAACCGTTTGTCCAGCTAGACTGTAGACTTGTCTTCCGAGTCTTTTCCCGCCGCCAAGGACGTCGCGTTTTCCAACCTGACGGGCCATGAGGATTTTGTCTCGGGACCGTCCCAGAACGCGGCTGCTTGTTCCCCTAGGTAATGGTTCTTGTCTGTGCGAAGAAAACCAGCACGTCGAGTCTCGAAACGGCGCCAAGCGTTCCTGGAACGCCTCGAGCCGCGTTGCGTGTTGAGCGGCACGGTGGTCTTTCATGAAGTCATGTATCATCCTCCCGGCGACGAGGATGCGTTGGAATGGGTGGAACTGCACAATCAGATGGCCGTGGACATGGACGTTTCGGAGTGGAGATTGGCGGAGGGGATCGACTTTACTTTTCCCGTCGGCACGATCGTTCCCGGAGGTGGTCATGTGGTCGTCGCGGCTTCACCGCTGGCGCTGCAAACGGCGACCGGTTTCGCCGACGCGCTGGGCCCCTTTTCCGGAAAACTCTCGAACGCGGGCGAATTACTCGAACTGCGCAGCAACAGTGGCCGGCTGATGGATTGGCTGGAATACGGTGACGACGGACCGTGGCCCGTTGCTCCCGATGGTTCCGGCGTTTCGCTGGCCAAGTCGTCTCCTGATGCCGGCAGTCCGGACGCCGCAAATTGGCGGCCGAGTCTTCAGGTGGGGGGCACGCTGGGCCAGCTGAATTTCCCACTGCCCAGCCAGCCGACCATCACGACACTCGTCGACCAGCATTCGACGTGGCGTTTTCAGGACGACGGCGCGGCCCAGAACGCGAACTGGAAGACAGTCAGCTTCGATGATTCGACGTGGCACACCGGGCAGTCGCTGTTCGATACCGAATTCGACGAGAATCCCACCAACCAGCTCACCGTCACGCAAGACCTGGTCGAACGCTTCAAAGCCGAAGAGATTACGGGAGTCGCGGACGGGGCGACCTTCACCACCTGGAGCGACCTGGCGACCGGCGACGGCGCAGCGCAGGATGCCACAGCGGGAGGTAATCCCACATTCCAGCAAGCGGTCACTCTGTCAGGCAAGGCCGTGGTGCGTTTCGACGGCAACGACGAATTTCGCACGTCGCTCGCGCCGAACATTCCCGACACCGGTGGTTTTGTCTACTTCGCAGTCGTTCGCGCCAATGCTGCGCAGCAGAACGGCGGCATCACCGACGGCAGTGGAACGTACCTGTTCGACCGTAATACGATTGCCAACGGGAATCCGCTGGTATCGTTAAAGGCCGTCAATGGTAGCTACGGCTATCAGACGCGTTACACCAATGGCAGCGGTTTGGGCGGACCGGTGTCCACCTCGGCGATTTCCACCAGCGATTTCCAGATCGTCGCGCTGCGGCGCAACGCGACGGACCATCAATTTGAAATCTGGGTCGACGGCGTGCTCGAAGCCGCGACGGCCGATGTCGGCAATCCCTTGCTGCCGCAACCGATCAACATCGGCCGCCACGCTACCAACGGTAACGGCGGATGGAATGGGGATATTGCCGAATTGCTGATGTATGCCGACGAACTATCGAGTGCCGATTTCGAAGCGGTGGGGACGTACCTGGAAACCGAGTATGGTTTGGACACGGCGTTTGACGGACCGGCGGTCGCGACGGAACTGTCCGACGCGGCGAACACGTACTATTTCCGCTCGGAGTTTAACTTCACGGGCGACGTCGCCAACGCACAGCTGTCGCTGACACCCATCGTCGACGACGGCGCCGTGTTTTATCTCAACGGCCAAGAAATTCACCGACAGAACATGCCGGCCGGCGCGGTCAGCTACGGTACCGCGGCGTTGTCTGAAGTCGCCGATCCGCTGGACACATCCACCGTGGTTTTGCCGGCGAGCGGCCTGGTAACAGGACCCAATAGCTTCGCCGTGGAAGTGCATCATGCTGCCGGCAGCACGGATGCGTTGTTTGGCGTGACGCTGCAAGTCATCGAAACGCCGCCGGACCCGAACCTCGCCGCGCCGCTGGTGATCAACGAAATTCCCGCCGCGTCCGCCGATCCTTTCTGGCTGGAACTCGAAAATCGCAGCGGCGCGCCGTTGCCAATCGACAACTACGTGGTGTCGATCGACGGAGACGGCACGCGCGAGTATACGCTGCCTGCCGAAACACTGGCTGCCGGCGCGTACCGGGTGATCGAGGAATCCGAGTTGGGTTTTGACGTGCAGGCGGGTGACCGCGTCTTCCTGTATGCGCCGGGAAAGGCGTCGGTCAACGATGCCCGCGTGGTAACCAATCGCTTGCGCGGCCGATCCAACCAGCACGACGGCCGCTGGCTTTACCCGAGTACGGCAACGCCTGCGGGACCGAATGATTTCGATTTTCATGAGTAAGTCGTGATCAGCGAGATCCTGTACCACGCGTTCCCTGTCCGGTCGTCGTCCGGCGATGAGGAGGTGACCACGCTCGTGGCCCTGGACGACACGTGGCGGTACGAGCAATCGGACACGGACCTGGGCGTCGCCTGGCGCGAACCTGCTTTCGATGACGGCGGTTGGTCCAGCGGCAGCGGGATCCTCGGCACCGGATCGGCGGTAGATTATGCGGCGCTGATTCAAGCGGACGCGCCCGTCGCGTATTGGACATTCGACGAATCGAGCAGCGGCACGAGTGACGCGCTGGACCAGATCGGAAACAACGACGGCACGTTTGGCGGTACGGCTGCCCGCACCAGCGGCCTGGTGGGGGACGGCGCGGCGCGGTTCAACGCCAGTGTTGGCGATACGGTTGACGTAGGGCAGGGGGGCGGCGCGTTTTCCTTCACCACGGGCGTGACGATCGAAGCACTCGTGCAAATCGATGCGGCCCTCGGCACGAATCGCTACGAAGAACTGTTTCGCAAAGAAGATGGCAACAACCGGCTGCTCTTCTCGTTTCAGGAGTTCGGCGGCGTTTTGGCGTTCGGCATTAACGACGGCACCGGGTACAGTGAATTGGACATGCCGCTGGACGGCATCGCTGGGCGACCGACGTTGGCCATGCTGAAGGATGGCAATCCGCATCACCTGGCGGCCACTTACGACGCTGCCAGCGGACAAAAAGCCATTTGGATTGACGGTACCTTGCGTTACAGCACGATCATCGGCGCCGGATCGAATATGATCTCCGGCGGCCCGGCGACCGCCCATATTGGCAGCTTGGGTTGTTGCGCGGAACCGTTTCACGGTGTGATCGACGAAGTCGCGCTGTATGACTACGCCCTGTCCGACACACAAATCGGGGATCATGCTTCCGCCGCGACCGCCGTGAATGTCGCGACGCCGCTTGCAGCGGGACCCAGCACGTTCTATTTTCGCCACGAGTTTACATTGAACGAAGATGTCGACGGGGTCTCTTTGCTGCTGGACCATTTCGTTGACGACGGCGCGATCTTTTATCTTAACGGTGTCGAGGTCCTGCGTCAGAACATGCCTGCGGGGACGGTAAATCATGCGACGCCGGCGGCATCGGCGATTGGTCTTCCCACCCGGCAGGCGGGCGTGATCCTTCCCGCCGGGCCGCTGGTAACCGGGACGAACGTCCTGGCTGTCGAATTGCATCAGTCCGGGGCCGGAGATACGGATGCCTATTTCGGCGGCGAACTGCGATTGGTGCGGCAGAGGTTCCACGAGTCCGACGAAGAATGGATCGAGCTGTTCAATCGCTCAACGACGAACGTGGACCTTTCCGGATGGACGCTTGACGGCGACGTCCAGTTCGCCTTTCCCGCCGGGACTACGCTCGACGCCGGCGAATACCTGGTCGTGGCGCGGGATGCCGGCGATGTGCAAGCGAAGTACCCCGCAGCTACCGTCGTCGGCAGCTACAGCGGCCGGCTTTCCAATAGTGATGCGCTGGTGCAGTTGATCGACACTGCGAAGAACCCGGCCGACGAAGTGCACTACTACGATGGTGGTCGCTGGCCGCTGTTTGCCGACGGCGGCGGTTCCAGTCTGGAGTTAATGGACCCGGATGCGGACAATGCGAAAGCGGAGTCGTGGCGCGCGAGCGACGAAACGGCTCGCAGCACGTGGCAGCAGGTGGTCCTCCGCGGGATCGCGTCGAACACGCCGGGAAACAACCCGACCAGGTGGAGCGAATTTGTTTTCGGGCTGTTGGACGCGGGCGAGTTTCTGATCGACGATATCCACGTCGTGGAAGATCCCGACGGCGCGGCGATCGAGTTCATTCAGAACAGCACGTTCGACAGCGGAACCACGGCATATCGGCTGCTCGGGACGCACGGCAGCCACGGGCTGACGCAAGTGATCGAGGATCCCGACGAACCGGGTAACAACGTCTTGCATGTGGTGGCGACGGGGCCGACGGAGCACATGCACAACCACGTCGAGACGACATTTGCCAATGGCGAATCGGTGGTCGACGGCACGGAGTACGAAATCTCGTTCCGCGCGAAATGGTTGGGGGCATCGAATCAACTGAACACGCGGCTCTATTTCAATCGCGTTGCGGAAACCACCTTGCTGCCGGTTCCAAGTGTTCACGGCACGCCGGGCGCGGCAAACTCCACGGCGGTCGCCAACGCGGGGCCCACTTATGCCGGCCTGCTGCATAGCCCCATCGTTCCTGCCGCCGCCCAACCCATCGCCGTGACGGTCACGGCCGATGATCCCGATGGCATGGACACCATGACCTTGTTCTGGTCGGAGGACGGCGGCGCGTGGAACGAAACGATGATGTCGGCGAGCGGAGATTCGTACGTCGGCACGATTCCCGGACAAGCAGCCAATACGATCGTGCAATTTTACGTACGCGGACTGGATTCGCTTGGCGCCGCGTCGACTTTCCCGGCCGCCGGGCCGGAAAGCCGAGCCCTGATCAAAGTGCAGGATGGTCAGGCCAATTTGAACTTGACCAACAACTTCCGCATCATCATGACCACGGCGGACGCCGCATTCCTGCACGAACCGACTAATGTCATGAGCAATCACGAGATGCCCGCGACGGTCGTGTACAACGAGCAAACCGTGTTCTATGACGTCGCGGTCCGACTGCGGGCCAGCGAACGGGGACGCAACACGGCCAATCGCGTCAGTTTCAACGTCCGTTTTCACCCGGACGAACGATTTCGCGGCGTAAACGAGTCGGTTTACCTGGATCGGTCGGGCGGCTGGTCGGGAATCGGCGGCGCGCAAGACGAGATCGTGTTGTGGCAGTTGATGAACCGCGCCGGCGGGATCCCCTCGCTCTACAACGACATGGTTCGCGTGATTACTCCGCAGCCCACGCATACCGGTGCCGCCCAGTTGGTGATGGGTACGTACTCCAACGACTATCTTGATTCCGCGTATGCCAACGGCAGCAACGGGTATCTGTATAAATACGAACTGATCTACTTCCCCACGACGACCAGCGATGGCACGCCCGAAGGATTGAAGCTGCCGCAACCGGATTCCGTGTTGGGCGTGCCGATCCGAAGTCTGGGAGACAATGACGAGGCGTATCGCTGGAACTTCCAAATTCGCAATCAGCGCGACGAGGACAATTTCGAGCCGATCAAGACTTTGGGAAAAACTTTCGGCCTGACGGGCACGGCATTCTTGAATGCGATTGATGACGTGATCGACGTGGACCAATGGTTGCGGGCCTTTGCCGGCAGTATTCTCGGCAACGTGGGCGACAATTACGCTCGCGGCGCGCAGCACAATCTCCGCCTTTACCAGCGTCCTGACGACGGACGGGTCTTGTACATGCCGTGGGACTTGGACTTCGCCTGGGTGGGCGCGTCCACCAGCAGCCTGTTCCCCAACGGTGACCTGAACAAAATGGTCGCCGATCCGAACCACCTCCATCATTATTACGGCCATCTGCACGATATCGTCACAACATCGTTTAACGGTACTTACGCGGCCGACTGGACGGCCAGTCTGGCGTCGCTGGCGGGACAGAATTATAGCGGCGTGCTGAATTTCATCACGAATCGAGCGAACTATGTTTTAGGGCAACTGCCGGCGGCTACGAATTTCGAAATCACGACGAACGGCGGCGCGGACTATGCCGTCGCCAGCGGCTCCACCACGCTTTCCGGCGACGGTTGGGTCAACGTCCGTGAAGTGCGTTTGGCCGGAGCAAGTGGGTCGCTGCCGATCAACTGGACCACGGCCACTAACTGGGAAGTCACACTGCCGCTCAGCGTGGGTGACAATACGTTTAATTTTGAAGCCTACGACTTTCGCGGCAACCTGATTGGCACCGATTCGATTACGGTGACGACCACCACCGGCACGCCATCGCCGCGCGACTTCCTGCGGATCACGGAAGTCATGTACAACCCGCCTGACCCGACGACGGCAGAACTGGCGTTCAACCCGTCGCTGAACAACGACGACTTCGAATTCCTGGAACTGCGAAATACGGGGCCCGACCCGATTGACCTGACAGGAGTCACCGTTCGCGACGCGTTCAACTATACGTTCGCCGGTGGAACACTGAATGGCGGACAGTACGTCGTGCTGGTGCGAGATCAAACGGCATTTGAACTTCGCTACGGAACGGGGATTTACGTTCACGGCGAGTACTCGGAAAACCTGCGCAACAGCGGCGAAACGGTCACGCTACTCGACGGCCTGGGTGTCGTTGTCCAGCAGTTCACTTACGGGGACTCGGGAGCGTGGCCCGGCCGCGCGGATGGTAGTGGGGGTTCGCTGGAAGTGATCAGCACCGCGGGGGACTACAATGACGCCAAGAACTGGCGCGGCAGCACGGAGTTCGGTGGCAGTCCGGGGCAGGCCGGTTTGGGACCGTATGCCGATGTTGTGATTAACGAAGTCCTGACACACACAGATCCCCCGCAGTTGGACTCCGTCGAACTGCACAACACGGCCGCCTTCGCGATCGATATCGGCGGCTGGTATTTATCGGACAATGACAACCAGTTACGAAAGTTTCGAATTCCTTCGTCTATCATTTTGAATGCGGGTGCCTACATCGTTTTCGACGAAGAGGATTTCAATGCTTCGATGGGTGTCGATCCCGAAGACTTTGCCTTCAATGGCGCCCATGGCGACGATGTCTGGCTGACCGCGGCCGACGCTTCCGGCAAGCTGGTTCGTTTCGCGGATCACGTCGAGTTCGGAGCCGCAGCCAACGGCGAATCGTTCGGCCGCTGGCCGAATGGCAGCGGCGAACTGTATCCGCAAGCCGAGTTGACTTTGGACGCGCAGAACAGCGGCCCGCGAGTGGGACCGGTGGTGATCTCGGAAGTCCACTACAACCCGCTCGACCCGCAGGACGGATTGCCGGTGAATGAACTGGAATTCGTCGAACTCTACAATCCTTTGACCATGGACACCGACCTGACAAACTGGCGGTTTGGTGCGGGCGTGTCGTTTGATTTCGCGAACGGTTTGCAATTGCCTGCTGGCGGGACGCTGGTGGTGGTCTCGTTTAATCCCACGGATGTCCACAAATTGACCCGGTTTCGCGCTTACTACGGGATCGACGCCAGTGTATCGATCGTGGGACCCTACAGCGGCGTGTTGGATAACGGCGGCGAAACAATTCGCTTGGAACGTCCCGACGAATCTCCATTCGACGAGCCGGATTTCATTCCCTACTTGCTGGAAGACGAATTCCGCTACGAAGATGATCCGCCCTGGCCCGCGGAACCGGACGGCACCGGTCCGTCGCTGACTCGCGTCGGCGCCACGGCCTGGGGAAACGATGAATCCAGTTGGCTGGCCGCGCCTCCGTCGCCGGGCAACGTGCTGTTCCATCCCGATCCCGTCGTTGTGGCCAGGCGCCTGTTCTATAACCACTCCAGCTTCGACGGGAATGACGTGCTGCCCACCCCAGCCGACGACAATGCCATCGCGGTCGACAAAGCCGCGTTGCTGCCGGGTAACGTCGCCACCTTCGTGAACTACAGTACTTTCCATCATGGTACGAACGGGATCCTGATCGATGTCGACAACTTCGTTGACTTCCCCAATTTGTCGCTCGACGATTTCGAATTCCGCGTCGGCAACGGTGGGGACTCGGCCCAGTGGCCCCTGGCTGCTGCCCCGACCATCACGAAGCGACCCGACGAAGGAAGCGGCGGCGCCGACCGCATCACGTTGATCTGGAATGATGGCGTAAACGTGAATTCCTGGCTGCGCGTGGCGATTCGCGCCGGCGGGGCAACGGGACTGCAACAGGACGACGTCTTCTTTGTCGGCAACGCCCGCGGCGACACCGGGAATGCGCCGCTGCAGGCCTATGTCGACGCGCTGGATTTTGCCGCGGTACGCGAACATCCAAATCCAACGGCAAATCAGGCGGATCGCTACGATCTGAACCGCGACGGCCGCGTGGACGGTGCCGATCTTGCCGTCGTGCGTGACCACTCGACGAATTTCGTCACCGCCCTTTCACTGGCCGCGCCACTCGCGCCACCGCCGTTTGCCTTGCTGCAAGAGCAGCCTCTTGAAACGCCTGATGATGTGTCGCAGGAAGCGGTGCAGCCGTCCACGGGCACCACGCTGCCCGCAAGCGATGCCGAGAACGTGCAGGCGATTCCTCGCGTTCGACAAATGGCTCAGCGGCAGCACAGCGCGGCCATCTGGTCAGCCGCATTGGACGATCCGCCGTTGAACGAAGCGCTGGAAGCGGTGCTCGAGGATCTGGCGGCTGCGCTCGGCGCGCAGTAAGGTGTGATTCAAGATTGGCTTCGGCAGTGTACACCTATGCTGTCCATGGTTGAACAGCGGCAAACAGTGGCAACCGGGAATTCGCTCTGTTATCTCGGCTGCCTCCTGTTTCATCGATCATGTACAAAGCAAATACGCCACTCGCGAGAGTCGTTTCTGACGCGCTCGCCGTTTCTGAATACTCGAACTCTAAATCCGAGAATCAAAAAAACTCGAAATCGGAAGTACGAAATCCGAAGCAAATTCAAAGTCGAGAATGCAAGGTGATTTCACCAGAATTCAAAAGAAACACGAAACGGAACCGCCGTTGGGGTTTTGGATGTTTCTATTGTGACATTTGAACTTGTTTCGGTTTTCGGTATTCGTGCTTCGAATTTCAATTCCTCGCGCTACCGGACTTCCAGCATGCGTTCGAGTGCGATGAGGGACCAGCGGCGAGTCTCCTCGTCGACGTCAATGACGTTTACGGGCGTACCGGCAGCCAGGTTTTCGAGACTCCAGCACAGATGCGCGAGGTCGATGCGGTACATGGTCGCGCACATGCAAACGACCGGCGAAAGGAAATGAATCTCCTGTTCCGGGTGTTCGGCCTTCAACCGGTTGACGAGATGAAGTTCCGTGCCAATTGCCCACTGAGTTCCCGGCGGCGACTTCTCGACGGTTTGAATGATTTTTCCCGTCGACCCGGAGACGTCCGCCAGATCGTTGACTTCCTGCGGGCACTCGGGATGCACCAGGATCTTGATGTCCGGGTAGCGTTCTCGAAACTGGTGGACATGTTCGGGACGGAACATTTGATGGACGCTGCAATGTCCCTTCCAAAGAATGACTTTGCTTTGTTCGAGGGACTGCGCGGTGCTGCCGCCGAATTCGACTTCGTAGGGATCCCACACGGGCATTTGGTCGTTGCGGATCCCCATTTTCAAACTGGTGTTGCGGCCGAGGTGCTGGTCGGGAAAAAAGAGAACTCGTCGCGTACGGCGAAACGCCCATTCCAACACGGCGGGTGCATTGCTGGACGTGCACACAATCCCACCGTGTTTCCCACAAAAGGCTTTCAAGCTGGCCGCCGAATTGATGTACGTGACCGGCGTGATCTCGTCGGTATCGATGACTTCGCCCAAGTCCTCCCAGGCGTTTTCCACCTGCTCGATGGCCGCCATGTCGGCCATTGAACAGCCCGCCGCCATGTCGGGAAGCACCACGGTCACGCGCTGGTCGCCGCGTTCAGCCAGTTTCTCGGGACGATTCGCCAGGATGTCGGCCGTTTCCGCCATGAAATGGACGCCGCAAAAAACGATGTAGCGGCAGTCGCTGCTGGACGCGGCCATCTGGCTCAGCTGGTAGCTGTCGCCGCGCAAGTCACTGTGCGCGATCACTTCGTCCTGCTGGTAGTGATGTCCCAGGATCAACAGGCGTGATCCGAGTTCCCGTCGCACGGTTTCGATCCGCGCGTCGAGTTCCTCATTGGACAAGGACTTGTAAGGCGTCAGTTCGAATTGCGCGTCTTTGGTTGCAATGCTCATTGGGTCATTCCAGCAAGATGTTGTCCCGTTGTCGTCGGATGGTGGCTTACGACGGAGACGTTGTTACGCCACAAGTTCATGCGATTGAAAGACTTGAAGGCCCGCCGTACCAATTCCCAAGTCCGCTCGTAACGATGCCGTGTTGTCGTCATTATATGCTGGCACTGCCAGCAAATACAGGCGATCCATCGCTGTTAAAGTTTACGTTCTACGCAAGATTTGTGGGCCAATCTGCCGATAACCGCCATGGGGTGCGCCCCTGCCTGAGTTTCAATTGCCCGTTTGCGAGGATACGAATGTGACTGACACAGGTCCGGAAATAGCTCAAGACATTCACGACACTTGCCACGCCAACGAGGAGCAGATTGCGGCCGTCGTGGGAGAAGTGTTCGAGAGTTCCGTGCAGATCAGTGTCGGAGAAGCAACGGAATTCGAACTGGAATCCCCTCCCGACGGCTTCGACGGTCCGGGACTGCTGCTGCTGTTCCAATTGGAACAACTGTCCGCTCTGCTGTTCGTGCCGCAGGCGAGTTACGTACCCGACTGGTGCACCGAATCGAATCCAGACATTCGAAAACGGTTGCTTGATCTGGCCAGCCAACTGGCCCCCAAGATGTTGCCGGATGCGAAGCCGGAAGATGTCGCCATCGCCTTTGTCGACAAATTGTCCGCCGGCTTGCGTGCCGGGAAAGTGGCATCCGGCGCTTCCCTGTTACCGATTGAAATCAACGGGGCGGATTCTGCGGGTGCGATGCACCTGGTCTGGCCTGCCGAAGATGCGGGCAAGGTACTGGAGTTGTTGGGGCACGAAGAGATTTCACATGCGGTGCAGAACGACAGTAGCGACTCGTCTTCCGCCAACCCGGCACGGGACTTTCACTATGACGACTTCGAAGATGGCGTTCGCTACTTGCCGCAGTACTCCCGCAGTTTGCTGCGGATCAAGGTACCCGTGGTCGTGAAGCTGGCGGGCACGCATGAACCGATCAAACGCATCATGGAACTCGGACCAGGGACGATGATTCAGTTTGAAAAATCGTGCGAAGAGATGCTCGATCTCGAAGTCGGCAATCAGCGCATTGCCGTGGGCGAGGCGGTGAAAGTTGGCGACAAGTTCGGCCTCCGCGTCACTTCCATGGTCATGCCCCATGAACGTTTCAAGAAGGTCAGTACCACGCCGTAGCGCTTGGCTCGCCGGTTGACGTCCGCGTCGTCAGGGTGTCGGAACCACGAATTATCCGGTTCCGCCCGTTGCTCTGGTGGTTTCCGCGACTCCGGGAACGTAACATAGAGCGGGTCCCGATCTCGGCATCGGGGTCCCGGCTCGGCATGGCGGCTTCCGTTGCCATCGTCATCCGGACGCGATTTGCCTGCTGAGGGCCTTGGATCCCCTTTCAACTTCACTGACACCGGTACTTGAAACACATGTCCCCCCGAGTTCTCTTGACCGCGTTTGAGCCGTACGAAGACTGGCAAGAAAACGCCAGTTGGTTGACGCTCGTTGAAATGACCCGGAACCTTCCCACGACACCGCAGGTGACAACGCGGCGCTATCCGGTTTGCTTCGACGAAGTGAAGCGGCGGTTGCAGGACGACTTGAAAGCCAACTACGATTACGCCATTCACTTGGGACAGGCGCCCGGTCAAGGCCGCATTGAACTCGAAAAAATCGGCCTTAATGTTAGTGGCCGCGAGGGGCACGCGGAGACGTTTGTGCCGTTGATGGAAGACGGTCCCGTCGCCTTCCAGAGTTCTCTGCCGTTGGGGATGTGGGCCGCCCGCATTCGCGAAACGGGAATCCCGGCCGAGGTGTCCTACCATGCGGGCACGTTTCTCTGCAACGCCACGTTGTACTTGTCGCAATACTTTGCGTCGCTTCATGGATTGAAGACGCAAGCCACGTTCGTCCATGTCCCCCTGGCCACCAGCCAGATTGTCGAGTGCAATCATAACTTCGCGTCGATGCCCACGACCATGGCCGCCGCCGCGCTGCGACTCATCCTGGACGAAATCGCCATGCTCGACTGCGCCTGAAACCACTCGAACAAATCTTCGCTACCGGCGCAGTTGCGTTCGCGAGATCGCGCCGCCGGAACTGTCCAGGGCGGGGCCGCGTTGCAGACCCGCTTGAGTGGACTCGATGTCGCGGCGATTGTCTCCCGTCCAGGTCTGAGGCTGGCTGTAGCGGCTGGAGATGGCCGACGTCAACCGGATGAATTCGTCGCGGACTACCGGTTCGACGCGTTCCAATCGGCTGGCCAACCGGTGCAGGTTGTCTCCGTTTGTCTGGGCCGCTTCGGATACTTTGCCGAAGAACTTGACCGATTCGACAAAGTTGTTGTCCGCCGTTCTTCCGACCAGCGGATGGAGCGTCTTGGCGACGAGCTCCGCGCCGGCGTGGTCGAGTGACAGGAATAAATCCAGCTGGCTGCTCACTTTCGTATTCGCGTTTCCCGGCGCGTACGAACTGTGCAGTACCATCACGCAGCGGCCGTCGCTTTTGTTGAGAAACAACGGTCCTTCGTAGACGCCTTCCGCGTAGAAGACGTGCATCTCGCGGGTCCCGTAAATCAGTTCGACACTGCTGGTTGTGCCGCTGCCATCGGTTGCCCAGAAGGCAAAGTCGCCGGTCCTCTTCATGTCGACCGTCGTCACGCCCATCAACTGCCAGATATTGACGACCACTTCTGGATAGCGAGCCAGGAAGACGTACAGGTCGGGATCGCATTCGATCGTTTTGGCCGGCATGCGACGAAACACGCTGGGCTGTGAAACGACCTGCCACAACTTGGTGCGGGAACCTTCCGACAACTGGTCGAAAGGGATGGCCCGCGCAGCCTGCTCCTGCAACGCGTCACGACGCAAGGGAGAAGAAGTTACCTGAGCGAGCGCGCTGCCGGGCACGCTAGCAGCGCAAAGCGCAAACAAGATGAGCTTGCTTCGCATTTTCCCCCCTTGGAACTTGCTGGCAATCCGCGAAACGAGTTCGCGTTGTGTTTTCTGTTAAGATTTACTGGTCATAGAGATAATTCGGAATAATGGCCGCGATGGGGACAGTGAAAATTGACAAAACGAAGTCAGAATGCTCTTGAGCTGTTTTGCCCGTTCCACGAAAATCCCCGCGCCCACGTCCCGCGGCAATCCTTTATTCCGCTAGCATCACTGTGTGGTTCAGACGCCTATCTCCTGTGTTGATCGTGTCCGCGCTGGTAGTAACCGCGTTGCTGCTTGCCAACACGCCCGGGTTGCGCCCGCGTGACTTCCTGCTGCGTCGTTGGGCCGAGCAACTGCCGACGCTCTCCGGAGAACGGCTCATCCATCGCGCTGAAGAAATCGCCGCCTTCGATGCGGATGGAGTGCCTATCCTGGTGCGCGCATTGCATGCGGACCAGGATGAAGTGGTCCATGCCGCCGGCAAGGCGCTCACCGAACGCGTCGCGCGCTGGCGCTTGCTTCCTGTGCGAAAATCTTCCGAGTACATCGCGGTGCTGGCGAGTGCCCTGGCCGAAGACGTTGGTCACTACCATCCGCGTGGCCATGTCATCGCCATGGACCTGGCCAGCGAAGCCTTGTTGTGGCCCATTGATCGAGATCGCGTGGATGGTCTCGCGCTGGTCGAGAACTGCGAAAAGGTGATTCGCCGAACGCGCATCACGCCTCCCCCGCGCGAAACGGTGACAGCGCCGCCTGTAACTCCGCTTCCCGATATTCCGCCCACGCTTCCTGCCACTCCGACAACGGCCCCCGCGACGCCGCCATTGCACGGCGGCGGACTGCCCGTGGACGTGACCCAACTGCCCGCTTCCTTGCCGCCGTTGGAACGTGTGACCGAAGGTGACGCCCCGAAAACACTCGTACCGCATCAGCCGCGGCAGATTGCCGAGGACGCCGCGTTGCCGGCTGTCGAACGTCCAGGCGTGAAGACCCTGCCGTACGCGCGGATCGGCACCGAGGTCCTCATGTCCAACCTGAGTGACGTTGAAGTCATGCGGTACTTGCATGCCGCCCATGCCGAAGAAGTTCAGGCGGCGGAAGACGAGTTGCGGCGGCGCGGTTTTCAATCGCAGCATCTGCACGTCGCCCGCCAGCTGACCCACGACGATCCCCGTGTTCGTCGCCGCCTGGCTCAACAGCTGCCCCGCCAAGACGCGATTGAACCACGTGCGTGGCTGTTGGAATTGAGTCGGGACAGGGACCTGAGCGTCCGCCTGGCCGCGGCTACCGTCATGGCCACCAGTCGCGACCTGACGCTGCTCAAGCGACTGCAGCAAATGGCGCTGGAAGAGACCGATCCGGCGATGCTGAGGATTGTTCGGCAAGTCGACCCACCCACCTCCGATGCGTCCCGCTACTGAGACCCCGCTGACGTGTCGACCGAAACGAAGCGGGGATTGGCTCCATCATCGCGTCTTGGTTCGTTTTGGAATCGCCGTTGGAGCGATGGTCCCTTTCCCCTGTCCCCTTTTCGCGGCGCTGTCGGATCTTGCTGATCATGCCGGTGATGCTGGTCCTGGCGGGGGGCAATAGCCTGTGTCGTCGGTAATCTACTCCGCGATTGCCATTCGTAAGCCATATTTTCAAAGGCCTGAATCCATTCATCCCGTGGAATTGCCGGTAGCATGCGAGTTCTGTTAGTTGAAGATTCACGAGATATGCGGCGACTGCTGAAGCGCATGCTTGAGCTGTTCGGGCACGAAGTCACAGTGGCTGCGAATGGCCGCGAGGCGTGGGAGTTGTTCCAGCAAGATCCCACGCGTATCGTGATCACGGAATGGTCGATGCCTGATATGGATGGCCTGGAGTTGTGCCTGCAGATTCGCGGGATGAACGCTCCCTGCTACACGTACGTCATCGTCATGACGGCGCATGCGGAACCGGAATACGTCGCGCAGGCGCTGGCCGCCGGAGCCGACGACTTCATCGCCAAGCCGATCAACCGCACGGAACTGCGCTGGCGCTTGCAGTCGGGGCTGCGCATCCTGCACCTGGAAGATAATCTCGACAAACGTATTCGTGAAGTGAATCTGGCCAACAAGCGGTTGGCACAGGCGAACGCCCGCATGCAAACCGGACTCGCCGCCGCCGCCAAGGCGCAACGGGCGCTGCTGCCCACCACCCCGCCCAAAAGCGAAGGTGCCGAATGCGGCTGGGTTTATGAATCGTGTGATGAACTAGGCGGAGACTCACTGAACTTCTTCAGCTTCCGGCGCAACAAGATTGGCTTCTACGTCGCTGACGTGTCCGGGCACGGCGTCGAGGCGGCGCTGCTGGCCGTGACGCTGCATCGCACGCTGGCGCCGGTACCAGGGCAGTTGTCGCTGTTGACCCACCAGGACGACATGGACGATCAGCCCTTGGGATTGCGACCCGCAGCGCTGTTGGACGCGTTGAATAAACGGTTTCCCATGGATCTTAAAACCGGCCAGTACTTCACGATGGTTTACGGGTACATCGATATCAGCTCGGGACGCGTGCGGTACGCCACGGCCGGCCATCCGGGCCCTGTGCTCGTCGCGGGCTCTGGGAAGACCACACTGCTGACCGGCGGAGGATTACCCGTCGGTTTCATGGACGACGCTGCTTTTGAAGAGCACACGGTTGAGTTGGAACCCGGCGACCGATTGTGCCTGTATTCCGACGGCATCAGCGAAGCACCCGATCCGGCCGGCGCGCAGTTCGGCGAACAGCATCTCCAGCAGGCCCTGGTCGAGACACGGCATAAGCCAGTGGATGAGGCGTTGCAGTTCGTTGTCAGCCGCATCAAGGAATGGTCGGCCGGCAACGACTTGAAAGACGACCTTTCGGCCATCGCTCTGGAATACATCGGCAGCCTGCCCGGCGTGGAAGCGAGCCCCGCCGAATCGTCGCGAACGGATCGCGAATCCGCGGCGCTGGTGTAGTTCGGTAACAAGCGACCTCGGCGACTTTTGGATTTGAAATTCGAATCACGAATATAAAAAACCGAAGCAAATTCAAATGTCACATAACGAAAATCCGAAACCCCCAACGGCGGTTGTATTTCGCGTGTCAGGCGGGTTGCCTTGAATTTCGGATTCTGAATTCGTTTCGTATTTCGCGCTTCCGATTTCGAGCTCGTGCGATTCTTGAGTTCGAAATACGCTTGTTTGCGGACAGGCTCCCGGGTCAAAGCCCGTCTCGTGGATCCGCAGGCGAGGCATACCGGCGGCTCAATTTCCCAAAATATCACGCAACTTCCCCCCTCCGCCCTCGAATACTTGCCTGTAAGCCAGAAAGTGACTCAAAAATTGTACCCTGGGCGATTCGCGTTCGCCTCAAAGAAAAAAGGAGAACAACCATGGCTGCTTACATCAAATTCGACGGAGTCGACGGGGAATCGCAGGACAAAGATCACAAGAATTGGTGCGACCTGGTTTCGTTTGGCCAGGCTTTGCACAAACCCGGTCGTGGCACCGGCCAATCGCGCCGCCGCGGTGATGTCGTGCTGGAAGACATCACCTGCACCAAGGAACTCGACAAAGCCTCGCCGAAACTGGCCGAATCGGTTTGTAAGGGGAAAGTCTTCCCAAAGGTCGAAATCCATCTGACCGCCTCGTACACGGACAGCGGCCGCGTCACCTACTATGCTTACGAATTGAAGAACGTGCAGGTTGCCAGCTACCATGTCGGTGGCCAAGGGCAGTCGGAAAGCGTGCCGGTCGAAGACTTTACGTTGAACTTTGAGGAAATCAAAGTCACCTACACGGAAAATGATTCCAAAGGAAAGAAGAAGGGGAACGTCGAGTACAGCTGGAAAGTCGAGGAAGGTTCCAAGTAGAGCGCCTTTCACACGCACGTGGCGGACCGTTCTCACTTGGCGCTGCGCAAGGCAACGCCAGCGTCACTGCAAGCAAGTGCGACTCACTCCAACTGACGCCAACACGGCCGGAAACGACTCGACAATTTTTAGAAATGAGCCCTTTGGCGAGAACGTCGAAGGGCTTTCTTATTTCGGGGCACAGGGTTGCGTCATCGAGGACGCAGTTCAACGATTACCTGGCGGATTCGCGGTCGACCGAGAGCGGACTTACGCTCTTTGCTATAGTCCCACTTCTTGGCGACGAGTGTACGATGCCAGCGCAGAATCGTGTCCGGCGTGAAAAGCGTAACGAACTCCTGAAGTCGTTTACGGCCGAGAATCTTACCTTTGACGGCCAGTCGTCGTCGCTGGTCGTCGTTGAGCAGGATTCTCTTGTTGCCCCACAGCTCTTTCAGCGTCTTGTTTTCCACGATCAGATACAGAATGACTTCCTGCTGCAGGCGATTTACCCAGCCGACAAGAATAACGAAATAGAGTTGCCAGGGTTGGAGGACGAAATGCGTTGGTATCCATTATGGTAAAGGAGTTAGAGAATCCTTCACGATGGTGGCGTTCGGTCGTCGGGGCAAGCAGAATTGGTAGGCAACCTGGCGAGCCGACGCCACGGGTATTCCGTCTGTCTCGGCTGGGTAAAGAATTACGCCAGTAGGTTCGGCTGAGATTCAGAAGCATGTGTCGTTGCAACTACTACGTGCAACGGACTTTGTCGTTCGGCTCAGTATTTTGACAGGACGGGAATCAAAACGAAAGAACAACCGATTTCAGGCGTCGGGTTAAGTTGCTCCGTGTATTTCTTCCGTAACGGGGGCGGCTTTATTGCTTGAATGCCGGCATGTAAAGCAACTGAGCGATTAGGTTTGCCAGGAAGGGCTACGCTAGTAATTCGTTCAGCGGACCGCTTTGATCGAGGTCTTTCAATGCCGGGTCGGGAATGCCGAAGGTATCGCGCGGACGGCCGGCGGCGTGGAGCAGCGTGCAGTACAGGTTGGCTAGCGTGCGATGTCCGGCGGACTGATAGAACGGATAGTCGATGTACCGGCCGGCCGTTTTCAACTTGCCGCCGAGATTGCCGTTCAGCTTGTGTCCGAGTTGCGGGGCGGCGCCCCGGATCTTGTGCTGCATCGCGACTAGTTTCTGCTGCCGCGCATGCAGCGACTCGAAGGCACTTAGGTAACTGTCGAACTTCTGTTTCTCATCGCCGACAAGGGCGTTGCGCGAACGGCGGACGTCGTCGGCCATGAAGTCCAGCAAGTTTGTGCGCAGGTCGAACGCCTCACGGCCGCTGCCGCCGGTCACGCTCCCAAACAGGTTGTTGAATGCCTGTGCCGGCGAGCAGAGAATGGGCGCGGGCCGGCCCGGCGCAGAGACGGAGTAGTTGTAAACGCTGCTCTCGTGGCCCCCACTGTAGCCTAGCCCCAGATGCGGATAGACGCCGGGCAGGGCTTCGGCCAGAGCGAGGTCGATGGTCTGCTGCATCACGCCTTTGTTCTTCGGGAAGCAGCCCAGCGCGCCTTGATTGCAGGAGTGGTCGCTGTAGGCGATTGCGTTGGACAGCCCTTGTACGAGCACCATGCGGTTTTTGAACGGAGCGAGCGGAGTCAGCGCGGCGTGCAGTTCGCGGTCGGCCAGCGAGCACTCCGTCAGTTCCGTCGGCGGCCGGCTTCGCTCGACGCCCAACGGCACCAGATGCGCTGGGTTCATGCCGTTGCTCTGCATCACAAAGATGACGCGTTTGCGTTCGGCCTTGCGGCTGTCGCCTGCGGCATGGGCGGCAAGCTGCGAGAGCATTGGCGAAAGCACAGCGGCGCCGGCCCCGACGCCCAGCGTCTTGAGAATCGTGCGACGTGCTTGTTGGTAAGGCATACTCATCTCTCTTCGGGACTGTTTACAGATTTGGTGGACCAGGATCTGTTGAGGAATGCATCGCTGGCCAACAGGCTTGCGACCAGGGTTTTGAAGCTGCCGCCGCTTTCCACATAGTCGCGGTCGGCTTCCTGCAGCGTGCGGGCGTCGTCGAGCGATTCATTGCGGCCCATGAAGTAACGAAAAACATGCCACACAAAAACCTGGCGGGCTCGATCTGAATCGGCGATCCGGCGAATCATTTCTCGCGGGTCGCGCACGGGGCCGTCGAGCGAAGCGTCGCCGCTGTGCGATACATGTCCGCTGGTATCAAGCGTTGCTTCAGCAAAAACCACTCCGCGCGGCTGCCCTTTACTGTCGACGTTCTTCGACGTCGCTTCCAGGTCGTGAACGGCTTCGGTTGTGCGGTAGCGGCCGAAGTGATCGAATTGCTCGAACGGCAGTCCGAGGTCGTCCATGTTCCGGTGACACTTCCAGCAGCGAGATTCACGAGTTACGCCAAGCCGCTGGCGAAACGTGTGCTGCGGTTCGTCTGGCACCTGGGCGGCCACGCCGATTGGAAGATCGGGCACCATCCCGCCCAACAGCCGCTCGCGAATCCAGCGGCCACGGCGGACCGGATCGTTATCGAAATTCGTGCTCCACGCGACCAGCCAACTAGGCTGCATCAATACCCCGATCCGTTCGTTGGCGGGCAAGTCCATCGGCTGGTCCTTCGACCAGTTTGTTACGCCATAGGTGCTCTCCACCGGAACCTTGCCGCGGTGGCTGGAGTGAACAAGATTCACAACGTGAGCCTGCACCGGTACGGAGCGGTGGTCGATCCTCAGGTTCACGAACGACTTGGTCGTGGTCAGCAGTTCGCGGAAGACATCCTTGTCCTGCTCAACGATGTGCAACACCAGCCGATCCGTGTCGCTCACATAAATGTCAGGCTCGTGGAAGAAGCCGTCGGGCTGGTCTTTGAAAACCTCCGTCGCTTTAGGGTATTCGAAGTAGCGATGGAAGAACTCCAGGATGCGCGGGGCCGGTTGCTGCGGGTCGTTCAAGAGTTTCAGGACTTCAGATTTCACCAGAGCCCGGAGCGGCTCCTTTCCTTTCGTGGTCGCCGCTTGCAGGGCTTCAGCCAACGCCGGGCGGTGGGTGCCGAGCGTCGCATGAATCGCTTGCTCGAGCTCCGGCGGCGTCAGCACGGCGTACGTCTCGGACCTAATCCCGTCTCCGGGAACTGGTTGGCCGATTTCGTAGCGAAACATCGCCTCGGTTCGCAACAGGATCGCCTGCAGCATGGTCTTGCCCGCGGCCGGACGATCCGCGACCTGTCGGCATATTTCGTATAATGCCAAATAGCGCTCGGTCTCTTCGTCGGTCGCGGGGCGGCCGGTGGCTCGCTGAAACTGCGATTGGATCGCCGTGACGAGTTGCTCGCGTGTGGGGTCCTTTTCCGGTTCCATCAACGGAAGGAACTCGCGAACGTAGTCGTGGAAATTGCCCTGCACGCGACCGTCCTTGATCTCATGCAGCGTTTGTAGTTCGACCAGGGTCTGGGCGTTGCGAAGCAGCACTTCGGTTGCCGGTTCGTCCACTGTGTAGAGTGCGGCGTAATCGCGGATGCCGCGTTCGGCGACAAGGTTGAACGGCTGCACGATGCCGTCCGGACGGCCACGATAGACCTTCCCCAGCCATGCCGAATAGCCCTGGGGGCTGAGTCGCCAGACGCGTGGCGGCGGAGGCGAATCGGCTCTGGTTGGACGCCCGAAGAGCAGTTCGTGTGGAATGAGGTTGCCTTCGTTCGGCAGCCGAGCCGGACTTGTTCCGAGCACCTCCGTCACAATCGCGATCACCTGCCGCAGGTCGGCCTCGGCCGGTCGAGGCTCATCCTCCGGCGGCATTAGTCCGTCCCGCAACTGATCGCGAACCTGATTCAGCACTGCGAACGACAAGCTGCTGGCCTGTTCGTCTGCCAACCCGACGTCGTGAAACACCGGCTGAAAGCCTGTTCCAACTAACTGCACGCCCCCTTCGGCATCGACTCCTTCGTGGCACTCCAGGCAATGTTTGTTGAGGAACGGAATGACCTGCCGCGAGAACGATTCGCGAATTCCCCACGCAACAGATTGCCTGCTCGGCTCCTCGGCCCACAAACTGAATGTTTGCCACCAAACGACGGAGGCGACGACGACGATCGACACCAATCCAAGCCGCCAGGTTTTGTCTTTTCTCAAGCCTCTACACAGAAGTCTGGTCATCTTATTCTCAACATTGATTTTGTCTATTGCGCTCCGCAGATAAGAGCTTTTCACTTTCAACCGAGGTATCAACGACGTCTGAATTCTTCAGTTGCTTGGTGGATCACAAATCAAGCCATGAGTTCTGGTAGTGGACCGGGCTTTTCGACCTCACGCAGGTGATCCGGGAGGTTGAAATAGTCGACTGGCGTGCCGATGGCGTGCAGGATGGTCGCGAAGAGAGCGTTGACGGTGCGTACTTTCTGGTGCCGACGCTCGCTCGTTTTCGGTGTAACGGGGTAATGAATATGCCGTCCCGTCCGCAAGCGGTCGCCAAGGTTGCCGATCAGCAGATACGGCCAGCGATTTCCGGCGGAGTGATGGGCTTCGGCGTGGCAACTGGTGTAGACGATCAGCGTGTTGTCCATCATCGTGCCGTCGCCTTCTGCTTCTGATTTGAGCGACTCAATCATCTGCGCCAGAAGTTGCATGTTGTAGCGACGCAACGTCAGCCAATCTGGGTTTGTCATCTGATCGGTGTGCCCAAACTCATGTCCGCGTTTCTCGATGTTCAGACCGCTCCAATCGCCGACATCCGCACTGCACAGCCCGGCGGTCATGGTCACCACATTTGTGACACCGGCCTTCAAAGCTCCGATCGCCGTGGCAACATTGGCTTCCCAGGCACGAATTCCCGGCTGCTTTCGCCCCAAGATGTCGCCAAGGTCCGGCGCGTGCATCGATAGGCTGGCGCTCATTGCCGCGAGGCGACGACGACGATCAGCAATCGCGGATAGGCCCTCGTCATATCCGCCGACCTTTGTTCGCTCGACCGCAGGCAGCGCATCGGCGAACTCCCGTGCGCTGCCCCGAATGAAGTCATAAAGTTCCGTTTCCAGTTCGAACGCGCGCTGTCCGTTCCCCGTCGCGACAGATCCAAAGATGCTTCCGTAGATCTGGTGCGGGTTCTGCATGATAGGAACAGCTTTCTCCGCAGCCCGCGCCGACGAGCACGACACGATGCGGTTGTCGAAATCGGTCAGCCCCACGACCAGTAGCGGCAACACCGCGGGCACGGCCTCGGCAATCGCGCAGTCCAATGTTCTTCCAACGGGTACTTTGCCACTACGAAATCCATCGGCGACGTCCGCTGAACGGCGCACGCGCCAAATCCAGTTGAGACTCGCGGCGGAAGAATTCAACGGCTGCTTGACGCTCGACGTCGTCCGAAAATGCCTCGACCGGCACGTGTTCCAATTGCAGTAAAGCCTCCAAAGCAACGAGGCCCAGGTATTGCTGTCGAAACCGCGGATCGTTTTCGAGTAATTCGTTCATCCGATCAGCATCACCCTTCACAAGCGTGCCCTCGCAAAGCTTATGAAACAATCGCTGTGATTCCGGCGGATCGTTGTTTTCTACCACCACGTTCCTTCCTAATCATGCCGACTCGATACCGAGCCGTCGCTCGATGCACTCCATCAGTTTCTGACGAATGCGATACAGTGCTGACGAGATTGAATCAACCGAGCGTCCCAACTCATCTGCCAGGTCCTGAACCGAACCGTCTGGTTCATATCGCCGGCGCAACAGCGACCGTTGTCGCTCCGATAATTCCTCAAGGCATTGGTTTAAGGCAATCTCGCGCTCGGACAGATCGCGAAAGGCATCCGCTGCGTCTGTCGCGAGACGCTCAACGGCTGCATCTGATAGCACCAAACGATTACGTGCTCGGTCGCGGCGGTAAGCCAGCGTTTGCATGTAAGCCACCTTGTACGCCCATGCGTTGAAGTTCGACCCCGGCCGGAATTCGTCGACTTTTTCCCACAAGAGGGCGTTCGTCTGCTGAAGCACGTCCTGTGCATCGACTGGATTGGGAACCAGCGCGCGCACATACGCTCGCGGCTGCGACTGAGTCAGCAACTTGACGAATTCAGAAAGATCCTGACGATTAGTCATGTGGCCGTCGATTCCACGTCCTTAAGGCACGAATCATCCCCGCGGGAGTTCTTGATTGAACTAAAGCTTCCGCCGTCTAGTTCACCGACGCAGCGAGCAGACGTGCATAATGAGGGCGTGACCTTGGTCGCTTCCGCCGGGACATAAGCGGCGTTAGGTCAGGCCAACGTCCATGCCTCCGTCGCATCTGATTGCGTTGCCAGTGTACCGGTCGTTCCGGGGCAATCCTATCGCAAGTTGGGCGTGAAGTGATGGGCCGAGGGTGCTTAGGAACTGCGCCGCGTGGTCGTTGATCGGCGTCGTCACTTCCCGATCGCAGCGATCAGGTCGCAACTGCCCGCGGGTGACGATTCGCTGCTTCCACGTCGTCGGCCGATCGTCGATCCACAAGTGCGGTTCAATGTCGTGGTCCGCAATCAGTTTCTGAAGGCGTCGACCTGGCGCGTTCGTGGACAGGGACGACGGGCCGGTCGGGGCCTTTGATGCGGGCGGCGCTGCCGATTGCCAACTAACGGGCACTATCTGCTTCGAATAGTCGCTGAGCAAAGTGATAGAGGCTGTTTCGCCAGTGCGTCGGGTCGTGGCCGTGCGAATCGACGTTCCAGACGTGAGGAACGTTATGTCGTTTGAGATATCTTTGCATCCGCTGGCTGATGCGGATCAGGCCATCTTTATTGCCGCACGACAGCCACAAGAGTTTGAGCTGTTCCCTCGTCTTGCCTGGATCGGGAATGAGTTCTTCAGGAGTCTTCGTGTTCGGCGCTGACGAGAAGCCCCCGACCCATGCGAACGTGTCAAGATGCGTTAGACCGAAGTTCAGCGACTGACCGCCGCCCATCGACAGTCCGGCCAGCGCGCGATGCTTTCGATCAGCCTGAACTGAATACCGGGACTCGATCGCAGGAATCACATCCTTCAACAAGTCTTGCTCGAAGGCGGCAAATGCGGGAGCCGACTCAAAGACGTTGCCTTCGGCCCGATCGTTCTTCTGAGCACGGCCATTTGGCATCACGACAATCATCGGCACGGCTTTCCCGTCCGCGATAAGATTGTCGAACAACACGTCCGGTGTGGCAAGACGCTGCCATTCCGTTTCGTCGCCTCCGATTCCATGAAGCAGGTAAAGTACCGGATACGTCTTCGTCGACGTGTAACCAGGTGGCGTGTACACGTTCATCCTGCGCGTCGTGCTCACCGTCTGAGAGTCATACTCGATCATCTCCAGCTTGCCCCGCGCGATGCCCTCGCGTTTCTTGACAATGCTATCTGGCGGATCGGGATATATCTGCTTGTCGTCGGGACCGAGTTCAATCGGACCGCCGAAACGGTTTCGACGCCGGGGCTCTGGCGGCTGTTCTGGCCGCTTGTTTGGTGTGTTATCGTTGGCGGGATTTCCGACAGTAGGCTTGTCACCCGTCAAGCGCTCGACCGTAACAGCCATAACGATCGGGGCACTATTGTCTTCGCCTTTGACGAGCTCGATGGTCTTGATCTGATCAACTCGCTTTGGTTTGACACTCAAATAGCGAATCTGTTGATTGCCCAGCATCCACGCGAATTCGCTGTCCGGCACGTCGACTCGGCGAATGTAATCGGCAAAGTGAACCGCATTTAGCAGTTCGTGATCTTCGGCCTCACCGTCGAGATACGTGAGACGCAAGACCATCGAAACCGTTTTTTGGGTGTCGTAGGGATAGTTCCAGCCACCAACGCCGCTGAGTAGATGAATCGCGGAGGCGGGAATTCCACACGGCAGCGAAACCGATTTGGGCATTTGCGGCGGCAGCGACCCGTTCGGTCCGTGCAACAAGATAATGTTTGGCTGCGACTTGCCTTGTGGGTCGGTCAAGACAAACGGTACGCCCTGGAATACTTTTGGTTTCCAGTCCGGAAAGATCATCCGGTCCGGTCCGTTGTCGCCGCCATGAAACAATCCTTTCGTGCTGACCGCAGTCGCGACTTTGTCCAAAGGCAACGGGATGTACGCACCTTTGTCGGTCAGGAATTCCAGCAGGTCGATCAACTGCTGTTCGTCAATCTGCTTCTCGAATCCCTCCGGCATTACCGACTTGCGAGAAGCGATGAGTTCCTCAATGTCTTCCCGAGCAACATCGATCTTTTTGGCCTGAGAATCAACAATCGTGATGGACGTTCGTGTTTCTCCGGCCAGCATTCCGCTGACGACCTTACCGTCGATGGTCAGCACGTTGTAGAGCCTAAAGTTGCCCTCGACGTTGCGTGACGGATCGATGATGTGGGTCAGCAGTTCTGCTTTGGGATGCACCGCCATACCCGTAAGGTTGGGGCCGATCTTGTTTCCCATTTCGCCATGCTGATGACACGCGGCACAAACCTTCTTGAAGACAGCGCGGCCGGCATCTGCGTCTCCCGTTTTTTCCGTGAGGTGTAGCAGCGACTTCAAGACGTTTTCGCGATCCGCATCCGGCAGACCGCCACTCATCGCGAGCAGACTCTCCGCCTGAGCACGCAACGAGCGATCCGGGGACGATCGCAGCGATTGTTTTTGATCCAGAGAAAGCTCATGCAGATCGAACTTCTTTGCTTCGACAGCTGCAAGCAACGACTTCGTCCATTTTGGCTTACCGAGCACGACATTGAGCGCCGACGATTTCATTTTGGGTGTCATCGTACTAAGCGACTGTATGATCACCTCCGCCGCCAGCGTCGAGTCGCTTTGCGCGACTGCTTCCAGCAAGCGTTCCGAAACGTCGGGCGGCGTTTGGGGAGTCAGTTGTCGCATGATGGTCGCGACAACCTCCTCATCCCCCGAGCGGAAACCAACGAGATCTCGCGCGGCCGAGCCGCGTTTGTCTGCTCCGGCGTCTTCGTCATTGATGACCGCAACCAAGGATGCCACGATTTCTTCGGCGTATTCATTCAGCGCGTCAATCCTGGATCGAGACGCGAGGCGCAACAGCTTTCCCTTCATCGTGCTGTTGCCGCTCTCGAAAGCCTTCACAAATGCCTCGTTGAGAGATTCCGTCGACTCGACCTCGTAGTTCGCAGGTAGCCCCCGGGTCAATCCATCCAGAATCTGTGTGGAGAGGACGGGATTGTTTGCCCCAAGTTTGACGACGATTTGCTGTAGACGATCGGCATTCGGCCTGGCACGGGCGACGTGTTCAGCGATCCGCCCTGTGATACGAAGCACTGCGTCCGTGGGTTGGTCCTGGCTTGACGTCACCTGTTGAAGATACGAAATGGCGTGCTTTGCGGCCGCCGCCGTCAGTGCGTCGATCAGCACTCGGTCGGTGTCGACCGAAGCAAGATTCGCCACAAGTCCGCCAGCCTCCGTCGATGCAGGCATGTCGGCAAGCGTCAGAATCGCCTGCAGTTTTACTTGAGCATCACCGTCGCGGAACAACTCGTCATGCTGCAGCAACAGTGACAGCCCCGCTTCATCGTGTGGTAATACGGCGATCGCGTTGCGGCGAACGCCGGCGGAAGGATGCGTAAGCGCGGATTGCAGTCCGCTGGTTACGAATCCCGATGCCTTGTATCTCGAATCCAGCTTGATGTAACCGAGCCCGCTGAGCGTGTGCAACGCGTGAATGGCTCCGACGTTCAATCCGATCTCGTCAACGGAATCATCTTCCATCAGAGTCAGCAGTGGTTGCAGCACGTCGTCCGCACGGCGTTCAATCAGCAATCGCTGAGCCTGCAATCGCCAAGGAAACGACGGATGCTTTAACTGGGCAGCCAACTGCTCGTTCGTGGCAGTCGCGAGACTGGTGAAGTTATGAAGCTTGTCCGCTCCGCCGTCTGTCGCGACGACGCGATAAATCCGCCCGTGCTGTTTGTCTCGCAGATCACTTTCATAAGCCGCGCCTTTACCGGTATTGAAGCCGTGTGGCGTCGGGTTGTGCTGGACAATGTAGTTGTACCAATCGATTACCCACACCGCTCCGTCCGGCCCGACTTCGGCCATGATCGGCGCGCACCATTCGTCATCGCTCGCCAACAGGTTCAGCGGGCTGGTCGACGTATAATCCGCTCCGTCGCGGCGCAGAACAAACGTGCCGATCAGGTGTCCCGTTGGCCCGCAGACGAACGCCGTCTTGTTCCACCACTGCTGGGGAAATGCTCTCGCCGTGTACAAGGCATGACCCGCACCAGCCGTGTAATGACCGTGGTGATCCACTTGCCGCACGTTCGCTGTGATGGGCTCAAACCTCGACGAATCCGCGATACTGCCAAGCGTCGCTGGCGACCAGCCACGTACGCTTTCGTAGTAACGATTGGCAATCGGAACGAACATGCTCGGGTTGCCGTTCGCGGTCGAACCGAAAATCAACCCCTCTTCGCTGATGCCAAGTCCCCACGTGTTATTGTTGCTGGACCGAATGAATTCCAGATGGGTCACCCGCGGCGGATCGGTTTGCGAAAGCTTGAACCGCCAAAAGCCCTGGCGAAACGACTGAGTATCCTGGCCGTCAATTCTGGGCGAGCTGTCGTTGTAGCCCTGCATCGCCCAAATCCAGTTGTCGAGTCCGTAGCGGAAGTTGCTGACGCCGCCGTGCGTATCCCCCAGCGCCCAGCCGGTGATCAACGTCGTCCTTTCGTCTGACACGTCATCGCCATCGGTATCCCTCAAATAGATTGTTTCGCGGCCGTTCTGCACCACGGCTCCGCCGCGAACAATCACGATCGCGGTCGGAATGCTCAGGCCCTCCGCGAACACGGTGAACTTGTCGGCGACGTGATCGCCGTCGGTGTCTTCACAGACGCGGATGCGGTCGCGGTTGTCGCCCAGTTCGTTCGGATAGTCGACCGTCTCGCACACCCAAAGGCGGCCACGTTCGTCCCAGCTCATGGCGATGGGCTTGGCCCGAAAGTTTCTCTCGTCGGCATACAATCGCACCGTCATCTTATCTGGCGTAACGAAATGCTTGATCGATTCCTCCGGCGCAAGCGGTTTTTGCATCATCGTTTTCGGATCGCCCTGCGTTCCCCACTGGCGACTGGGCGTGTAATTCGGAATCTTGGGACCGACGTCGACGTATTCAAACTTCGCAACATCCTTTCGCAGCCATGTCATGGGCGGAACAACAAAACGATTCGGGTCGCTAAACGCAGGCACTTTCGACGGATCGTCACCGCACGCCCAGCGAATTCCGCGCTCGACCAAATTATGAAAACCCGGGTTGGTGAAGGTTCGCTGGTCGTGCCCCCAGGCCGTGTAGAAAACTCGGCCCTTTCCATGCGTACGAACCCACGTCCACGGCTCGCGCTGGTTGCCTTCCGCTTGCTCCCCTTCCGCACGGTACTCCAGAACGGTCCGATCTTTTTCGTTGTGCAGATGATGGATGTACGTTTCATCCCAACTCGTGAAGCTGCCGTAGCCCTGCATGATCGGATGATCCGCCGCCGCAATTTTCGTCGTGAAGACCCGGCCGCCGTGACGTTGAAACTGTGCTCCCATCAACGCCACGATGTCTTGGTTGTTCCGCCAGCAGTAGGTCGCGCAATGCAACGGAACGAATCCTTTTCCACTTGCGACGTAATCCAGCAACGCTTTGGCCTGATCATCTTCAATGCGATCGATGTTGGCATACAGCACAAGTCCGTCGAACGCGGACAGCGTCTTCGGATTAAGGTCCGCCATTCGATCCGTGTACTTCAGCGCAATCCCGCGTTTCTCCAGCGCCGGCGCAAGCTCCTGAAACCGACGAGCCGGCTGGTGGTGACCGTTGTCACCCATGAACAGCAGGTTGAGGTCGCCTCCGAACGCTGTGGCAGACGAAATGCTGATCAGAAGGAAGGCGAGTCGTGTAGTCACGCCGCCGCCAATATATCGATTTCCGTTTTTCATTGTCGAACCATTAGCAGTTGTTCTGAATCCAAGCACCAATTGCCATGCTCCAATCGCGTGGGAAGGTACGTCAGTCGAGCGTAAACCCGGGCAAATGCACGATCTCGCCGCCCTTCTTTGCCGACTCGTGCGCGCAGATTCCCACGCACGTCCAGTTTGCACTGGTGACCGCGTTCGGCCACAGATCGCGATCGATCCGCAAGGTCGAAACGAACTCATGCACCAAATGCGGATGCGAGCCTCCATGGCCGCCGCCTTGAATGAATGACAGATGATCCGCGTCGTGGATCTCGGCAGGAAGCGTGAATCTGCGAATCTCTTCGGGTAGCAGATGAGCAAAGTCGGGAACTTCGATCTTCTCCGGAATCTGCGGTTCCGGCTTCTTAGCCGTGTGAATCACGTGCGGCTCGTTTTCCACCAAAGTCCACTCGAAACTCTTCTTCGTACCGTACACGTCGAAGCTCTCTCGGTACTGCCGAGCGACGTCGTACAGGCACCGCCAGACGTGAGCCGTAAGATCGGAGCCTTTTATTTTGATGTGTGCCGACTGCAGCGCGAACGTATTGCCAGACTTCTCAGCGATATCGTCGCGAACCGTTCCCGATCCGAAGCAACTCACGTATTCTGCCAGTCCATCAACCAGCCCAAGACACGGGCTCACGACATGCGTCGCGTAATGCATCGGAATCATTTCTTCCCAGTAGCTCGGCCAGCCGTCCATGTCCTGGGGATGCGAGGCGGCCAAGTGCTGGATCTTCCCAAGTTCCCCCTTGTCGTACAGGCCTTTGATGAAAAGAAACTCGCGGCTGTAAACCACAGTCTCTGCCATCATGTACTTCAAGCCGGTCTGTTTGACCTTTTCAACGATTTGCTGGCATTCCTCGATCGTTGTCGCCATCGGCACGGTGCACATGACGTGCTTGCCCGCGTCCAACGCTTTCAGGGACATCCACGCGTGATCGTGTATCGGGCTGTTGATATGTACGAAGTCGATTTCCGGATCTGCCAACACGTCGTCGTAGCTGGTATATCGCTTTTCAATCCCGAACTGGTCACCGGACTTTTTCAGTTCGTCCTGGTTGCGACGGCAGATCGCTGTGATATTCGCGTGAGGATGTGCCTGATAGATCGGAATGAACTCGGCTCCGAAGCCGAGGCCTATCATTGCGGCGTTCACTGTCTTGGGCATCGATTCTCCTCTCAATTCTGTCTGCAGTGCTTGCGAGCCAGTTTCAATACTAGTGAAATCAACCACTTTGCCAATGAAATATTGCGCAGTTAGACTACAATATTTTACGTTTCGCGATTCAGGCAGGATTGTTTATGAGAGCGCCACGATCCGTCGCACTGCTGATCGAGACCAGCAACGAGTACGCTCGCGGCTTGTTGCGTGGCATCATGAGGTATCAACACGAGCACGAGCGTTGGTCGATTGACTTGCCTGAGCAGCATCGCGGCGCGGCTCCGCCTGCATGGCTCCGCCACTACCAAGGACACGGCATCATCGCTCGCGTTGAGACGGACGCGATTGCGCGAGCCGTTCGGGCGACAAAGTTGCCAGTGATTGACGTCAGTGCAGCGCGCCAGTTGCCGAACATGCCCGGGGTCGAAGCCGGCGACGCTGCAATCGCCGAGTCTGCCGTGAATCACTTCGCCGAACGCGGATTGCGGCACGTCGCGTTTTGCGGCGAAGTGGCGTTTAACTGGTCGGTTTGGCGTCGAGATGCTTTCGTTAAGAAGGCGGCAGACTTCGCGATGACATGTGCCGTGTTTGACGTGGCCGACGAACGTTCGGGAAAGTCATGGCCGCAAGAACGACGACGACTAATTCGCTGGCTGGAGCGTTTGCCCGTACCATGCGGAGTCATGGCCGCGTACGATTCGCTGGCTCGACGAATCCTGGAATTATGCAAGCAGGTCGACCGCAGCGTTCCGGATTCCATTGCTGTGTTAGGCGTGGACGACGATCCGCTGCTTTGCCAACTAGCCACTCCCGCGCTCACCAGCGTAATCCCGGCTGCGGAAAACGCTGGCTACGTCGCCGCCGAACAACTCGATCGCATGATGGCCGGCAAAAAGGTCAAGCCCGCTGGAACGCTGCTCCTGCCGCTCGGGATCGCCACTCGCCGTTCGACGGACATCGTGGCGGTCGATGATCCGGACGTCGCTTCAGCCGCTCGATTCATTTTGTCACACGCGGCTGACGGCATCCGTGTCGCCGACGTCGTGGCGGTCGTACCGCTCACACGGCGTGCGTTGGAGTTGCGATTCAAATCCCTGCTCGGCAAGACACCGCACGAATTGATCATCGCCACGCGAATCGCGAAAGCGGAAATACTCCTGCGCGACACTTCGCTCCCACTACAGCGCATCGCCTACCAGTGCGGCATCGAACACCCCGAATATCTGAGTGTGCTCTTCCGCAAGCACCGAGGAATGACACCGGGCGAATTTCGACGTGCAAAAAGGGCTCGTTGACCGATGAACCTCATCTTTTACGGACGAATGGGGAAGCACCATCAGCTGGTTGTTCAGCCCGAAGGCGGCTTGGTCCTTTCCGCCACCCACGGCGTCCGGTGGTTCGCCCGATACCGTTCCGGCGTCCGGCCGTTCGCGCCCATCTCATAGCCGACATTCTGGATGCGGCTGAGGATCGGAAAGACCTCGCGGCGAGTGCGGCGGTACTGGGATCGGAACTGGCAGGTGAAGCACTTGCGGTTGCGAAAGCACCAGCTGACGATCAGCCAGGTGAGCCGCTTGCGGTCGACGGCCCAGCCCCAGGGCGTCCAGATTGGCCGGGTTTCGCAATCGTGGGAGCGATGGGGCGGCGGTTCGCGTCTTGGCTTGTTGTAGCCGGACGCGAGCAGAATCTGACAGGTGTCGGGAGACTTTACATCTGGGATCTCAGGTCACAAACGGCCCAGTCGAAATATCGCAAGGCGTCAGGGCTGGGGACGGTGTCATCTTCAAGGTGTAGCATCGCGACCACGAAATGACCGCGAACACTTGCGGTCAAGCGAAGCCTCACGGCTTTCGCAAGTTCGACCCCCAATCGCCGCAAGTGTTGTGGCAGCAGCGCATCAGTTCGTCGGTAATGAGCGAAACCACGAGGAGGAGAGTTCTCTACCCGTCCTGTCGCCCCGGCGCATGACAGGCAGGCCGGTATCCTGGCAGGAGCCGGCCTTTTTTTGCCGAACATGGTACGCCCCGCAAGTGGTTCGCCTTGCGGCTTAGCCGTAGAGGATTTCTTGCGTCGGTTTGACCGTATCCTCGATGCTGAACCGCCGAACTCCCAGTTTCTGGAGCGCCAGCAGGGAGACGTAGGCGGGATTCAAAAAAAGGTAACGCTTCCACAAGCGCGTCGGTTCCTGAAACAAACGAAAAGCCCATTCCAGACCGTAGCGTTGCAGTGCAGGCGGCGCCTGAGGCAAGAGACCTGCGTGAAAGTTAAACGCGGCACCCACGGCCAGCAGGGGCATCGAGAGCGCCTCGCGAAACTCGTAAGCCCAGACTTCTTGTCGCGGGCAACCAAGTCCCACCATGGTGATCGCAGCGCCGCTCTGCTGAATGGTGGCCACCGTCTCGTCGCGTTCGGCCGCCGTCAATTGACGGAATTTGGACGCCTGCACACCGGCGAATTCCAACGTGGGGAATCGCTCCGTGAGTTTCTCGCGCAGCTGTTCCAACAACTCCTGCGTCCCGCCGAACAGGAAAACCGGCAACCCCTCCGCTGCGGCGCGTTCGCAGGTCTCCAGCATCAGAGTCGGGCCGTAAACGCGGTCAGCCAGTTTCGTGCCATGCAGCAGGTTCAGTGCCCAGCGCACCGGCTGGCCATCGGGGACGATCATATCGAAGTTGTTCAGGCGGTAGCGATGCGTCGCGTCGGACACCCCGGTCATGACTCCGTGGACGGCCAACGCGGAAACGGCATACGGCTGACGGGTCTTGGCGGCTGTGATGATCCGTGCCACCGCCGCTTCATAGTCGACGGCGTCGATGGTAATCCCTAGGATGTTATGACGACCTCGGTCGATCATGCGGACACCCCGACGTCCCAGCGCTCCGCATTGGCTTCGAAAATCTCCTGCAGGATTCTGGGGACGTTGTAGGTCAGCTTCCAGTCGGGATAGTGAGTCCGAAATCTGGTGACGTCGCTGATCCACCAGATGTGGTCGCCCATGCGATTGGCTTCCTGGTACGTCCAGTTCATGTCGCGCCCCGTGATCTCTTCACAGAGATGGATGGCTTCCAGCATCGAGCAGTTGCTGAAGCGGCTGCCGCCCATGTTATAGACTTCGGCGATCCGCGGTGCGCGGAAAAAATGGTCGAAGGCTTGAATCAGATCGGCACTGTGAATGTTGTCTCGCACCTGCTTGCCGTGGTAGCCGAAAACGTTGTAGGGCGCGCCGGTCGCGGCACACTTCATCAGGTAGGCCAGGAAGCCGTGCAGCGCGGTCCCACTGTGGTTGGGGCCAGTCAGGCAGCCGCCGCGGAAACAGGCGGTGTGTATGTCGAAGTAGCGGCCGTATTCCTGGACCAGGACATCCGCGGCAACTTTCGACGCGCCAAACAGGCTGTGCATTGTCTGGTCGATTGACATCGCTTCGCTGATACCGTTGGCGAAATACGAGTGGCTTTCGTCAATTTCCCAGCGCGTGTCCGTTTCGACCAGCGGCAGCAGGTTGGGCGTATCGCCGTACACCTTGTTGGTGGACGTGAAGATGAAGGTCGCATCGGGAGCGAACTGGCGCGTGGCTTGCAATAAGTTCAAGGTTCCCACCGCGTTCACGGAAAAGTCGGTGTGGGGATCGCGAGCCGCCCAATCGTGCGATGGCTGCGCGGCCGTATGGATGATCAACGCGATATCGCTGCCGTAGCGCTGGAACAGCCGTTCGATCGCGTCCGTATCACGAATATCGATGTTCTCGTGCGAATAGCGGTCGCCCAATTCCAATTCCAGCTTGTCACGCTGCCACGTTGTCGAAGCTTCCTCGCCAAAAAACTGACTGCGCATGTCGTTGTCGACGCCGACAACCTCCAAGCCCTGATCGGCGAAATAGCGGGATGCTTCGGAACCGATGAGACCGGCGGACCCGGTAATAACGGCAACACTCATGATGGCTTTCTCCTGATGTCCTTCCTTCCTAATCTGCCCAGCCGCGGAAATCAACGCTATTTCCGCCCAAGACCAGGGAAGGATCCTGAAAATGTACGTCACTCCATCCAGGGGGAGGAAAGTTCACTACCGCACACGGTTGGGATTTCGAGCATGCGGGTCCGGTCGGGGCGATTATCCGGCGACGGCCACGTGCTCTGTTGCCCAAGGGAATGCAACAGCACACGAACACGTGGAGCAAAGCGGCAAACCCACCAGGCAAATTCAAGTTCGTGCAAAGTGCCAAATTCAAGATAGCGTATTCCCCGGCGTGTCCCCGCGGTCGCGTTTCGGGGTGCGGTCGCGTTTCGGGGTGTGTCCCCGCGTTGGCCGCCGCGTTGGCCGCCGCGTTGGCCGCCGTGTCGGGATGTGTCCCCGCAGTCCGCGCCCGTGTCGGGGTGTGTCCCCGCAGTCCGCGCCCCAGGTGCGCGTTTCGGGGTGTGTCCCCGCGTTGGCCTGCGGCGGGATCTGTGAGTGTATCGGGGGGTGTGCGCGCGTCGGCCCACGGCGTTGGGCACAACGGG
>CALBSZ010000636.1 GCA_937967665.1 uncultured Planctomycetaceae bacterium
CTTGTCGCTGCCGAAAAGTTGGTCGCTTCCCCCTTCTCCGTACAGCTTCGTACCCACGTTCGTATTGGGATCGAAACTGCCATAGTTGTGGTCGTTGCCGTTGCCGCCATACAGCGTATCGGAACCGCGGACTCCCAGCAGTTCGTCGTTGCCGTCTTGCCCCCAGATTGTGTCGTTGCCCGCTCCACCTTGAACAAGATCATCATCATCGCCGCCGCGAAGTTCATCGTCGCCGCTCGAGCCATCGATCAAATCATTACCCAAACCGCCTTCAATCGAGTCATTTCCTGATCCGCCGAACAAAGAATCGGCCTGATCACCATTCTCCGTATTCCGCGACGCTCCCTTGATCACGTCATCGCCGCCCTGCCCTTCAATTCGATCACTGCCAGCACCGCCGTAGATCGAATCGGCCCGTGGTCCACCGCGGATCAGGTCATCGCCGGCACCGCCGTCAATCTCGTCTTCGCCGTCACCTCCTCCGCGCTGTGCGTCGCCAATAATCGTATCGTCGTCATCGCCGCCTTTGAGAATATCATCGCCGAATCCGCCGACGATGAAATCCTCGCCCTCCTCGCCATCAATATGGTCATCGCCGTCGTCGCCGTAGACGCGATCATCGCCCGGGCCACCGAACAGCGAGTCTTCGCCGGAACCGCCGCGGACGGTATCGTTGCCCCAAGCGCCGTCGATATCATCGTCCCCTTCGCCTCCCAGCAAGACGTCGTCTGACGTTCCGCCCCACAACTCGTCGTTGCCATCGCCGCCATCGAGCACGTCTTTGCCACTGCCACCGTCCAGATAATCATTTCCAATACCACCATCCAAATGGTCGCCTCCAACGTCGATGTATTCGCCGTCAACAAGTACCAGGGCGTCGTCGTCACCACCGAACAGGTCGTCGTCACCTGCATGACCTTGCAGGGTGTCTTCACCCTCGGCGCCCTTCAACGTGTCATTGCCGGATCCTCCTACCAGGATGTCATTACCTTCGAAGCCGCGCAACTCCGCGTCGAGCCACACGTCTTCGCGCACGAGCAGCTCGTCGTCGTAGGCGGTGCCATTGATGATGATGGTGTCGTAATCTCCAGCGTTGAAAACCAGCTGGTTCGTGTGCGTTACATCCTGATGCCGCTCTTTTGTCTTTCGACCCTTGGATGTCCAGATTCGCTTCGTCGCCACGCGCTCGTATTGAACAAAGTCCGGCGCATCGATCACAAGCCGGTCTTCGATCACATCCACGGTAATCTCAGCCGGCACGGGATCCGGATCGGGATGGTTTGGATCTCCGAGGTACGACGAGGCGTTGGTCTCGTTCCAAGAGATGGTCAACGTGCGACCGTTGATCGTGGCGTCGATCGTACGTCGCGCTGGAACGTCCTCGGTTTTCCAACCGCCCCATCCCAGCTCGTCGGCAATGGCGTTTCCCAGCTGATTGACGCCCTTGGCAAACGGCTGAATCACTTCTTTGTCGAAACGTTTGCCGGCATCCTTGGCGTCGTCGGCGGCACGACCCAGCTCCTTGCCCGCGTCTTTGAAAGCGGTTGCGGCCTGGCCGCCGAGTTCCCTTACGCCTTCATCAATGTCTCGCCCAAGCTGTCGCAGCCCTTCTTCGATTTCCGGCCCGTACGCAATCAGGATCCCTACCGGACCCCCGGCGGCTATTAAGGCCATATCCTGTGCGGCTTCGTGCAGGTCGGCTTTGAAACTTTCCAGCTTTTCCGTGATATCCGCGAACGAGCCGACGTTCTCTTGGAACAGGGGAAACGTGTAGACGGGACTCGATACCTTCTTCTTAAATGGTGTACTGAGAAATCCCACTTCACCCGAAATCTGAAACGTGATATCGGCACCTACGGTGACACTGTTGTTATTCGGATCAAATACCTCGTCTAACCGCAACTTGCCGACGTCAAACGATTCGTCAGGATCACGATCCGGAGCGACCAGATCTATTTCCGCGTCGAGCTGCACGCCGGGTGTACCGGTTATTTTTGCGAACGGTACAACACGCAGAATGCTTCCGGTCACATCGATCGGAATTCCCAGTCCACCGCCCACCTGGATTGCAAATTCGTCCTCGGGCGTTTCAGAAACATAAAAACCTTGCGTGTCAACTCCCATCTGCACGTCCGCAGCAAACCAAAAATGCGGAGCGACGTTGATCGCCACGTCCGCGACAAAGACTCCCAGAAACGTGAAGAACGGAAACGGGCCGGCAATGAGAATTGGCTGGCCATCCTTCTCAAATCGTTGCTCGATATCAATGCTGACCAGATTCGCGTCTTTGCCGGTCAGCAAGGCAGCAATGTTGGCGGGCTCGAGGATGTCGAGATTAAAGGCGAGCCGATCCGGGTCCTCTCCGCCATGGTCAAAATTCAACTCGTCGATGCCTTTCGCATCTGTGCCACTGCCAAGAAACTGCTGCGGATTCAACAGCAGGTTGATCGACGACGGCGCGCCGAGTAGTTCGAGGATCGTCGTTTCGACAATCGGCAATGGCGCGGTGAGCAGATCGCGGAGCGATTGGGGCAGCGGGTTATAAGTATCAATGAATTCGAACGCTTTGGAGATCAATTCCGCTTTCTTTGCATCGAATAGCTGAACGATTTCAGGATCTTCATCAAACTCGAACTTGGAGTTTTCCGGGCTGTTCATGTCGTACGAGACGTCGACGCCCCACGTTAGACTGTCCCCCAGGAATTCGCCGATGAACGGAATCTGATCGGCCGGGCTGTCTGCCCGCAACTCTGCTCGGAAACCCGCGTTCCCCGTGAACGTAACGGCTTGCTCGTCGTCCACGAACGACGTGACGTCCAACGAGGAATTCGGGTCATCTCCGAAAAGGTAAAACCGTTCTTTGTCCACACCATCGAAGTCGCTGAACTTCAGCGTCGCCACGGCGTTGAGATCGTCTTCTTCGACACTGACGGAGGCACCGACACCACCGATGCGAGGGATGTACACGTCACCGTTTAGCTCGCCGGTGACCGGAACACTCACCTCAATGGTCGCACCTTCCTGAATGAAGGGTCCCTGGGCGAAATTGAGTCCGAACGTGACATCGAAGTCGACCGTCGGGTCGACATTCAGATCGCCGCTTAGATCCAACCGCACGGGGCCGATTTCAAATGCTTGGTCTGGCGGACAGTCAACTGGTGGCTCGTCTTTCGGGGGAGGGTTGTATCGCAGGACGATCGCGTCGACGCCCGTCGACGTTCCGGCAAAGAGGCTCTCAAGACCAATCACGCTTTCGAGGTCGAGATCTCGGTCGGCCAGGTAGTTCCTAATTCCATCGCCGGACAGTGTAACGCTGCAAAGCGGCCCACTGATTGCACTCTCTAATGCCGACGATACGTCCTTACCGATGATTGGAATGTACCGGGTCATATCGGCGATCTCTTGCGATTGTTCGCCCAACCGATTGATTCCCCAGGCAACCAACGGCGCCATCGCGTCCAACACCGCGTCGTCGCTGAAACTGAAATCGGACTCGCCGGTGGTGAGATCGAAGTAGGCCGTTCCTGCTCGAATCGAGACGGGCGGAAGCGCGGTCTCTCCCTCTGAGCAGACGGGCGAGCCTTCGCCGTCATCAACAACGTCAATTCCACCATGCAGCAGCGAGAGTCCCGGAATTTCACCCGTCAGCGTGAGTTCGGTGAGATCGACACGCCCGGTCAGTGAGTAATTGTCCGACGACGACAGCGCATCACCGATATCTCCGGGTGCGAGGTAAAGACGTGACTGCGTCGAGGTATCGCTGTCCTCAAGCGTGATACTGGCATCGGCGTCGAAAGTACCCGCAGCCTCTGCCGTGATACTTGCCAAACCGGCTACATCTGCCGAGCCTGAAAGACCCGCCGTAACATCGACGGCCAGATCTAAAGTAGCGCCTTCATCAACAAAGGCGCCGCCAATGGTATCAATTCCAAACACAAGATCGACGTTCAGGGAAGCCGACCCCGTGACTTCGGCGTCAAACTCGACGTCAAGCAACGTCGCTCCAGCCGCGCCAATCGTTTCCATGCCATGAGCGTCGAGCAGATTGATCGTATCCGACACGCTGCGCGTATATTGCATCTCGATGAGATCATCGGGAAGTGCCGTGTCATCGCGTAGCGCTGCAATCAGTTCGTCAATCGTCAACGTACCGGGCAGGAAGACGAACCCGCGATCCCTGAGTGCCTGCTCAGCTCCGCCCGAGGGAGCGTCGATGACCAACAGGTCGTCGACGATGGACTGAATCCCCGTACTCAGGTCATCGCCAATGATAGGAACCTCGTCAACGACATCCGCGACACCACTGCCAACCTGGCCGATACTGTTGACGGTATCAACAATCAAACCCGCCAGGATCTCGGTAAACGCCGCGTTATCCCAAACCAGATTCCATTCCTGGGAATCAAAGTCAAACTCAGCAACAGCGCAAAAGGTAAACTCGGGAAGCACGGCATCCAGAGCAGGTATGCTGCCAGTCACCTTCAGCTCGTCCAGTTTCGCCTGGCTGTCGAACGCCAGACTCGCTGGATTGTCGAGAGCGTTCGACAGATCTCCGTCCGCCAGGTAAAGTCGCTCTGTCGAATCCCCGTCTCCATCATCGATAGTAAGCAACGTTGTGGCGTCGAACTTACCCTGCGTTGTTACCGCGGCGTTGGCCATCCCAGCGAGCGAGAGCGAACCAGCGATCGGCACATCCAAGTCCAAGTTGACATCGAGCGTGGAACCTTCTTCGAGGTACACACCCCGAGCACTATCGACCCCAAGAACGAAATCCAAACCAGCAGAGAGTTCCGTGTCCATTGAAACGTCGAGGTCGAAGGAAAGGCCACCAAGATCAGTGGTTTCGGAAACGTTTGTATTGAGTGAATCCGAAGCGGAACGAGCGAAATGCACCGTGAGCAACTGGTCGGGCAACGAAGCGCCGCTCAACGCGTGCTGGATAAGATCTTCGGGCGTGACATTCAATACCGGCGAAATTCCCGCATCGATCAGATCTTGAATCGAGGTCGTATCGACGTCGAACGCCAACCCCGCATCGACGATGCTCTGGAACGGCGAAGAGAGCGTGTCGCCGATCAGCGGAATGTCGCCAACCCAGTCGGTGAATCGATCGATTTCCCCGGCCGCCTGTTGCAATCCGTCGTCGATTACTGAAATCAGCGGCGCCAGGAGCGCGTCGGTCCCGAAGCCCGAGTCGGCGAAAATAAATTGAGCTCCCTGAGCGCCCATCTCCCAGCGCCACGCGGCACTGAACTCAAGCAAATTTGGAAGCGGCGCGACGGTAAATCCGAATTCCAGCGTCAGATCGACACTGCCATCTAACTCCCGGCTGAACTTGCCGTCTCCGGGCGCAAGAAGCTCGGGCAGCCGAAGTTTTCCATCCGCGTTGGGCGTCTCAAGACGGACCTCAGCATCGATGCCCCCCGACAGACTTCCCGTCGCCACGCCGATGGCACCTATCTGGCCGCTGATCGTCGCTGTGGCGGTCGGACGAATGGTCGCCGTGATGATTTCACCCGACTCGATAAAGAGCCCTGACTGGTCAACACCGAATTGGACGTCCAAGATCAGGTTTTCGAGTCCTACGTCGACGGAACCGGTGAAGTTGATGCCGGCGAGAATCTCAATCTCATTGATCGCGGCGGGATCGAGATCCATCGTAGAAACCAGATCGGCCAGGGAAGCGGATCCCGTAAAGCGGAGATGTTCGTTCAATTGGGCTGGATCGCGCGAATACAACTCACCGATGCTGGGAACGATGTAGTCGACGGTGAAGCCTCCGTCCACCAGCTCCTGCTGAATCTCCGTCAAGGAGGCGTCTTCTGCGAGATCGGGATAGGTGAATTGTGACGCGAAAGCATCTGCGAGTGAGAACTCCGCGCCAAAATCATTGGAGACAGTCGGTACGGGAAGTCCAGGCAGATCCAAGCCGTCAGCCAGTGCACGCAGCGCTTCTTCATCCAGTCGATTCACCTCGCGCGCCATTTCTGCAACCGGGTTCGGCGCCGCAACGTTGATGTGGAAATGATCCGAATAAGCAGGGTCCTCGACAACAAATCCCGCCGGTACTCCGTCAATCGTCGCGTCGTGGAATGCGATGCTCTCCACCGACGCTCCGGATCGGGTTTGCAGGTTGTAAAAGGCTTGAATCTGTTTTTCGATCTCGGTTTGACCTAGCCCCTGCACGGAGATATCGATATCGCGTCCAGCCTCATGACTGCCGTGCTGGACAGTAGGGCCACCGGATGGGAGACTTACGTCATCGACTTGAACTGCCGGGATCGGTTCGCTGGATGCATCGATGCGCCGCCCAGCAGCCTCAAGAAGCTCAACAGCCCAGTTCGAGCCCCAGTTGTGATTGTTCGAGTTGACGTTGTTCCAGCCTTCCCCGCCGCCCGGAACTTCTTGCCAGCGGGGCGCGCGCGGTGAATTGATGAAGAGCAGATCGACCGAATCTTGAGATTGATGATCCGTGTCATGCACGGCCGCATCAAAAAGACCGGATGCATGCTGCGTCCGATCGCCAATGATACCGTCGATGACAATTGGTTTACCCTCGTAGTCCAGAAACCCCAACGCCCGGAGTCGTTGCTGCTGCCGCATGATATCGAGACGCTTCGAGACCTCGGTCACAAGATCCGCGTCTCCCAATTCCGTCGAGAATCCCGGCTCGACGTACACATCGACGCTCTTCGCGATGTTAACGATCAAAGAGCCGCTGTTCTCGTGAATGGCCAGGCTCGTGTCAGCGTCGTCCGGATCCACAACGATCCAATTGTTGATAACGCCGGAAGCTTCTACAGGGTGGGAAGAAGCAGTGGCGCTCGCCGACAGCGAGATGCCTTGAGCGCCCAAATTGGCTCGCAACTCATTGGAGACGGTGCCCGCATTCAATTCGTCCTTGAACGTTGTAACATCCGCGTCGACGCTGGCAATCGGATCGCCAGCCCGATAGTGGATGCGCGCGATTCCTTGAAACCCATCGCTCGACGATTGCGAATCCGCGGGAAGTGACGCAGAGGTTCCGGGGGCAAGATACAACTTTCCCGTGCTGCTGAACGGAGCCGCCGTCTCGCCGGGAGCCGCATCGGCGCGCTCAGAAAAAAGGATATATCCCGCATTTGTCGAGCCTGTCTTCAATTCCACATCGCCGCGCGTTGCATGGACTTCGAGATCCAGTCGCTCGACATCGCCGCTACGCGGATTCTCGAGATCAACTCCAATCAGAACGAAATCTGTATCTCCAGCGTCGTGGTCATGCAAATCGACGGGGATGACGTCGCCACTGCGCCCGGCGGCGACCTGCCAGTTGCACACGTCCTGCGTGGTGTGATCGCCGAAATCGGGAAAGGAATCGTGAAGCCAATCCTGAAACAGCACGCGAAACGCTCGGTCCCGCAACAAGATGCTCTCCCAGAGCGGAAAATTCCCGATGCCAGTCGGCGCCAGCGCCTGAGCGTGGGCGTCCCGTTTCTCGATCATCGGGAGATTGTCGGCGCGCCATGCGTGATCCGCGTCAAAGGAATAGACCCACTGTCCGTCACTCGCTTTAGTTCCCGCTGGCGGCTCCGCGTCGCAATCATGCAACGGGTCGGTGCGCGCAGGGTCCGGCAGGGTGGCCATCATGATGTTGTGGCGAAGCGGATCGTTGGTCGCGTCCAACTGCACGTTGGCGATCGTCTTTGTGAAATCGTACGACTGCTCGCCCCCGACCAAATCGGAAAGCACCTCGCTCATGCCGTTGCCGTCGAGCAACAACAGCTTTGACAAAACAACGCTGTTGTAATAGGCGCCGAATGTCTCCTTGTCGAAGACGGTGTCGTCCTTCAATCGTCCGACCGCATCGACATGGTAAACCGGAGCGTTCAGATCGTCGGATTCGACCAGGTCTTCATGTGTGGCGCTCGGATCGGTCGTTGGAATTCCCAGGTATTCGTCGAGCTTCTCTCGGTCACCGGACTGAAATACCTGAATCGTCGACCCGCCCAACTCGAAGCTTTCGAGCCCGGACATGGACGACGGTTGATTGAAGATCGCCTCAAGCGTGATGAGATCGAGTCCGTACTTCTCGCGAACGGTCTGTTTGATCAACTCAATTGCATAGTCTTTGACGGAATCCACCGTGGGCTTGAGCGGATTAAAGACTCCCATTCCTCCCAGAATGCGGCTTACTTGATCATTGAACTCGCCAAGAAGAGCCAGCGTTTCTCCAACCTCATCAGGCAAGCCCAACATCGAGTAGAGATGCTGGTTGCGAAACTCCTCCGTTCTTTCCAGTACGACATCCAACAACCCTACATGGTCTTCGGCGTTCTCGCGAAACGGATCGGTCTCGGATCCGCTGCCCTGGAATTCGCCTGCCTCATTTTCAACTCGACGCCAGGCACTCGGATCAAACAAGGCTTCGCTGACCGCAAGCCCGAGCTTGCTCCAATTCTCCAATCCTTCATCGATGTCTTCGATCCACGCTTCCAGATAGGGACGCGTAATCGTAGCGGTTTCCGCCGCCTGACTGAGGTAGTCTCTCAGTCCATGGAACGCGTCGATCAAAACACCCCGTTCATCCTGCACAGGACCGACATCCGGCTTGACAAGCGTCTCGTAAATGAATTGATGTGGCGCGGCCAGCAGAATTCCCGGAGTACCTGTTTTGCTGCGATCATGATTGCCGCTCTCGTTATTGACTGGCTGGTTATCCGCGTCGAAAACGTAGTCACGTGCGGGATTTCCGTCGAACCCGGGAGTCGCGTCTTCAATGTAGCCCTCAATGAGAACGTGGCGTAAGGCGTTCTCTGTGCGCACGGCGTCAATGTCGTCGCCAACCGCCTCTCCGGCTTCTAGCAATGTATCGCCAAACGCAGGAAAGGGACCGCCGGCAAATTCGTTGACCAACGTATGTACCCAGATATCACCCGCAGCATGAGTCATGTATCCGTAGCTCCACGCGAGAATCTGCGACTTCTCGTCAGCCGAGTATCCGGAATCATCCGCTTGCGCTTGCCACGCGCTCTCGTATATGTGAGCGATCCAGCGGCCAGCCTCTTCTGGATGTAGTACGCCCTGCCCCGCCAGAATATCGGGGAACCCATCGGGCCCGACCGCCCCTGCATTGAAATACGCAGGAAAGTCGTTTAATGCGTCTGCAATCCGCGAATCAATTTCGTATTCGTGTCCATGGATGGTTACCTTGCCATCTGTTTCGACGTCCGCTCGTACGTCGTTGCCAATCTCAACGTGCGTATAGGGCTTGAAGGCAACGTCATCGAGAATCTGTTTCGCAACCTGATGGTCGTCGTGTTCGAAATGTCCAACTCCCATCAGGTGACCGGATTCGTGTGCCACCACGTCAGCCAACGCATCTGCAAACTCACCGACGGTTTCAACGTGCCGGCCAATGACGTCACTAAACACAAAAGCTTCGTCTTGATGAGACAGATTGCCATAATCGACTTGTTCGGCGACCCCGAAGAACGTGCCGTACTGTCTAAACACCGCTCCATCGCCTCCGATATAGATTGTTGAATACGGCGGAACAAGCGTCGATCGATCGGCCGTATAAGTAATGCCGCGTTCGGCGAATCCAGCGTTCAACTTGTTGATAACACCGCTGACAATCTCCGCGTCCTGGCCGCCGAAGCCGACACTTGCGGCAGAGAACGGAGTGACGTCCACGTTTTCAATCGTGACCGGACCGTCATAGGTCACGTCGCTGGCTCCGTCGAAGTCCAGATAGAACACTTGCCCGCGGACACTCATGGTGCCGCCGTCAGCATCTACCAGAGTCGCATCACTGTTTTCAAAGGTATGCGCGGCCGTATCCACGGCTGCTTCAACACCCGCAAGCAGCCGCCGTGCCTCCAGTGCCTCGAGAGTCGGTTGCCATGCAGATCTCGTTCCATGGCCGCCACTCGTAGGTGAGATAACGCGTGTCAATAACCGCGAACGATGTTTGGTTCTTCTCGTGCGCAGTGAACGCCTTTGGGACGAACTCATCATGAGTCTCCTGAATTTAGATGATCGTAAAACGATCTGACGGGGCAAAGGGTCTTGCCATGGGACGGGCGACAGATATCAGTCCAGCAGAAAGGCGCGGGCACTGATGTGGCGAGAGGCGAAAGCCGAGCGTGCGGCGCGCACATACGCTTGCCTTGAAAAGCGCGAGGTGATCTCGGCGCAAGAATCAGCGATGGCTTTCGACAACACACAATCGGCACTATTGCCGAACGACAATACGGCTCGGCTTCGTCTGGCGGCGTGCAATTGCGAGTTGCACTACACTGATCTTGTTAGTCTCAAAGCTTTCACGCGAGATAACGATGAATCGCACTATAACGATGAATCGCACTTACGGCCAATTCATCGCTTCAGGTATTCCTGTGGCCAGATATACCGATCGAATCCCGCTCCACCTCTTACGTTCGCGCGTAACCGCTACAGCAGCAACACACGGGGGACTATTATAGGTACGCGACATTACCATTGCAAGCAACTCTTGCGACACTGGATAGCGGGAGCCGCTTGCGGACCGGTGAAGGCTCTCATCAAGGCGTGAAATTCAAGTTAGTTTCAATTCATCTGAAGTCCATGCCTTGGCAAAAAGGATTCCGGGCACGCGCCTTATCGAGCAGAAACGTTCGCAAATCGAACGCCGCGCCACCTTAACACGAAATTAACACTCGCGCGGCCACGCTGCCGCTGCAGAAACCTTCCTGCAACGCTTAGGGGTAAAAAACACGAGTAGCGATTCCAAAACATGGTGGAAAGCATGTTGTGACTGCCCCCTAATCGATACTCGCGCCCAGGCGCGTTTGCAGGGCGGCGGTGGCCTGGGTTTTCAGAATCTTGATGGCGGCGGAGTTCTTGGCGGGGCCGTCGGGATCCATATGCGTGACTTCCGCGGCGAAGGCGATATCGTCGGTGCGAAACGGGTGCAGCGGGAACCAGGGGATGCCGTTCACCTTCAGGTTCCCCATCGGCGACCTCGCCCAGGCGTAACGGACCGCCACGGGTTCCTTCACCAGCGGGCTGGAAACAACGATCTGCCTGTTCTGCATGGGCCATGGAGGCCTCGAACGGTGATCGGCTTGTCACGCTGCAATACCATGTTGCTGCGGAAGATGCCGTGCACCTTGAGTGACTCGGCGGCGGCGAGTTGTTGAACGCAGACGAACAGCAGCAAGGCTCCCCACCCTGCGGCGCGGCGAAATGTTTTTATCATGAATGTGTCCGAGATTGAAGAGATATGTTCGAAAGACGGCGCCGGCGGAGCAATCTCCGTATCCAGGGACGCAACTGCTTGGTCTAACCCATCAATTGCCGGATCGGACCCGTTTGAGGCAGCTTCTTGCGCGACATCTCGGGGTCGAGGTCACCGTAGTGTTCGATCGGATTGCCGTGAGCGTTCAGGAGCGTGGTATACCAGTTCCCCAGGGTCTTGTGACCCTCGTTGCCCAGGAACGGCAGACGAATGTAGCGGCCTGCGATATCCAGGTTACAGTTGTTACCGGCCATGATCAGGAACGGCGATTCGGTCCCGGTGCCGTGGTGGGTTTCCCCGTTCTCCGGAAAGTACATGATCATCGTGTTATCAAACATCGTCCCCTGCCCTTCGGGTACTTGCTTGAGCTGCTCCACGATCGTCTTGATCTGATTCACGTGACTGATCCGAATTTGCTCACGCGTCTGCAAGGCGCGCACGCCGCCGAACGCTTCATTATGTCCCAGAGGGTGAATGCCGACGCGATCCGTTTCATTTCCCGGCAGTCCCGTGATGGGCGTGCCCAGGTCGTCGATCGTGTACGTCACGACGTTGGTCAAACCCGCCTTGAGCGCGGCGACGAGCACGTCGGTCATCGCCGCCTGCTTTTCGGGCGTACTCGCATTGGGACCCCCGTTGGCATGGACGGGAGCAATTTCAGGCAGGAATCCGGCGAGTGTTCCAGAGAGCTTGATGAGTGCCTCGTTGCGCTGGCGAATGGCCTCAATCGAATCGACCTGCATCTCCTGCCGCCTCTTTTCATGCCCCTTGATGCCGCTCACCTTCAAGCCCTCTTTGCTCTGCAGGAAGGAAAGCATGTCATTATCCGTATTGACTGCTTCCGGGTTGAGCACGGATTTGAACAGCTCGCCGCGCGCGGTTTCCGGATCGGCATAGCAATAATTTCGCGTCTGCGGCGCCGGTGCGGAATAGCCGTCCACGATCCCGGTCCGGCCGCGCGCAAAGGACAGTTCGACGTGGCCGAATGGCGAGGGGAACAGCCTGGCCAGTTCGAAATCGACTGTGGTTCGTTTAATGGCGCTCAGCGTGTTGCGGTTCGATTTGAAGCAACCCATGACCGACGAGAACGACCAGTGAATGTTTTCGCTCATCTTGGCCGAGAGCCCCTGCAGTATGGTCATGTGCTCCTTGTGCGCATCCAAGCCGCGTAACCACTTGGGCAGTTCGTGCTTATGCAGATCGACTACGAGTGGCTGCTTCTTTTCGTCCAGGGCTTTGTCACGGTCGGAAAAGTCGCGCAGCGCGATTTCGAGTGGCCGAATGCCGCTCGACTTCCGAATGAAAATGAAACGCTTCGGGACGCCATGAGCGTTAGGGGCGGCGAATAACTGATGGAAGGATGGAGCCAGCGCCAGCGCCCCCGCGCCGAGTGCCGAAGTCTTCAAAAATTCGTTTCTGTTGAGCACGGATTTAGCCCTCGATAGGTTTGCGGTAGATAAAGGAATCGGAAGTCAGCAGCGAAACGATGACGGCGTCGAAACTGCCGTTGCTGTCAACATAAGCCTGCTCGGCGTCGATCAACGTCTTGGAATCGGAGAGGATTTCATTGCGGCCCATGAAATAGCGGAAGGCATGACGAATGATTGACTGGCGCACGCGCCGGGATTTCGCCAGGCGCTCCGCCAATTCCATGGCGTCACGCACTTCGCCATCCAGGGACTCGTCGCCGGTACCCTTGAGATAGCCGGTCGAATCAACAGGGAGTGTCTTGTAGGTGTCTCGCGTGTCGACCAGATGGTCACCGTTCTGTTCGGGGCCTTTCTGGATGAGATTGTCCGGGTGTTCGAGAGATTCTTCCAGCCGGTAACGACCAAAGTCGTCGTACACTTCGAACGCATAGCCCAGTGGATTCATATGCTGGTGGCATTTCCAGCAGTAGTCGGTCTCCGTCACACTCGCCAAGCGCTCGCGCAGCGTCCGATGGTGATCCTCGGGAACCACAGCATCGACGGTGATCGGCACGTCGGGAATGGTACCGGCCAGCAGTTTCTCGCGTACCCATTTCCCGCGAATAACCGGGTCGGTCTCGGTGTTCTGAGCATGGGCGATGAGCCAGGCCGGATGGGTCAACAAGCCCTTGCGATGGGCCACCTTGGCGGGCTGCGTGGTTTGATAATCCCAGTTATCCAGCCGGAAATTGAAAAACTTGGCGACGTTGTAACCGCTCATGAAATCGTTGCCATAACCTCGATAGAGATCGAAAGGCGCCGCTTCCTTCTGCCCTTTGTCGAGCCGGGCTGTGATGGTCGTCATCGACTTCTTGAACAGTTGGATTGTGGTCCCTTGCCGGTTTCTCGCCTCCAGATTATCCGGGTCCACGCTGCGCATCTTCACTTCTTTCAGGAAGTCTCGATGATCCAGAAGATCTTCCTTCTTGAAGTTTTGCCAGTCCAGGTCTTTGAAGTGGGCGTAGATGCTCTTGATCCGGTCCGAGGCCGCCTGCATCCGCTCATTGTCGCCGTCGTGATAGACAAAAAACTCTTCGGTCGTCAGCAACTCCTCGAACACGTTTTGATCCTTCTCCAAAATGTGTTCGACAATGCGATCTGTTTCGCTGAGCAGCCGCGCCGTGGCGTTTCCGAGCCGATCTCCGCCGAACCGCTTTTCGTCCTTGAAGACCGTGATCGCGGTGGGGTAACCGAAGAACTCGCGAAAGAACCGCAGCTTCCGGATCACCGTGTCAGTTGTGTTGTCCGGATAATGCTTGTCTTCCAGAATCGGATCGATCAGGTAGTACACGTCCCTTTTGTCCAACAGGCGCGTCACTTCACGACGATAATCTTCTCTCGTATTCAGTTTGCCGCTGGCCGCCGCCTGAGCCAGTTCGGCGTCGGGACTGTCGTCCGTCAACGCGTAGGCAATGGCGTAACTGGCATCGCGCGGAGAGAGCATTCGCCGGCCATGTTCGTCCGCTTCGCCGCTGCCGAATTCCTGGCGGTAGACAAATTCGCTCGACAGAATCAGCGTCTGAATGAGTTTCTGTATGGCTTTCAGGTTGCCAAGCTTGTTCACGTAAGTGTTTGTCAGGGCCACATATTCTTCTGCTTCCGGCGCGTCAGGAGTCCGTTCCAGGATGAGCAGGCTCAGCTGATCCACCAGCTGATGCAATAATTCGTCGCCAGGTGGTCCCGCCGCCAGCCGCTGTTGCGCGAAATCCTGCTCCCATTCGGCCAGGCACTTTTCAATGATCTCAGTATAGTGATCGCCCTGCTGACGATGTTTCAGGATGGAAGCCTGAATCACCTTCATCTCGTCATCGGCCAGCGGCTTGTAAACCAACGGCTTGAATTTGCGGCGATTCTTCTCCAAGTTATCGCGAATTTCGGGCATGTAGTCCCGCAGGATCGTCATCCGTCCCTGAATATCTCGTTCATGGTCGCCAAAATAGAACCACGTGCGCTCGCACAATTCGCGAAATTCGTCGTCGGATTTGTTCTCGTGTTCCGGGTCGAGCAGACTCTGATAAACCGTGTCCTCTCCGTCCAGCTTCTTCAGCATGTTGAATGCGACGTGCGTGGGCGCCTTCTTGTAGGTCTCTCCTTCTTCCAGCGTCTTGAGTTCATTCAGCGTTACGGGAATGAACTCAGGCAACAGCGCCGTGTTTTCGCTGCCGTAATACTCGTCACAGAGTCTGGCGATGAAGTTCTCCAGGAACTCGCGACGCGCTGCCAGCGTCGCATGATGCTGATCTTCCAATGCCATGATTTCGTTAACGGCGGGAAGGTAATTGGAATGACGCTTCACGAGATAGCCGGTCATGTATTCCGACGTCTTCTGAGCGTTCGTCAGCATGCTCGACAAATGACCGCCCGTGAGATCCGTGTCGGCGTAGTATCTCACACCAGAACGATTTGGCAGGAGGAACGGATTGGTAAGGCTGAAGTTACGGAACCGATGGCTCCCCAGCACCGGCACGTTCTGCCTGTTCCTTCTCGCGCGGTTATTGCCGAGGAGCATGCGCTGGAACTTCGCGTTGAAAATGTATTCGCTAATCAGCCAGCGTCGATCGTAGGTGAACCCGGGAAGGTCGTAGAATTCTCCGGAGAAGAGTTTTTCGTGGTCCACATAATTTCCAAACTCCGGCTTCTGCAGCTTCTTCTCGAATTTCGCGGCATGGTGCTGGCGAAGTTCCTGCGACACCCAATCCGCCACCTGCGTCCGCTCTGCCGAAGTCGGTTGCGCTGCGTCCTCGGGCGGCATCCGTCCCAGGAAGAGCTGCTCCTGAACTCTGTTGAGCAAATCGAGTCGCGTGTCCAGCGGCAGCTCCGCCAGCGCGTCCAGCCGCACATCACCCTCGGTTGTCTCCGGGCCATGGCAATCGAAACAGCGTTGAGCCAGAACGGTCGCAACGCCACTCGGTACGGCAAACGCATCGTCGCCGCGCACGGAAACGCTCAGCGCTACAGCGACGGCCAACGCCAGGAATCGAAACAGCATCTTGCGTATCACTTCTGATTGGGTTTGCAAATCGACGCCCGCCAAGCCAACATCGACTTCTGCGGGTGAGTGGTGGGACTGGGAAGGATCGAACGAACGCAGGCGCGGCCCTCTCTTGACACCAGGATCGCAATCGCAGGGCGGCCTTATTATACCAAGCTACCGATCCGTTGTGCAGAGGAAAGCGCAGGCGGTTTTCGCGGGTTAGCGCGATATTGGTGGAGCCTATCGGGCAAGTGACAATTCCCTGACTCGGAATCGGGCACGGAGCAAGACCATGCCGGCGACGTCCACGGCACGATTGACGTGCTTCAGAATCTTCTGCGCCATCGTGGATACTCAGAAAACGCGTGTTGCGTTCGACTGTGCCATTCGTATCGACTCATCGCACGGGTTGATTCGTCGTGGCGATTAATCACTAATCCCGTCGCCAACTCCAAACGCTCAAGAACGCTATCGGCCTTTCCTCCGATCGTGCGTGGCATTCGGTATCGGACAATTGGAATGGTGCGCGTTCCCGAAAGCGAAGCCACGACACAGTGCCGACTATCTTCGGTGAACCGGACGTCTTGCAACGAGGGCCACAATCGTGGCGTCAACGTCGCAAGTGATGAGACTGCAAGATTCCGGAAGTCACTGGCGTGATGTGAAGATACAAGAAACGAACTGTCCGAACTCAGCTCGAGCCGATGGATCGGTCGAGACGAATGGGTTTGTTGAGACTGCCTTTGACGTTTTGCAACGTCCCATCGACATAGCGTTCCATCCTGGCACCCAATGAATATGGAGTCGCCATCTTTGCTGAAGCAAATCGACGTCGCAGCAGAGTCGTGTTGAAGCGCGGGTGTCGAGTCGGTTTCGTCATCCCGCGTCCATAATGCCACATTCCCACTTGAATCTGGGATTGCGACAACTTCATCGTTGGAGCCAATCGCGCTCACTTTGATAGGTGAGTGCATGCGGACAGGCTTGCCGATCATTTTCCCAGTGCGAAAGTCCACCATGCGAACGGTGTCGCCATCTTTGCTGGAAGGCGACAGTACTGCCACTGCCGTGCCGTTGAGACATAACTTCCCTCGTGTACCTTCAACCGGCTCACTAACGACATGGCCGGTTGCAATGTCACGCACGACGAGCGATGGCTCCGGCCCTTCGAGTTGTTCCAGTTGTTTCAGTTCTTCGTTGGCATTTTCTTCGACCTGCTTCAATGCCGCATCCAAACGATTCTTTTCGTCTTCCGTTTTGGCCTGCAGGCGGAGTACTGCAATCGTGGCACGCGCGGACTCTAGACTGGAATTGATCAACTCACGCTCGGGCTGGAATGCCGAGGAGACTTCGGGTTCTTCCAACAAGAATGACCCGGTCGCATCGCTGTGAATCCGCAACGTTTTCTGCGGGCGCGACGGGATCGCCCAGAGTTTTTCCTGCGAATCGGTAAGATAACATTCGAGACGATTCGAGATCGTCAGGACGACAATGCGATCGCCTTTCGGAGTAGTTAGAAGATGCGAGACTCCCTCGTGGAGTTCGAACGCCGTCTTGGTTGAATCTGAGCCAACATGCTCGACCAGGGTAACTCGCTGATTCCGAGGCAACCAACAGACGGTCCGCCGGCCGTCTGCAGAAAGCATTGCTCTTGCGGAATCCTCCACAACATCTAGTGTTGCTCCGCGACCTCCCTCGTCGGGAAATCTCCAAATGAATTGTCTCGTCGTCTCGTCTTCACTTTCGAAGAACAATTGAATGAACGCGTCGTTGGCTGCGAAACGTGGTGGCGCAGCGAGAGTCATTAGAGGGCTCGGATACCTGACAGGCGTGACGACTCGACGGCCCGATCGACACTCATAGACGACCCATGCCCGACCGCGAGCATGCGCCGTTTCAGCGAACAGTAGCTTTCCCGATTGACTGAACGTCGCCGTGCCTGGCAGCATCGAGATCCCAGATGGCCGCCCGGTTTCGACGTCAACAAGCGTTCCAATCGTCCCGTTTGCATTCTGCGGCAGCAGCACGTAGCGTCCATCGGCGCTGATTCGAGCGAGGTTTCGCGTGACAAAGGTGCTTATGTTGGAAGTAAGTTGTTGACCAAGTGGGTCTCCTGTAAGCACATCAATTACTTGAAACGTGGCGTCAGAAGGATGAGTAAGAACGAATTGTCCAGACGCATTACTTCCGAATGCGTCCTTTAGAACATGCGAAACGGATTCGCCGTTTCTGGCACCGGTTGTGCAACTCCACGCCTTCGCCAAATACGTGGCGCCCCTCGAATGATCGCTAAGCTCGAACGTGACCAGGTCATGACTGTCGTTGACGAAGGCCGCATCGACGAACTCTGTGGCCGTTGTGAAAAGCTCTCCAATTGTTTCTCCGCGCGTAACATTCCAAAGCAGGCCCGTGCCGTCTTCGGTAATCGCAAACATTTTTTCCCCTGTCTCATCGATCCATTCCCTTTCGACGGCTGTAGGAATCTCAGGACCACCTGCGAGCCCCAGCCGTTTTGCATGTACCATGGGTGGACCGACTGACGAGAGATCAGCTACATTCCAACCGCACGCTACGCCGGCATCGCTGATGGCAAACACGCGGCGAGAATCAGGTGAAAACCTGGTCCTCTTAATAGAGGGAGATGTCTCAATTATCCCGAGCGCAGGGCGGCCCGCGTGCAAAGGAAAGTCAATCGGTTTGCCACGCACCAGGCCGCTCTGGGTATCCACTAGACGAATCGTCGAGCTGTCGGAAAGAGCTACGACGCGGCCATCCTGACTGAAGGCTGCATCCGTACCATCAGGTAGTTCCGCGATGATCTGTCGGTTGAAAGCATCCCATAGTAGAAGTCGCCCACCCTGCTCTTCTCTCAAAACAGAGTAGTGAAGGTCGGGTGAGCAACTGATGCTGCTCCATGTCGAATTCGTGAGAGGAATTGCATCCAGCATTGCCTGGAGCTCTGGGAGGAAACCAAACCAAGAAGCAATCTCCAATCGAATCTCCTGTTCGAGATCCGGCAAGTCGCTAGATTCGCTCTCTTTCAATGCCAGTCCAAGCCGTAATAGTCCTGTGTCTAGCTCCAGGTTTTCGAAATCGGCACGAGCACTATCTTGAAGTCGACGGATCGTTTCAATTTGGGATTGTTCGGTAGCTCGATCTTTTTCCTCACTGAACTCATCGACTCTCTGATTGGCGACATTCACGACCAGTGACGAAACCACGACGGCGACAACCGCGGCGGAAGCGGCGAGGGATGACACAATGGTCGAAAGTGCCAGCCATGGGTTTCTGCGGGCCCACATGCCGGCTCGCTCAGCACGCCCCACTGGCCGTGCATGGATTGGCATGCCATCGATAAACCTGCCGAGATCATCTCGCAGTTCTCCAGCGTGTGCGAAGCGTCGGCTAGGATCCTTTGCCAGGCACCGTTGGCAGATAGTATTCAGGTCTTTCTCGATTCGTGGCACAATCGAACGTAGGGGAGTGGGCTCGTCGTGGATAATTGCCCGCAGAGTCGACGAGCGGTCCTGCTTCGAAAATGGACGTTGGCCAGATACGAGTTCGTAAAGGATGACGCCTAGCGAAAAGACATCCGTGGCAAGTCCGATTTTGTCGGTCTCTCCTGCCGCTTGCTCTGGCGACATGTAGTTCGCTGTACCCACAACATCGCCCGACAAGGTCAGGTCGCTGTCGTCGCTTAGAATTCGCGCTAAACCGAAATCGGACACTTTGATCGCTGCGACGTCCGTCATCAGGATGTTGCTCGGTTTCAAGTCACGGTGAATCACTCCCGTATCGTGAGCCTGTGCGACTGCGTCTGCGATTTGGAAGACAACTCTGGCGGCATCGCGTCTTGATGGTGGTTCGTTTTTGATATGGTCGCCTAGCGTTCCACCGCTGACGAATTCCATCGCAAAAAAGTGTTGATCGTCCTGTTGTCCGACTTCGTAAATGGCGACAACGCCTGGGTGGCTAAGTTTCGCCACCGTTCGTGCTTCCTGTTGAAATCGCTCGATCGAAGAATGACGTGAAAGAAGTTCACGGTGGATCATTTTGAGCGCAACATCCCGGTCAAGTGACTGCTGCCGCGCGAGATAGACGCGCCCCATTCCTCCCGAACCCAGCTTGCGGAGGATTTGATAGTCTCCGAACGTTCGGCCGACAAGTGGATCTTCATCCGTTGGCCGATCTAGTACGCCAACATTAATGGTCTCGTCGAGAAACTGTTCGATCGCGTCTTGATTATCAAAGTGGTCGTTGATTTCCTTGACGAACTCTGGATAGGCTTGTAACCACTTCCCGCGATCAGTCACGCCATCATCGTCTTCGATGGCGGCAATCAGCTCCTCAAGTGATTCAAATCGCTTTCCAGAGTTCTCTCTCGACATTACCGTCCTCGCAGGTCGAACCAAAACGTGGGCAAGTGGTCGCCGTGCACATTGGGTCATTGGCCCGTCTACGTCCGATTATACGCAGCGGAGGCGAAAACGAAATCAATTTGCCCTACGCTTCCCGGTTAATCGATTCATCGACAGCCTCACCGTCCACGAACAGCATCGAAAGTAGCAAGAGGGGAGCGAAGATCGGGATGTTTGTCATTGTGGGAATGGCAGCGAAGGTAAAGAAAGCAATTGATTCGGCAACGGTTGAAGCGATGATCAGCGACCGGCTACCGCAGAGAGTGCCGACTGCGATCCCAACCAGACCGAGTGTGATTACCAATGCCCGACGTTTCATGCCGGAAATAGCATTCTCAAGCGTGGCATTGGGTGGCAGCCCGCGATTGTCATCGACTCCGTAAAAACCATGCAGAAACCCTTCCACCTTGGCCGATTGCAGCGCTCGAGAACGCAGCGACGTAACGGAAGTAGGGTGATTCCAGGAGTCGACTGAAGTCAGTTGCTCAATTTTTGGGATACACAATCCCCAGAAATACAAGGCAACCAAGATTCGGAAGGCAATGGCAGCGCCTGCAATATGTCGTGCGTTTGAACTCATGATTCGCTCACTTTCGAAAATGGGTCGGAGTCAAATTGGTGGCGTCGTTCTATAGACGACTGGGGTTCGCATGGCCGGGCGCGCAAAAACTCCTGGAAAGTGTGGTTTCTCGTCAGCTAGAATGTGAGGCCGGTGACGAACGCAAATGCACTGATTGAAAACTGGCTTCCGATAAAAACTATGAGCGCACTTGAAGATCGTGCGGTCGCTGAGATTATCTCTCGGTTGCCGGACGTAACATCCGAGGAGTTTGGGAGTCTCGTGACACACTTTCACGAGCAGTTTCTGAACGTTGCTCGAGCAAGGTGTAAGGATACGCCAGAGGTATGTGCTGACGATATTGTTCAAATCGCTTGCGCAAAACTCTGGGCGAATTCGTCCCAGCTGGAGAATAGAACGGTCGGTGGATTTGTCGCTTGGGCCACCACAGCCATTCGAAATTGTGCAACCGACGAGAAAAAAAAACGGCGCGAGCGTGTCCTGAACCACCAGGACGACGAAGGTGGTGGGGGCACCCTTGCGGCAGATGTTCTTGCAACCAGTTTGTCAGAACCGGGTTTGAAGGGTGAGAAAAGTGAAGCCAGATTGCGTAAGCTTTCTATCCTGATGAAGCCGCTTTCGCACGATGAAAGAACGGCGGTGACACTTCAGTACAGCGACAAAAGCTGCCGGGAAATTGCAGAATTGATGGATAGAAGTTTTGACGCTGTCGGCGGTTTGCTGAAACGTGCCAAAGCAAAGATGCGCGTTCAACGGGACATACTCATCAGCCAGGGAAACATGAGTGGGTTGACCTCATACGATCATGTCGAACGCCGGAAGGTCGAGAATATACTGCAGAATACGGCTCATGCTTCTGAGAAAGACCTGAGAAACATCTTACTCTTCTTTTGTCGGGACTTGAAGCCACGCGGAAGAGTTCTAGCAGAATCGTTCCTTTCTTCAGATTCCAAGGAGATGGATGCCGATTTACGCGCGTCCATTGCCAACGTGGTTCGAAATTGTCCCCAGGCTATTGATGCTGCCAGAGATTACCTTATCACTGAACTGGATGGACTTGCGTAGCCATCGAGCCCTCGGCAACGCGTCCATTTCCTACTTCGCGAAAAACATCGATTTTGCGCGCCCGGGTGCCGTCCCTGCAGTCGTCTTCCTCTTAGATTGCAAAGCCTACGGAGTCGAAGCCCCGTCCGCGCGAAATGGGGTCTTGCAAGTAACAATGCCGTGAAACGGAGAAACGCGATGAGAAATACTTCCCGGTTTTTGTCTGTTGCTACATTGCTGTTCCTAGCGGGGTCAGGTTCGCCAGCCGTTGTTGCGATAGAGCGCGTGAAATTCGATGTGGACGACACCATGTCCCTGCACTTTAGCAGCGATAGTCGGCGCCTCACGATTGGCACTTACTTTGGTTCAAAGGAAGTGTCGCTTGAATCGTCGGAAATCACTGACGTATTGAATTGGTGGAAAACGACCGGAGGAGCTAACGATATCGCCATCGCTTCGGGGTCGAAGAAAGTGGCAGTACCGATCAAGGACAAGACCTATGTTTACGACAACGACAAGCGGAGCGTTGTCACAACGGCCTCACTGCAAGCTTCCCGCTTGGCAATTTCAGGCGATGGAACGACGATTGCTTCCGCGTTGAAGAACGAGATTACAATCTGGCAAAGCATGGGTGGCAAGAGACTCCACAACCTTACGGGGCATAACGAGGAAGTTACCGCCATACGATTCTCGCCCGGTCACAAGACGCTAGTTTCAGCCGATCGCGCTGGCGCAGTGTTGTTTTGGAATTATGAAGATGGGAAGCTGGTAGCGGCGAAACGTCTGCACTCAACCCGGATAGCGGCTCTTCACTTCTTCTCCAGTGAACATCATCTGGTCAGCGGGAGCATCGACGGCGACATTAAGGTCTGGGATATGTCGACGAAGTCCGTCATCCACTCGGTGTCAACGCATCAAAACTTGTTCGATGTGCATGCGACAACCAATGGTCGTTACATAATCTGGTGCGATGGATCTGGCAGGGTTGCACTGTATGACTACGAAAAGAAATCGGTCCATTCCTATCTGGCCGGGTTTTTTGCGAAGCAGGTTGCGATCAGCCCAGACAATCGGACCATGGCGATTGCCAGCAGTGAGCAGGTATTTATTGTCGATTTGCCAGCAGTGGCGAGCGGACCCAAACCACGCTTGCGAATCGCAGCACAAGAGACACCCATTTCGTCACTTGCCTTTTCCAGAAACGGAAATTTCATCGGCACGTCTGCCGCCTGGACGAAAACCGGAATTTCCTATAGTGGCGCTGATGATTCTGCGCGAGTGTGGAATGCTCAAACAGGTGAATTGAAAGCCGTACTCGACGCGGGTGATCAATGGCACAGCCAGTCGATTGCGCTCTCGCCCAATGGCTCGCACGCGGCGGTCGGCTATGGACGTTCCGTGCAGTTGTGGAAACTCGGCGGACAAGCGACCATGCTCGACTCTATGCAGCTGCCCAACAATCGGAACGCGTATGATCACGGTTTGGCTTTTGTGGACGAAACATTGTTGAGTTCGGTGCGGCAGCCAGGTGTTGCTGAGATCTGGAACGTCTCTGACGATTCACTTAATAATCGCATCGTTCACGAGCACTTTGGCCCAGACTCGCATGTGACAGGTTCGATCACATTTTCAAATGACGGAAAGTGGTCTGCTTGTCGACAGACGAACGGAATTTGGATTCGCAATTCACGAACCGGCCAAGTCGAGAATTCATTGGGAGTACGACTATATCCGGATAGCGTTGACTTTGGCGCCGACGGCAAGTTGCTTGTTGTCACCAAAGACGACCAAGTGACGCTGCATGAACTTCAGACCATGGTCAAAACAGGCAGCTTTGATACGGGGATCGAAAAGGTCTCGGCAGCGACTAGCCTGGATGGGAGATGGTTGTTCACGGCAGGTGGCTACGGCCGGTACAACATGCCGCAGATTGTATTCGGTGTGATCTACGTGTGGGATTTCGAAACAAGACAAGTTGTTGCAGCCCTGCAAGGCATAACGGCACCGATTAGCCATATCAAGATATCACCGGACGGTCGTTATCTTGCGGCAGTTTCGGAAATGGAGCGAGAGGATAAGAAGGGCAAACCTGGTCTCCAGTGGGCGAGTGAAATACTCATTTGGGACGTGGCATCGATCGCGACACATGTAAAGGAGAAGGCAGCGTCGACTGGCGGCACAAAACGCCAATAGTCTACTCAACCCAAGCTCGGCACGCAGTTTCCATTTGAACATCATTCTATTAGGGTCATTTCAAATGAAGGGCTATTATCGGAAGACTCTCGGACGCGAGTTCTGCGACGAGATTGTGCGAGCAGCCGTGCGTTGGTACGACCGTCACAAAGACCAGTACTTTGACGAGGATGCCTGCCGATTTGCAACGGCTTTCACAGCCGACTTGATACGCTATCAACCGGAGCTCAAGAGCTGGCGCAGCGATATCAGCGGCTACGTGGTTGCGCGGTTCAGCGGCCCGCTGCGAGTTCCCTTGGGTGCGCGAATAGAGGCCACGCGGATACTGACCGGACTATCGCTAAACCTGGGTTACGAATCACGAAACACGCCGCCCTCGCTAACGTGTTCACGCCAACCCGCGTCAAGCAGCATGATCACCGGGTATCTCCATCAGGATCCGCCCATGGAGGTTGTACTGCGCGGTTGGAGCGTTTTCCGCCTTTTGGAATTCAAGACCAGTGAAATTCGATGCAAGAATGAGCCGCCACAGTATGTTCAATCAGTCTCCATGTTTGGAAAAACAGTATTTAGTCGTCTCCTAGACTGCAATTTTTTCTGATGCTTTCTCACTTCGTCCTCATGGGAAAGAACCATGAAACACAGATTCTACCTGGCAACGCTCTCTGTAATGTTGATCGGCACTTCCGAAGACACGTTTTCGCAGGTTAAAGCGCCTCATCCAGCGGTTCTTCTTCAGTTGCGGATTGGTCGCAGGCAAAGATTGGTTACACTCTTTGCGTTTGGCTTCTATGGCGCTTTTGGGTTGCGGATTGGTCGCAGGCAAAGATTGGTTACACTCGTGACGGCATGCGAAAAACTAAGGATTGAGTTGCGGATTGGTCGCAGGCAAAGATTGGTTACACTACGTGCTCGATAGCATGGACGCCCTCGACTGTTGCGGATTGGTCGCAGGCAAAGATTGGTTACACTTCGCATTCGGACATGTCTTCGCACACGTTAGTTGCGGATTGGTCGCAGGCAAAGATTGGTTACACTCGCTTTCTGGGAGATGGGCACTTTAACATAGTTGCGGATTGGTCGCAGGCAAAGATTGGTTACACTGTACGTCCTTTCAAATCAAAACAGAGATAAGTTGCGGATTGGTCGCAGGCAAAGATTGGTTACACTCGTGTTGCCCTGGTAGTGGATGATTGCGGCGTTGCGGATTGGTCGCAGGCAAAGATTGGTTACACTAGATCTAAAGGTTTAGAACCATATATCTAGTTGCGGATTGGTCGCAGGCAAAGATTGGTTACACTGCTTCCGCCGTTTGTTCATCGTAACCGGCTGTTGCGGATTGGTCGCAGGCAAAGATTGGTTACACTTGCTTGCCCGGTAAGATCTTTAGAGACAGGAACATAAGTCGAAATCGCGTTCAAAAAAGTTCTAATTGACATGGTGCTCGCTGTGGTAGCTTGCGTTTTTTTCCAAGAAAAACACTCATGCGTTCGAATTGCTTGTCCGTAACGGAGATTATGCGAACTTCACCGTCTGGCGGTAGATGCTGCTTTACACGGTCGATATGAACCTGCGCGTTCTCCTTGCTTGCGCAATGACGTGCATAAACAGAGAACTGCATCATCGTAAAGCCGTCTTCCAAAAGGTGCTTGCGAAAGAGGCCGTATTCCTTGCGTGATTTCTTCGTATCGGTTGGTAGATCGAACATCGTTATGATCCACATGCAACGATACCCATTGACGAACATAGTGTTCTCGTAAGCCCAGAGTGCTAGTTCACGGAACGGGGTCTGACGCTAAAGAATCCGACGCCGTCGGGCTGATGGCTTTCGGTATTTCCAAAGTCTTTGCTAATCCCTGGTAACAACGTACCAATGACGCGGTCATGCGGTGCAAGTTAACCATTAAAGGCCCGTGCTCATCGCCAAAAGACACGCGGTCCGATAACAGTTTTAGCAATCCCGCCTTGGCTTCCTTATCGAGGTTGTCGCAACCGGCGCGAAACAATTCGCGGGCGCGGTCGTCAACGAGAGATCTCAAGGGTTCCATCATATCGTCGGCAAGACAGAATGAATTCGAACGGTTGGAATGGTGCAATCCAATTGCGGGCATGAGACCGGCGGCTACGAGTGCCCGTGCTACGGCAGAGCGAATGACAGCGTAAACCTAGTTAAGCAGTGAGTTCAGTCCGTCGGCATTTCGATCACGCCGAAATACCTCATCAGGCAAGTAGTTAGACCAATAAACGCGTGCCGCTTGCGCTTCGATATTCTGCGGATCCCCAGAACGAACGTGACAAGCCATGTCGAGCAATTTTCGATGCGCGGGATAATCGCCTGGAATATTGAAAGCTTGTCCTCGAATCTTGGCCTGCACAAGTTGCTTCCAAAGCTGTTTGCGCAACGGCTTACTTGCTGAAATCTGCTCATGAAGTCGCCACACGATCTGCGAATGATCTGATAATGGGAGAAGAATTCCACATGGAAGATGATCTCGGCCGCAAACAACGAGTGTAGCATCCGAGTCTACGAGCGAAGAGAGGGCCGCGTGCGAGTATGTTGCACCTGGGTGGTCAACAAGAACGACACCAACGTCTTCGCAAGGAAAACTGACTATGGTTTCTATGCCACGCTTCAGAACCAGTTGGCGACGCTTTACCGTAAGATGTGCCGGCTTGCTCGAAATTTCAATCGTACGCTTGATCATTCGACGGTCCTGAATCCAAGTTCAAGGACCATCCGTGGCGGGGGCTTGCTATCCTAATAGGTGCGAGTTTAATTGCCGCCTTGGTTCATGTCCAACACTTTCTCCGGGCAACAAGCGTCAATCGTTCGCCCAGCGAAGTTGCCCAACTGGCGTGATCGTTACTTTGCAAGCTTCTAGTGTGTTCGCGGAAGCAACATATTTCTGGAAATTGCTGCTTTTTCGGGCATCTCTATGGTCGCTAAAGTAGAGTTGCCCCTGCGTTGAAGCAGCGGTCCTGAAGACAAAAAGCCTCGCCTCGCCTACCCAAGGGCCTACTCGCGTCGCTGAAATCAACTCTCCGCGACTTAACGACATTATGAACTTGGCGTCGCGTGGAATCGTCGGATGATTGTCTGGCGGAACTCGCGAAATTATGGGTTGCCTATTCTTTATGCGGTTAGTTGCCTCAAGCATCGTAACGAACACTGGAGCACGCTTCACGTTCCCGCTGTCCTGCCATTCGAAAATGCACAAGTGGTGCGTTGAACCCGGCTTTACAAATGCTTCACCGGGCTTGCCATTGCGAACAGGCTGAATAGTTAACTCCGGCTTGATAAGTCGAACTTTGTTAATTGGCACGCCAGACGGCATCGTTAGATCTGATAATGCTGATACAAAAGTCTTGCGATCGGCAACCTTTCCGCGTCCCACTTCAACTCCGAACTCGGCAAGTCGGTTGATGATGATATCGCGAATCTTATCGTCGCGAATTCTCGCAACTTCACTAGCCGAAAGGTCGACAATCGGCTTGCGAACAACCCATTCACCGTCTTTTTTGGTCGGGCCATAAAGCGTCTCCTCGTGCAGTCGTCCTGACACTTTTCGTTCAACACGATGCGAAACGAGCAGGTCCCTCATAGCGTTCACGACAGTTTCGCGAAATTGTGGCCAAGGCTCTGCAAGGATTTCACCATGGGTTCTCGCACCGCCTGTCTTAATAATTCGAGATAGTTGCTGGAGCCGAGAACGGTTGGTGAGCGCAATGACGACCGCATCAATGGCATGATGACGATGATCGGCACGGTTTTTCTCACCGTCACGGAGTTTTCCAGCGTTCTTGTCTTGCCACCCTGGACTGTCGGGGAGTTCTTCAAGTATTGTTTCTAGACCCCAATGCCAGCGCAATTCCGCTGTCAATTGCCCCTTTAGTCCAAGCACGTTGTGTTCCTGCTCAAACAGACAACGCACGTATTCGGCGGTAGCCTTCGTAATATATCCTGTGTCTGTGAGCTGCCTCGCAATAAACTTGTCAAGATCCAACTCCTTCTGAATGAACCGACGGTACTTGGAATAGGGCATCTTGCCGTTCTTCATCAACTTGCCGGCGCGTTGGCAGACATTCTCGTATTGGTCGAGATTGGAGGACGCCAGCCATTCGTACGGTGTCTTGTCGCCTTTGCCTGCATTTGCATCACGCAGACAGACCACCTTATTGGCCTGTGAATCATCCAGCGTGCGCGAACGGGGCAAAATGTGGTCGACTTCCACGCCGCCACCTTCGCCAAATAGTTTCTCTGGGCTAATTACCTTGCCAGAATAGATGCACTCATGGCCCTGTTGTTCCCAAAGCAAGTACTTTAGTATGTTATCGCGATTCACGCGTACGTTGTATTCTCGTAGTCTGTCCCTTGCCTTCTCGCGTTCAGTCTCGCGTTCACGAATGCGTTTGCTGTATTCTGCTCTGGCTTTCTTACCTTGCTGGACAGCGCGCGCCATCTCGATATGAACAGCATCTGGCTTGCCGTATTCACGAATAATCGCGTTGACTACCCTGCGAACTTCTGTGAGCGTCCGTTTTACGACGGGATTTGGAATGTCGCCAATCGGGCAGTCTTTTACGGATTGGGGATCAGGTAATTTGTCGAAAACTCTCCGCTGTAGCTGATCCCGCCGCATGTATCCAGCTGCGTGTATCGCAGAGTTCGATTCGTCATCGGCCATGTAAACCAGCCCACGCTCCATGTGTGGAAGCAGTTTTTCTAATGCAACGCGGCTTAGACTTCCATAGCCGGCCGGCAAGTCTACGTCAATGGCGGCAGCGGCTTGTGCGGGGGTCATTTTCCATTCGGACACCGCTTTCTGAACGATCAGGTCATCATCTCGTTCATTGTCCAAGAGCATAGCTACGATATCGGTCCGCATCTGATCGGGAAGATCATACCACTTCTTTCCCACGACTTTCGCGGCCGCAAACATAGCGTCGATTGGAACACCATGGAGCTTCGCCCGCTTTCCTCGCTCCAGATTGAATTTCACAGAATCAAGGAATCCGAGTGCTTTCCGAATTTGATCAAACGTAAGTTCCTTTGTCCGCTCCAGTTTGCCGAGAAGTAGCTTTCGCTGTTCCTCGTCGAGTTGTTCCTCAGTGTGTCGGTCTGGATCGATATATCGCAGATTATTGATTTCTTGCAGCAAACGAAAACGCTGGTAACGACGGTCTGAGCGTTGACACCGTTTCTGCTTTGGCTCCAGTTCACAAAGTCCTACCACCGAAGCAGGCCAGTACATTGGACGCTGGAAAAAGATAAGCCCGTGCAGTCCAAACACGTCGAGACGGTCTTCGCCTTTCAACAAGCGCCGCGGCTTTGTCGGATACGACTGCTTTCCACTAGTGCCGTACTTGAGATGGTCGATAAGAAGTTTCGGATGATACGCGGACTGTGCAGCCCAAATGGCCTCGAACTCATCTTCGCTTTGAGAGCGGGCCAAGTGGCGCCGACGCACATGGTCATTTTCCGTTCGTACGGAATGATCAAGCTTGGAGTTCTTGTCTGCCAACCAAGCACCGACGGTTGGAAATCCCCCGCCTATCCGTTCACGCTCGTTTTCATTTATCTCGGCAAGCATGCCTTTAACTTCTGCATCACCACGATCTTTCTTTCTATTTGAGAGGAAGCCACGCCGCTGATTCAGATGCAGGAAGATCCGACCGATTTCGTAAGGTGCAAGTTTAGCCTCCAACGCACGCGCACGTAATTCAAATGGATCAAGACCGTATAGCGTAACCTGCTCCCGCAGGTCAGAAGGCCAAAGACCGCATCGAATGAGCGACTCCTGAAGATATTTCCTGCGTCTAGTGCGTCGGCGAATCTGTCGTCTCATGGCTCGGGCCAATCGGCGATCTTCGTTTCGAGACACTTCCTTGCTCGTATCGAAAGCATCAACACCTTCCGGAAAGACGCGAACGCCGACATTTATCAGACGACCCTCCTCAGCCTCTGATGGATCATCTGAAACCAATGCCCAGCCTATCGAATTGGGGCCAAGGTCAAGGCCAAGAACGTTTGCCATCACTCACCTCTTTTCGAGCAAGCTTTGCTCAATGTTTTCAGTACACGGGAAAATACCGTTCGAGGTTTTGCAAAACGGTTTTTACTTCTGATGCGCCTTGTTTGCCACCCCCCAATGGCTAATTCTTGTTCGCATCGCCCGCGTGTCCATATTCGTTGCTATAATCGCTAAACTGCCCAGTTGTTGGCAATCCAGTCTCTCGAGCGGCTATTTACACCCAGGTACAATTGGTGTAACTTAGCAGTAGGTGTAACCAACCTTTGCTTGCGATCTTTTCGTAACAAGAAGAGAAATTCGCAGGCAACGCTCTACGGAGCGACCGCCGCAGTTCGCAAGACCTGCGGCTTTTTTCGTATTAACTCGGCAACCTCTGCGATTTCAAAAGCGTTGTTGAGATCAAACGATTACTTGTCGGCGTTCACACAGGTATCTCAGGACTGATTTGGCAATCTCAGCGGACCGCGAACATTTTTCATGACGATCTTTCGTGGGCCGCGAGAGGTGGGTAACGTGCATGTACCGTAGTCCCAAATACTGTTTAGGGCGACGATTAGTTGCTTGACAGCCAACTATCTCACCGCGCGCTCAAACGTGGCTTCGAGTTCGCCAGCGTTTAGTTCGTTGTAGTACTCACAGAATTGAAATCGCGGATCCTGCAGGTAGATGGTTTTGGTGCGGCCGTTCTTGTCTGTGATGGTGACAGGCAGTGTTTTGTAGGGTGCCATTAACGCGATAGCAGCTTCACAGGCGGGCGTGTTATTCAAGTCTACGTTCGCAATATGTTCTGCAATTGACATTGTTCAATCCTTCGGTTCGAGTTTAGAAACGATCATTTTCAGCGAAGATTAGCCGACTTCAAGAATGATTTGCTCAGCCTTGGCGAAATCCCGTTCAGCATAGATTTCTGTAGTGCTGGCTTTCGAGTGCCCGCAGACGCCCTGTGCGTCCTCAATTCCGTATCTTTGACGAATCATGGTTGCGCCGGCATGTCTCAGTTGGTTTGGATTCCAGCGATGACGCCTGCGCCATTCCAGCTTTTCTTCTCGCGTAGCGTTCGGCGGTGTCGGGAACCGTTTCTCACAGGCGCGGTGGATGTAGGCGCGGTAGCTGTCGGGATTGATATGGGTTACGTTCCCGTAGTCGGGTTGGAAACAGTTACTGTCGGGCGCGAGTAGCAGATAGGGAGCCAGGATTGGTTGCGCCTGTGGCCCAATGAAAATAACCCGCTGCCGGTCCTTGTGTTCCATTTTGTGAGACTTGGGCACATACCGCCAGACTCGGCGGCTCCTGTCGACGTCACAAGGTCGGATGGCGCAAACCTCCTCTGGACGCATTACGGATAAACGCTGAATCCGCACCATGTCGGCGATTGTCTTTGGCAAGAATCGGCAAGTTTCTTCAACCGTCGCGTCATCGACAGATGTAATCGGCGGTGATTCAATCGCAGACGTACGACCTTTGGCCAGTCCCTTCACGCACGCAATTGATTGGTAGACATTTCCATCAATCATTTCCTCCTCGACAGCCCAGCGAAACATCCGTTTCAGTCGCAGCATTTGCTTGTTTATGTAGCCCCGGCAATTACCGGTGGCAATCAACTCTTGACGTACGGCCACCAGCTTTTTCGGGCCAAATTCACGCGCAGGAAGGCTGCTGTACAGTTTGCACGTGGCTCGAATCACGGATCGGATACATGCTACTTCGTCTGTCGGTCGCCCATCCTTGACGTAGTAGGATATCGCAAACTTTCTGTAGGCGTTGGCGAGTTCGGCAATCGAGATTTCTGCGGCAGGTGGGATAACCTGACGACCGTTGGCAATCCACTCTGCAATCAGCCGATCGTACTTTTGCCGGCTGGCTTCGGTACCGTGCGGCCCTAGATAGAAGTCGATCCCACTGAGAGTCACGACTGCCTGCTTGCTGGCTTTATGCTTGCGGTACTTGGGTAGAGATTTAGTGAGACGTGGCATGTGCGATACTCCTGTTTTCGTTCCAAATCGGTTTGGTACCGTTTTGGCTCTTGAAACGGGTCGCACTGCCAGTGATAGGCAGGTATCCATAAGTTATGGATTCGACGAGACTTAATAAAGAACGGTTGTGAGATTCACTCGCCGTTCCTCAAGCTGTCCCGCTAGGACTTGAACCTAGAATGCTGGATTCAGAATCCAGAGTGTTACCATTACACCACGGGACAGAGGAAACGCTTAACGTTACGACCTGAAAGGGGTTCGGTCAAGGGCGGAGGACACGGGGAGAGGCCGATTTTGTTGTCGCTTGCCGAGGATTGCGGGCCACACTAGAATCGCTTTAATCGCTGGAGCGAAAGCTGTTACGTCGCCTGCCCTGCCCCCAAGAATGTCATGCCCTATCTGCTGGCTAATAATGGACCCGATACGGGCCGTCGATTTGAGTTGACCGAGGCGGAATATATCGTCGGCAGGCACCCGGATTGCCAGATCGTGATCGATGTCGGTGCGGTCAGCCGGCAGCATGCCAAGGTCATGCGGCAAGGCAATGCCTACTCGGTCGAGGACCTGCACAGCCGCAACGGCACGTTCCTGAACAACCAGCCCGTTCATACCCGCGAGGAACTGCAAGAAGGGGACCAGATCCGGGTCTGCGACGTGGTGCTGACATTCCACGAAGGACCGCTGCTGAGTCCCGGAATTCAGGACTCGTCCTACGGCGCCGTGCTGGTAGACGACCATGGCGCTCCGTCCACCATCATGTCCAAGCTGGAGGTCTCGTCCAGCGCCGGCGGTAGTGTGCGGGTGAGCGCCAGTGCCGAGGCGAAGCTGCAGGCCCTGGTTGAAATCAACCAGAGCCTGGGGAAGGCGTTGTCGCTGGACGAAGTCTTGCCCCAGGTGCTGAACAGCCTGTTCAAGATCTATGTTCAGGCCGATCGGGGTTTCATTGTGCTCCGCGACGACAACGGCCGCCTCATCCCACGCTGGACGAAAGTGCGCCGCCAGAAAGACGAAGACACCATCCGGATCAGCCGCACGATTATCAATCGGGTGATGGATTCCAAAGAGGCGATCCTGTCGGCCGATGCCGCTTCCGATTCGCGATTTGACATGAGCCAGAGTATCGCCGACTTCCGCATCCGGTCGATGATGTGCGTGCCGCTGATCGATAGCGACGCGGAATCGATCGGCGCCTTGCAAATCGATACGGTCGATACCGGGAACCGCTACACCGAAGAAGACTTGGAGTTACTGGCCAGCATCGCGTCGCAGGCGTCGATCGCAATCAATAACGCTCAGCTGCACGAGCAGGCACTGAAACAACGTGCCATCGAACGCGAATTGGAAGTAGCCAACGAAGTGCAGCGCGGTTTCCTGCCGAGCCGCCGTCCGGATCTGGAAGGCTATCAGTTCTACGACTACTATCGCCCAGCGAATCACGTGGGAGGCGATTACTACGACTACATGGCCTTGGCCGACGGCCGCGTGGCGGTGATCGTGGCCGACGTGGTCGGGCACGGAGTCGCCGCAGCGCTGCTGATGGCCAAACTGTCGGCCGAGTCCCGGGTGGCCTTGGCCGTACATGCCAAACCGGCCGACGCGATCACTCAACTGAACAACACGCTCAGTCAAACGAATCTGGACCGCTTCGTCACTTTAGTGATGGCCGTGATCCATCCCAAGAAGAACGAGATGACGGTGGTCAATGCCGGGCACATGGCGCCGCTCGTGCGCGGCGCCAACGGAAAGCTCTCCGAACCGGGCACTGACGTCCGCGGACTGCCTCTCGGAATCACCGACGGGATTGACTACCAGCAAGAAACGGTCAAGCTGAAACCGGGCGATTTGGTGTTCATGTACACCGACGGCATTAACGAATACGCGAATGCCGAGGGCGAACAATATGGCATCGAGCGTATTCGGCAGCGCATGAAGTCGACCAAGGAAACGCCGGAAACGCTGGGAAGCGGCATCATTCAGGACGTGCGGGATTTTGCCGGTAGCGGGAACCAGGAGGACGACATGTGCCTGGTCAGCTTTTGCCGCTGTGCGGTCTAGTTCGACAGCGCCGGGTTCGGCCTTCCTACAAGCACGAAGCGCAAGCGAGTG
>CALBSZ010000637.1 GCA_937967665.1 uncultured Planctomycetaceae bacterium
ATCCCAGTCGGGCCGCCACGGATGCTCGCATCCGGCAACATTTGGAAAAGGAATTCGAGCTGCTTTATCAGCCGAAAAAGAGTTTAGAAACTGTTTGAGAGTGCCAGTAGCACGAAAGGTACATACCATGCCATCCCAAGATGAGATCTTTGAAAAGGTCCAAGCCGCACTCGTTGACGCCCTGGCGGTTGACGACGACGAAGTTACGCCAGAAGCCACATTGGTCGGCGACCTGGGCGCCGAATCGATCGATTTCCTGGATATCGTTTTCAAGCTGGAAAAAGCGTTCGAAATCGAGATTCCCCGCGCCGAGTTGTTTCCGGAAGATATTCTTACGAGTGCGGAATACGTTCAGGACGGCAAGGTCACCGCGGATGGGATCGCACAGTTGAAAGAGCGCATGCCCTACGCCGATCTTTCGAAGTTTGAAGCCAACCCGATGGTCCAGGATTTCGGCAACCTTTTGACCGTCAACGACCTCTGTCGCTACATCGCGTCGAAAGTCGGTAACTGACCGTAGCCTGAATTCGCAGCTTTGCGGGACTTTGGAAGCGAGCCTGGGATATGCGTTGGTTTTGGATTGACCGATTCACGGAATTTGTCAGCGGCGAACGTGCCGTGGCGATCAAGAATGTCGCCATGGCCGAAGAGCAGATGGTGGACTACATGCCCGGTTATCCCGTCATGCCGTCGTCGCTGGTCGTGGAAGGCGTGGCGCAGACCGGCGGTTTGCTGGTTGGGCAGCACAACGCTTTCCGCGAACGCGTGGTCCTGGCCAAGCTCAGCAAGGCGGTCTTTCACACGCAGGCCGTGCCCGGAGATACCCTGACCTATACGGCAATCGTCGAAGATATCAAACCGGACGGTGCCATCATGCGCGGCACCAGCCACATCGGCGAGACCTTGCATGCCGAACTGGAAGTGGTGTTCGCGCATCTGGACGATCGGTTTGACGGTGTCGACCTGTTTCATCCGGCTGATTTCCTGGCGATGCTCAGACAACTGCGTATTTTCGACGTGGGAAAAAGGCCGGACGGCACGCCGATCCAGATCCCGGAACATATGCTGGTCGCTGAGCAGGCCAGGATAGCGAACGACTAGACGCTGCCCCGTCATCGTGATCGGTTCGCCGCCGGCCGCCGGCGGTTCACGACAGGCAGTGGAGTGGCGGTGTGGGGTTCACGAATTCAGAAGGGCTCGGTTTACGAGGCCAGAGCGTAAAGGAACGTATGATGAGACGACGTGTCGTGGTCACAGGAATCGGCGTGATTAATCCCATGGGGCACGACGTGGAAACCGTTTGGACCGGCCTCAAAGAGGGCAAGTCCGGAGTTGGTTTTACGACGATCTTCGATGCCAGTCGCTTCCCGACGAAGATTTCCGCCGAGGTGAAGGACTGGGACGTCGACCAGATCGGCGAAGACCCGGAGACTTGGAAGTTCCGAGGACGCCATTCCCGATTTGCGGCCGGCGCCGCCGACCAGGCGGTGGAAGATTCCGGTATCCGTGACGCCAAGATCGATCCCGCGCGGTTTGGAATCTATCTCGGCAGCGGCGAAGGCAATCAAGATTTCATTTCCTTCACGCAAATGATGGCTGCTGCTCTGACGGAAACCGGCCTGGACTTGTCACGCTTCACCAAGGCAGGCCTGGAGATCCTGAATCCGATTTCGGAATTGGAGCAGGAGCCGAACATGCCCGCCAGCCACCTGGCCGGGATGTTCGACGCGCAGGGTCCCAACATGAACTGCTTGACCGCCTGCGCTGCCAGCAGCCAGGCCGTTGGCGAAGCGACGGAGATCATTCGCCGCGGCGACGCGGATGTGATGCTGTCGGGAGGAACCCATAGCATGATTCATCCTTTTGGCGTGACCGGATTCAATCTGCTGACCGCACTGTCCACCAATAACGAGGACCCTACCAAGGCCTCGCGTCCCTTCGATCGCTTGCGCGACGGCTTCGTACTGGGCGAAGGAGCCGGGATGGTGATCCTGGAAGAGTACGAAGCGGCCAAGGCGCGCGGCGCTCGTATCTACGGCGAAATCATGGGCTACGGCAGCACGGCGGACGCCTATCGCATCACCGATATTCACCCGGAAGGTCGCGGAGCGATCGGCTGCATGAATATGGCGATCCGGGATGCCGGGCTGAATCCGAGCGATATTCACTACGTCAACGCCCACGGCACGAGTACGACCGTGAACGACAAAGTCGAATCGCGCGCTTGCCACGAAGTCTTTGGCAGAGTTGACAAGTGCATTCCGGCATCCAGTACCAAGAGCATGATGGGGCACCTGATTGCCGCGGCGGGCGTGACCGAATTGATCGTGTGCCTGATGGCCATTCGCGACAATGTGCTGCCTCCCACCATCAACTACCACAATCCCGACCCGGAATGCAATCTCGACTACGTTCCGAATGAAACACGGGAAGCAACCGTCAACTATGCGATCAACAACAGCTTCGGCTTTGGAGGCCAGAACATCAGCGTGGTGGTCGGCCACTGCAAGTAGACGAACGGTTTTCGCGCTGGCCGAGTCCGCGCGTTGCTCGATCATCATGTCCTTGTTGTGTTTCTCTTTCTTTCACCAACAAGGCGTTTCGAGATGGCGCATTCGATCTGCTTTCCCCGTGCCCAGTACCTCCGTGAGATATTTCCGGCTGCGGCGAATGACGGAGGTAGCGAGTTACCGAACAAGAACGTCTTTTCCTGAATACCCGCTGGTCTCGCGGGCGCAGCAAGATCACGCTGGACGCAGTTAATCGTGAATCATGCCGTGCAGCGCGATCAGTTCGTGTGCTTGCCGGTCGGCTTCGCTTCTTTCCGACCGGCTTCCGCGCCGGCCGTGGAATCGTATTCGTCCATCAGCGTTGAAGGGCAGACTTCCTTTTCGCCGCATTGATGGCAAACCACGCGAACCAGGTCGGACGACCCGAGTTTCAATTCGTGTTCCTGGCACAGTCTATAAAGCTGCTGGAGGTGAACGCAGGTCATTGGGCTGGGCTCCTTCACTGTCGGTTCCAATGCCGTATCATAGCAATTCGCTCCCTGCAGAGCGAGAACCGATGCAATTGTTTTGAAGTGAACACATCCTGTGCGGTCTGCTGCGCTGTCATGGCGGCGCGAAGTCTGTTGCCGGCGCATTCGCCAGAGGACTATCGTAGAGGGCGACGAGGCGATGTGCCCGCGCCAGCGCGAATGACAGGGTCATTTGCGTCACTCGCGGTTCCGGATAAAATGCCCGCATGTATGAAAAGTTGCCGCCAATTGATTGGGCTCATCCCTACGTGATCGCGGGCGTGGCGGTGGCGGTATTTGTCTTCCTGGCCATGGTTGCCTGGAAGTCGCTGCGCCGCAAGAAGCCGTTGGCGGAACGGACGCCGCCGAATCTGTCGATTGCGGTGGCCAACCTGGATCCGACGGGGCCACAAGGGTTACACACATACTTGGAAGTGTACGGCGTGCCGTTGCGGTTGGCCGTGCTGGTCCTGGCCCCCGCGGGCCGCGGAAACCGTCTGCCCGCGGCGGCACGCATTCCCGCTGTGATCGAAACACTGATTCCAGGACTAGCGACGATCTATCAAGTCCACGCGCCGCTCTTGCGCCTCTGGCCCGCGCAGTTGAGCTCCCATGGTTTCACCAACAGTTTTTTCAGCAACGTGAAGCTGCCGGGCGACCATGGCAAGGGGACGCGCTGGAGTAGCGTGGCGGGAAAGTTCGAAGCCTTTGACCACCAGTATCTGATCGGGATGCTGTGCGTGGCCGATTCCGAAAACGGGTTGGGCGAGCTGACCATCGAACACCCCGGTCAGTGGCTCGACATCGTCCGCGTCAAACGCCGCGAGTCGCCTTCGTAAGCGACTCGCCGGCCAAGTCTGCAAGCGAAACGTGACCTGCACTACGTGACAAGTTCGTGCTGGAAGTGTTCGAGCGTTTCGTCGGGATTCAGGTTAAAGACAGCGCGACCGTCCGTCGTCCATTCCTTACCGTCGAAGCCGAAGACGGCCGTGGCGACCTTGCGATTGTCCACGGCAGCGACATCTTCCATGCCGCCGTTCTCGATAGCCTCGAATTTGATAGTCACGCCGATGAATGCACGCAGCTCGTCCGTGTTCCGGTCACGTCCAAAGCGAACGCCGTTTTCGAAATCGCAATCGGACCAGCGCAGCCCGCGCGGCTTGCCGCTCTGCGACGCCACGGTCAGGAATCTTGCTTCGAGCCATTCGCGCCGTTGCTGAAACAACTTGAGGGCCGAGCATTGCTTTGCCGCGCGCAGCTTTCGCTTCCAGCCGGGCCACACAATCGCTGCCAACATCAAGCCTGCTCCCAGGCCACCGATCATCCACCAACCTGCTGAAGACATCACGATAATCCTCCTTCGCCGCAACCTGGAATGCCCGGCGGATCCGCGCGGGCATTCAGGCCTCCACTGGAGTCATTATTTCCGCAGATTACAATTACGGCAATAAGGATTCCAAAAGAGCTATTCAGCGCGGCAGCCGCAGGCATTCGAGGCGTTTTTTCTCGCGTTGTTTCCCCGTGCCGCGCTGGCAAGTCGCTTCCTGGCGTTACCTTGCGACGCGGGCACTGCCAATCCTCATCCGACAGCGCCAGATTCCGGCGTCATATAAGCTCGAAGCGCAAGCGAGTGCGTCCCTTACGTCCGGATACACTGGCCGGCGCTGCCTGCTTGTATTCATGCGGCTTGCCGCCAAGTTGGCGCTCTC
>CALBSZ010000638.1 GCA_937967665.1 uncultured Planctomycetaceae bacterium
TTCAAGTGAATAATCCCCGCTAAAGTTGTGGTGCCGGTTGAAGCACGACGCGAAAGCGAGTGAGTAAGTAAGTAAGCGCGTGTCGAAATCCCGGAGAAAACGCACTTGCTCGCGCTGCGTGCTTGTATTGTCACGCCTGCACCACAACTTTGGGACTCTACCACCGCGTGCCGCTCGGGCAGCGTTCCCACTGCGCGATAACGGCCCAAAACCTGCCGCGGCGCGTCATGCGGACCGGTCCTATGCCTCAGCTGCTGGCACTGCGATAGCTGAGCAGCGCCCGCTGAAACACCCAGCGCGAGAACAGCAAACTGCCGATCGTGGCCACAATGGCAAAACCCGCCAACCACGCCTGATCGGCACTCAGCGGAAAAGCCAGCACGCGCGCGGGCACGTTCACCACCACCAGCACCGGAATGATGTAGGTAAAGGTCAGGTACAGCGGGATGCCCCACCCGGTTTGATAAATCTCCATCGGATAGCGCGAAAAATTCGTAATGTAGAACCAAAAGTTATAGAGCGATTGATTGCGTCCCAGCCACAGGCTGGTCGCCGCCAGGGCGATCATCAAGCTGTACAGGATCATCACGCCACACAGGACGTAGAACGGATACAGTAGGATACTCAACGGATGAACATGCAACGGGTCGTCCGCGCGGCTGGTCAGTCGCCATAAACTGTACGCCAGCAGGATCAGGCCGACGAAGAAATTCGAAAGGGACGACCAATCGACTTTCTGAAACGAAATCAGGAACTGCGTGTCAATCGGTTTCAGCAGGGCGAAGTCCAGATTGCCGGTTCGGATGAGTTCGCTGAATTCTTCCGCGTTGGGCATGAAGAAGGCTTGTACCAGGCTGTTGATAAACCACGTTGTGGCGAGGAAAACAAAGAATTCGTGCTTCCCCCAACCCGACTCCGGCCCAATCTGATTGGCATACTGGAAGACCAGCAAATAAAAGCCGACGTTCATCATCGTCCATGAGGTCGAAGAAACGCACTGAATCAAGAAATTGCCGCGAAACGTCATGTCGCGGACGAGGCTGTTGCGGGCGAAGGTTAAGAATACCTGCAGGTACGATGGCCGTTCCACTTTGGTTATCCCCCAAAACCACTGTACCGCTGGACGCCGCGGTGCCACAAGATACGACTCGCAACAATAAAGAAAGCCAGCCAGGCAACTTCGATCCACAGCTCCATCGCCAGGCTCCCAGGCGGCACCTTGCCCAGGAACACCGCCGCCGGGAAATAGGCCAGGTACTTGAGCGGCAGGAACTCGACCATTTGCCCCCACGGTGCGGGCAGCATGTCGATCGGGAACATGTGCCCGGAAAGAAAGAAGCTGAACAGCATGTAGACGAACAGGATCGAACTGACCTCCAGCCACCAGAAACCGATCAGCCCGATCGTCGCTTCCAGGAAATATCCCACCAGGAAGCCGAGCACCAGCGTGGCGATATAGGCCGCAAACGTCGTCCAGGAATGCGTCGCGGCGTGCGCCGGCAAGTCGTAAAAGTAACCACGGCACAAGAAGAAGACCAGCCCGAAGGGCAGGATGGCGACGGTATAGTACGCCAGTTTATGGGCCACGCGCCCCAACAGCAGAAACCCGATCATGTCGACCGGCTGGATGAGGAACTTCTTGACCTCGCCATCGCGCACCTGGCGCGAGATCCCGGAGGCCAAACCGGGCATGCTCGAGAACGCGCGGCTGATCATCGTCAACAGGTAGTAACCGACCATGTTGGCATAAGTGTAGCCCACGACCGTATTTCGCTCGCCGCTAAGAGCCCCGAACACCGCCCACCACAGGAACATCTGCGTAATGATGGGCAGGAAACGCATCAGCGTCCCCAGAAAAAAATCTCCGCGGTAAACGAAGCGTTCTTCCAAGGCGATACGCAGGATCACCCACCAGGTTACAGCGCGCGCGTACATCGTTCAGGACTCGACCGGTACCTGGGGTTTACCGACTTGGGAAAACATGCCGGCAATAACTTCTTCAAGCGGCGGATCTTCCACGACCACGTCTTCGATGTCATGCTGAGCCAGGATGGCGGCCAGCGATTGCGCCACCTTCGCCCGCTCGATACGCAGCTTCACTTTCGGCGCCACCACTTCCAGCACCTCGCCAAACTGTTCGAAGTGGTCCAGCGATTCGCCTTCTCGTAACTGCAGCGTGACGACTTTGTGGCTGCTGAACTTGTCCACGATCCCCGCCAGCGAGCCGTCGTGTTTAATCTGGCCTTGCGCGATGATCACGACCCTTTTGCACAGCGCGGCCACGTCTTTCATATAGTGGCTGGTGAGCAGGATTGTGATCTTCCGCTTTTGCTGGTAGTACTTCAGGAACTGCTGGATGTTATGCTGCGCCACGACGTCCAGCCCGATCGTCGGTTCGTCCAGGAACAGCACTTCGGGCGAATGCAGCAACGCCGCCGTTAACTCCATTTTCATCCGTTCGCCCAGAGACAATTCGCGAACGGGCTGGTTGAGCAAGTCGCGGATGTCCAGCAGTTCGGTCAGTTCGCTCAACCTTTTGTCAAAAGAACCGGGGTCGATGCGGTAGATCTGCTGATGCAGGCGAAACGATTCCTGAGCCGGCAAATCCCACCAGAGTTGGTTCTTTTGGCCCATGACCAGCGCGAAGCGACGGCGATAGGCGTTTTCTCGATTCCAGGGAACATGCCCCATCACCGTCGCCGTCCCGGACGTAGGATTGATCACGCCGGACAGCAGCTTCAGGGTGGTGGTCTTCCCCGCGCCATTCGGGCCCAGGAAGGCGACGAATTCTCCCTGCTCCACCGTCAAGTCGATGCCCTGGACAGCCTTCACCTCTTTGTATTCGCGGCGAAACAACCCGCGCAACGAGGCCCACAATCCTTCGTGCTTCTGGTAGACTCGGTAGTGCTTGGTGAGTTGTTTGATTTCAATAACGGGCATCGACCGATTATAGGTACGCTGCCGCGGCTTCGAAAGGCGCCCGCCGGACCCGGCATCGATCGAGGCGAAAGTCCCACCGGTCAATCGCCGAGCGGATTGGCGAACACGCGGCTACCGTTCCCCATCCGGTACGTTCGCGGAAGTCAGGATCTCGACCATCTGCGAAGCCAGTTGCCCGCGTGTCACCACCTGATCAAAACCTGCCTCGCGAGCTGCCGCGAGCTGGCCGGCTTGAACGTGCGGGCCGTAGGCCACCGCCTTGGCATGCGGCGCCGCCCCGCGAAGGTCGGCGAGCAACCGGTCGATTGGAGCGGTAGCCGTTGCCAGGTCAACCAGGGCCAGCTTGATCGGCTCGCTGATCTCCGCTAACCGCGCGATGCTGCCCAGTGTTTGGCAGGGGATTCCCAGAGACCTGGCGGCACTGCTGATCTGCGAGGGGAACATGAGGTCATTGGAAATGAGTACGACCATGGGTGCGGATCCTGTCGTTCGCGAAATTCATTCATGACTCCGTCCTTGCCTTAGCTGATGGCCTGTGGCCCCGCTAGATTGTCGCCTATCCTGTAACATTGCTCCAGGGGCAGCACGAATACCTTGCCGTCTCCGATACTCCCTTCCGGCCCCGTACGGGCGACCGTTTCCAGGACGTCCACGACGCGTTCCACGAAATCGTCGTTGACGGCGATTTCCAGAGCCACCTTCCTCATCAGATGGGTTTCGTATTCGTAGCCGCGATACATTTCGGTCTGACCGTGCTGGCGGCCGAAACCGTGCACGTCGTAGACCGTCATCTTTCGCACGCCGGCGTTGCGCAGGGCTTCCTGCACGGGACGCAGCTTGGTGGGACGAATCATGGCCAGCATTAGTTTCATGGCACTCCTGCCTGTCGGTCCGCCGGCAATCAGGAAGGCGGTCGCGTTGACACGGAACTCCCCCCGCGAGGCTCCAGCCGCAAACGCAAACTTCCAGGACGCCAGGTCGCTTTTGATTCTAGCAAACAACCAGCGCTTGCCCAGGCATCCTTCCGCTAAACGTTTGCTGAAACGTAAACCTCGCCCCGCCGGCAAGGACAACCCGAGTGGCAAGGTAACCGCAGTGCGGACGACCACAAGCGGCAACGCGACAACTTGAACATTTTATCGCAGTTGGACTGATTTTTTTTGCATTCGCTGAACGGACGTGTATGTTTCCAATGTCCCCCGGAACGCACCGTGCGTCACTGACGCGGTTTCTTTTCCCGCGGCGCTGTTTCGGAAACGATGAACGAAAGTGCACCCTGCACGCATAGGAGTACGGTTCATGGCGCAATGGCACTTGGGATGGGGAGCCCTGCTGCTCTGTTCGCTAGTAATGCTGGAAATCGTCGTCGAACACCTCGTGTGGCGCTGGAAACAGTTCCAGGTCGCCAACGAGTCGACGCAGTCGTCGCGACCGGCTCGACGTTACGCCCGCCCGGTAGAACTGAGCGAACGCGTCTCTTAGCTGGGCAGCGCCAACTTTGCGGTAATCAGCAAAAATACAAGCACGCAGCGCAAGCTAGTGTATCCGGACGTAAGTGCCCCACTCCTTTGCGATTCGAGCTTGTATTACGATCGAACATGGCGCTGTCGGGTTAGGTGTCACCACCTCTACGGTGCGATTACTTTGCCGGCAGTTTTCCCGCGGCCCACAGTGTTCCGCGATAAACCGCGTTGACGAAGACTTTGTCGCCAAACGTGGCCGTGGAGTGACCATAGGTGGTTCCAAACACGCGTGCTTTGCCGTATTGGTTGGTCCAGAACACCGCGTGCTGTTTCTGATCCCGCTCGCTGGTGGAAACCGCCAGGACCTTGGTTTGCGGCCAAAGATGCTCGATGACGTAGAGTTCGTCCTTGGGGGTCGTCCAATCGCTGGGAAACCCCTGCATGATCGGGTGATCGGCCGCAACCACTTTCACGGGATAATTACTCTGGTGTTCGTGTCGGCGGCTGGTCACTCCCAACATTTCACGCCAGTCGTCGATCTTGGCCGCGCGATAGGTGTGCATCGCACAGTGAATGACCACCGCGTTCGCCCCGGCCTTGTGGACTTTGGTGATACGGCGAATATAGTCGGGATCGTTGGTATTGGCGAAACATTCGTTGTGAATCACGACATCAAATCCGTCGGCCCATTGTGGGTCGTCATACAGGCTGATCTGCGCGGACGTGCCCCTGCCGCCTTCGTTGACCACTTTCCATTCGACTTGCGTGCCCTGGTCGGCAAACACCTTCTGCAGGGCCTTGGTCTGGTAGTCGTAGTCGTGGCAGCAACCGCCCGTTACCAGCAGGATCCTCACCTGCGGCTCGGCGCCGCCCGCCTGCGTCGCCGTCACCGACAATAATAGTACCGAAACAAACAAGGCCGTTTTCGACATTATTTCACCTCAAGGTCATTTGGTCGTCATGGTATACGAATCGTCGGCTTCCAGTATAACTAATCCGACAGCCCGGTGTTGACGGGAGCGAAACGGGGACTGGCTCCATCGCCGTGTGGGGATCGTCCCGGAAAAACCGCTCGAGCGATGGTGCCTGTCCCCCTTTCGCGGCGCACCTTTCGCGGCACAGGCGCCGGGGTTCGACGGTGCCATCATGGGCGTCTCGCCGCCCAGGTGTGTCCATCCGTGTCGGCGGCAGGAGAGAAAAGCAAATGGAAACGGTGGAATTGGAAAAGATCGCGAAACGGCTGGCCGAGCGTCTTGCGGAAGCCGGCCGCCGGGTTGTGTTTGCCGAGAGCTGCACCGCCGGACTCGTCTCATCGTCCCTGGCCGCCGTGCCGGGCATTTCCGATTGGCTGTGCGGTTCCGCCGTGACCTACCGCAATCAGACCAAGATCGGCTGGCTGGATGTTGACTCGGACGTCGTCGAACGCGAAACGGCAGTGAGTGAGACGGTTGCGGGACAAATGGCCGTTGGAGTTCTGGCGAAAACACCGGAAGCCGACCTGGCAGTTTCCGTCACCGGCCATTTGGGACCGCACGCGCCGGCCGCATCGGACGGCGTCCTGTTTGTCGGCGTTGCCCGGCGCATCGACGGCGTCGCGACATTGTCGCATGTCGACCGCTGTCGGCTCCAGCAGACCGAGCGGCTCGGCAGGCAGCGGGAAGCGGCGGGACTCGTTCTGGAAATCGCCATGCGTGCCCTCTAGCCACTGTCGAGCACCGCGGCGGCACTATCGTGACTCAGTCATGCAACCGCTCTGTTTAACCCTCAGCCGCAGGCGCCGGCTTGATCCACGCTCCAGCGCCT
>CALBSZ010000639.1 GCA_937967665.1 uncultured Planctomycetaceae bacterium
ACGAATGTCTGATACAACTCGCCACCTAATGAGTAAATGTTTTCAGAAAGTGCAGCATCAGGGAAAGCCGCCAGTATACCACCGGCAAATCCCGATTTCACCTCAGCGCACAAGGATTCTGACGGGTCATGACCGCGGCAAGCGTGCAAAAACCCGGAGGGTGGGCAACGCGATTTTGCGGGAAAGCGGCGGAATCAGACGGAAGACCTTGCCCATTCGATTCGTGCGGATCCGCTATACGGTAAGCACCGCCCACCAAAATCCGCTACAAAGCACCACAAAGCATTTGGCCGCCGCGCTCGCGTTAGATGTAGTCCTGAAAGCGGAACAGGGCGTCTTCGCCGTTGGCTCCCGAGACAAGTTGCAGGATCTCGCTGAGTTTGTCCGGCAGCAAACTGTAGAAATTGTGCTTGCCATCGCGGCGCATTTCAATCAGTCCGGCAACCCGCAGCAACGCCAGATGATGGCTCACCGACGGTTGGCTTTGGCCCAGCAGCGAGCACAACGTACGAACGTTAAGTTCCTTATTGGATTTCAATAAGAACAAAATCTGTAGACGATTTTCGTCCGCCAACAGCTTGAACAGCTGGACTAGTTCTTTGACAACCTTGCCATCAGCCAGTTGGATGTCAGCCGTGACATCGTCTACTGGACCATCATTCTTGGGTCGCGAGTTCTCTTTCGTCATTAGCGCTACCATAATTGCCTCAACCGTACTGTTCCGTAATAACCAACCTACGTGTGAGAAATGCCGTTCCATAGCAATTCTACGACGCACGTAGTACGACACCCTTCCCAAACGAATCGGGTCACGTCGATGATCGTCTAACTTGCGAAAAGAATATGCACAACGAAAAGTCCGTGCGAGCTGCCAGGCGAACTACCAAGAATTTGGAGAGTGAAAGGAATCGCCAGACTTACTCAGCGGTTGCCCATTCTAACTAAACTCGTCGCCGTTTGAAAAGTAGCGCGCCGTCAAATTCTTCGAATTCTTGCCATTTTCACAAATCCTGCTAGCTCCCCAGTCGAACAACGGTCGACCTCGGCCACCGCTGCATGAGGGGGTCGAAAACCTCCCAAGGCCGTGCTCCTCAATCTTCGGGCGAGACCGGGAAGCGGCAGAGCGGCTTGCGGGGCCGCGGCACAGCCAGCAGTTCAGATACAGTGGTATCTCTAAATGCGACTTCCACTTGAGCTGCGGCGTCGTCAAGCTTGCGGTGCAGCGGACAGAGGCTCGTGCCGTGAGTCTCGATACCCAGCGGGCATTCGTGAAAACGCCGAATCGGGTCGACCGCGTTGACGACATCCAAAACCGAAAGTTCGTCCGGTTTGTCGACCAGCGTGAAACCGCCGCGCAAACCACGCTGCGAATTCACCAGCCGGGCGCGGCTGAGCCCCTGCATCACTTTCGACAAGTAGCCGGCAGGTACCTGTGTCGCCGCGGCGATCTGCGCCGTCGTCTGGGCTTCGCCGTCCTGATCCGCCAAATAAACGATGGCCCGCAACGCGTATTACGCCGTCTGTGATATCACCGGATTCCCTCGCGGTTCGTAAAGTAGAATTCTCTATCCATAAGTTTAATGTACCCGGCGAGTTTCGCCAATCTCATCGACGCCCCCCTGCCCCTTCGGCCGTCTGGCACTTCGATTGCAGTTGCCTCTAAGGACTCGTCAGGCTGCGGTTGTTGGGTAGTGGGATTCGTCAGAGTTTCGGCTTCGCTGGAAATTCGGGTGATTCCCGCGGCGACTGACCGAAGTTTTTCATCGTGACGAGGCAGCAGAAGTCTTTCGCACACTACAGGAGCTCAGGCATGACGAATCTGGATTTGAGTACGAGTGTCGGGGATTGGGTCGCCCAGCGGCCGGGAACGTCGCGAGTCTTCGAAAAGCTGGGAATCGACTATTGTTGCGGCGGCCGGAAAACCCTTCAGCAGGCCTGCGACGACCAGCAGGTGGATGCTCGCGCGGTCATGAACCAACTTCAGAATGCCGTGGACCATAGCACGCCATCCGTCGCGGATTGGACGGCGGCAAGCCTGACCGAGCTGTGCGATCATATCGAGCAGACACATCATGCGTACCTGCGCGGTGAACTGCCGCAGTTGACGGAACTTTTTGAAAAAGTCGTTGCGGCTCACGGCGAAACGCATCCCGAACTGACTCAACTTTCGCGCGTTTTCGCGGCCCTCCGCGCGGAGTTGGAACCGCACATGTTCAAGGAAGAGCAGATCCTGTTTCCCGCCATCCGGCAGCTCGAACGCTCCGCGTCTCCCCCTGCCTTCCCCTTCGGCACTGTCGCCAATCCGATTCGGATGATGGAACACGAGCACGATAATGCAGGCCGAGCTTTGGCGGAAATACGCCAGCTGACGGACGATTTTCAGCCACCAGAGAATGCGTGCAACAGCTACCGCGTCCTGTACGAAAGGCTGCGCGGCTTGGAAGCCGACATGCACCAACATGTTCACAAGGAGAACAACATCCTGTTTCCCAGGGCGATTGGCAAACAGGAACAACCCGTAGCGTAGACGGATAAAGGACGGTTTTCGTACGACATGGCGGGCACCGTCAATTACTTGGGCATGGCCGTGGCAAGTTGTCACAGCCACTGAGAGTTTTCGACATGCCAGCGCGCTTCCCCTGCACACTCGCTGCGCGGAACAGCACACTGTTTTCGCACAGCAAACCGAAAAAGTTAACAAATCGCAAAAGACCCGCACGCTCGTGAAAACCGGCACGCAGTGTGCGTAGCACTCACGCCAACACAATTCTTCATTGTGAGGGCGGAATGGTGACGCGCAGTAGTGCTCGTGCAGTGTGCATCTCGTGTTTTGCGTGTTGTCTGGCGGTGCTGTCTGGCGGAGAGAGCCTCGGTCAGGCCACGGCCGACTTCTTTCGCCAGAATTGCATGAACTGCCACACCATCGGCGGTGGCAGGCTGACGGGTCCGGATCTGAAGGACGTCACCGAGCGTGCCGCGGCCGAGGGGAAGGACCGCGAGTGGTTGATCAACTTCATGATGAATCCTCGCGAGTTCATCGATAGCGGCGACCCGTACGCCTTGAAACTGCTGGTCGAGTCTCGCAACGTGCCGATGCCAACGCTTCCGGGTGTGACACGCCAGCGTGCCGAATACTTGCTCGACCTGATCGAAGCGGAATCGAAGTTGCCCGAGTCGCAGTTCAAGGGCCTGCAAATCTCCGACAAGCCGTTCACCCCGGCCGACGTCGAAAACGGCCGCGAGCTTTTTGTGGGCGTCAAGCAGCTCACCGCGGGAGGTACGTCGTGCATCTCGTGCCACACCATTCATGACCTGCAACCGCTCGGCCAGGGTCGTGGAGCGGGATTGGGCGGTGGTCGCCTGGGCCCCGACCTGACCAATGTGTTCGAACGACTCAAGGGCCGCAAGTCGCTTAGCGCCTGGTTGATGGCCCCGGGTACCGAAACGATGCAGCCCGTTTTCAAGAACCATCCCATGACCGCGGATGAGATCCATGCCTTGGTCGCCTTCTTCGAGTCGACTGCCGGCAAACCGGTTCCGGAACCGTCCGTCAGCCGCATCACGCTGATGCTGCTGGGCCTGGCGGGCGCGACGGCATTGGTCTTCGCGTTCGACGCGATCTGGAAACGTCGCTTTCAGAGTGTTCGCCAACCGCTGGTCGACAGCACACCCGTACGAGGTCATTGATGAGCATCATGCAGGACGCGATCGCGTGGATTCGCGACGACATCAACCCCCAAGGCCGGCAGTGGGAAGAGTTCTATCGCAACCGCTGGCAGCATGACAAAGTGGTCCGCAGCACGCACGGAGTCAACTGCACGGGGGGCTGCACCTGGAACATCCACGTCAAAGACGGCATCGTCACCTGGGAAATGCAGGGACTGGACTACCCGTTGCTGGAAGCGGGCCTGCCGCCCTACGAGCCGCGCGGCTGCCAGCGGGGAATCTCGTACAGCTGGTATTTGTACAGCCCGCTGCGCGTCAAGTATCCGTACATCCGCGGAGCGCTCTGCGACCTCTGGAAAAAGGCTCGCGCCGACCACGCCGATCCGGTCGACGCCTGGACGAGCCTGGTGGAAGATCCCAAGGCCCGAAAACGCTGGCAGCAGGCGCGCGGCAAAGGCGGCTTGCGGCGCGCGGATTGGGATACGGTGCTCGAAATCATCTGTGCGTCGATGGTGCACACGATCAAGAAGCACGGGCCGGACCGGATTGCCGGGTTTTCGCCGATCCCGGCGATGTCGATGGTCAGTTACGCTTCTGGAGCTCGGCTGATGCAGTTGATCGGCGGCATTTCGCTGTCGTTCTACGACTGGTACTGCGACCTGCCGACCGCGTCGCCGGAAACCTGGGGCGAGCAAACGGATGTGCAGGAAAGCGCCGACTGGTATCACGCCAAGATGCTGGTTTCGATGGGCGCCAATATTGGCATGACGCGCACCCCCGATTGCCACTTCCTGGCGGAAGGCCGGCACAACGGCACGAAGCTCTGGGTATTCTCCCCCGATTTCAGCATGGTGGCCAAGTACGCCGACGAATGGGTCGCCGTCAATACGGGCCAGGACGGGGCCTGGTGGATGGCTGTGAACCACGTTCTGCTGACCGAATTTCATCATCAGAAGCAGACGCCGTACTTCATGAACTACACAAAGAAGTACACCGATGCGCCCTACGTGGTTGAACTGAAGAAGGGCGATTAAGGAATAATCAGACCGGGAAAACTGCTGCGAGCCGGCCGGCTGGCGAAATACCAGCAGGAAGAGCACGGCGAGTGGAAGTTTCTCATGTGGGATGAAGAAACCGGGTCGCCCAAGATGCCGATGGGGAGCAGCGGCTTCCGCTGGGGGAAGAAGGGACAGTGGAACCTGAAGCTGGAAGACGGTCAGGACGGCAGTGAAATCAAGCCGCAACTCACCTTCCTCAACGACAGCGACGCGATCGTGCAGGTCGAATTGGATGACTTCGGCGCCGGCGGCACCTGCACACGCGGCCTGCCCGTCAAGACGCTGCAAACCGCCGACGGCGAAACGGTGCAGGTCACCACGGCGTACGATCTGCTCATGGCACAGTACGGCGTCAACCGCGGACTGGCAGGCGAATATCCCTCGGACTACAACGATGCCGACGCCCCGTACACACCGGCCTGGAGCGAAAAGTACACCGGAGTGGACCGCGAAGTCCTGATACGCTTCGCGCGCGAATGGGGCACGACGGCCGAGCACACCAACGGGAAATGCACGATCCTGATCGGTGCCGGAATCAATCACTGGTCCCCCGCCCACCTGATGGATCTCGCCGGTATCCGCGCCTTCATGTTCTGCGGCTGCGTGGGCGTGAACGGCGGAGGACTGGCGCACTATGTGGGGCAGGAAAAGCTGGCGCCGATGGAGTCCTGGTCGTCCATCGCGTTGGCGAAAGACTGGTTCCCACCATCTCGCTTGCAGAATGCTCCCAGCTGGCACTACGTCCATACCGATCAGTGGCGTTATGAGAAGGAGTTCACCGACTACCACACCGTACCGCAGCATCGCGACACGGATACGACCGCGCAAGGTCACACCATGGACATGCAAGTCCGCGCCGTGCGTCAGGGCTGGCTGCCGTTCTATCCGCAATTCCCCGAAAACCCACTCGATGTCGCGCGCCAGGCCCGCGCTGCCGGCGCGGAATCCGCGGACGACGTCGCGGCCTGGGTGGCGCAGCGTTTGAAGAAGAAGGAACTGCAATTCTCCGTCGAAGACCCTGATGCGGAAGCCAGTTGGCCGCGGGTCTGGTTCATCTGGCGCGGGAATGCGCTGATGGCCAGCGCCAAGGGGCACGAGTACTTCCTGCGCCACTACCTGGGGACGCACGACAACGCCGTCGGCGAAGACCTGGCCCAGGATGCCGTAAAAGAAGTGGCGTGGCACGAGCACGCGCCGCAGGGAAAGATGGACCTGGTTGTTGACCTGAATTTCCGCATGGACACGTCGGCGCTCTATTCGGACATCATCCTGCCGGCGGCCACCTGGTACGAAAAGGCGGATCTCAATTCCACCGACATGCACAGTTTCATTCACCCCCTTTCGCCGGCGGTCCCGCCCTGCTGGGAATCGAAAAGCGACTGGGCGATCTTCAAGGAGGTCGCGAAGAAGTTTTCTGAACTCGCCGCGCCCCATTTTCCGGAACCGGTGGAGGACCTGGTCGCCGCCCCACTGGCCCATGACTCTCCGGCCGAGATCGCTCAGCCGACCATGGACCAATGGAGCAAGGGCGAAGGGGATGCGATTCCGGGCAAGACCATGCCCAACTTCAAAGTCGTCCGCCGCGATTACAAGAATGTCTACAACCAGTTCATCTCGTACGGACCGATGGTCAGGCAAAACGGACTCGGCGCCCACGGCACCGCGTATCCCATCGCCGAAGAATATGAGGAATACCTGAAAACGCACCGCACGGAATCCTGGAACGGCCAGATCTACCCGTCATTGGATCGCGATGAGGACGTCTGCAACGCCATCCTGCATTTCGCCACGGTCACCAACGGCGAACTGGCCTATCGCTCTTACCAGAACATGGAAGAAAAGACGGGGGTGCCGCTGGTCCACCTGGCCGAAAAGAATCGCGGCTTTCGCACGTCGTACGAGGATATTCAGAGCCAGCCGCGGCGTTTCATCAACAGCCCGATGTGGTCGGGGCTGATTGAAAACGGCCGCTCGTATTCGCCGTTTACCTACAACGTCGAAGCCGACGTGCCGTGGCGCACTCTGACGGGACGCCAATCGTTCTACCTGGACCATCCGGTCTACCTGGATTTCGGCGAGCACCTGCCGACATACACACC
>CALBSZ010000640.1 GCA_937967665.1 uncultured Planctomycetaceae bacterium
TTTGCTCTGCCTGATGTTTGCCTCGCCACGCATCGCCATCTGCGGCGTCACCGTCTACATGACCATGCGCCATCGCAAGCAGCCCTACTTTGTCACGCTGTCCGCGACGGAAATCACCGTCCCCAGTTCTCAATTCCGCGCCGACACGAAGACCCTGGACCTGGCTCGCCTGACAATGTCGGTAAAAACTGCCCCTGCCACGCAAATGTTGAATCTCAAACATCCCCACCTGAAAACCTCGCTCAATAGCGCCTACATGCCCGATCCCGAAGGCTTCGGCAACCTGGTCGCCGAGCTGCGGCGACGCGGGGTGGAAGAGTGAGAAGGAAACAATGCTGAATGCTGAATGCTGAATGCTGAATGCTGAATGCTGAATGCTGAATGCTAATCGCTATTCGCTAATCGCTAATCGCTAAATACATCTCAGCTGGCTTGCAGGACTTTGCCGTGGAGCGCGGTGCAGAGGGGGTCGGCGTCGGGGCCGCAGAAGCCTAAGTGCAGGTGGCGCCGCCAGCCTTCGGCAAAGCGAAAAAGTGCCGACATGCGGCCTACTTCGGCGTCGAGTTCGCGGAGCGTATTCAAATAGGAATTCTGCCCTTGGCTTTCGTCAAGCCAGCGCTGCTGCGTGGCGTGCTTCGCCAGAGCCTCCACTTTGCGTTCGACAAGGTCGGTAACGTCCACAAAGAAATCAGGGGTCACTCGCCGCCGCAATGGATCACGATTCGAATAAGGCTGCGCGTGATAGACGGTAATCGGCGCGTCATAGGGAGGACGCGGCGGATCCACTTCGAAGTTCGGCATGCCTCGGCTGAAGGCCGCGGTGACGGCCAGCCGGCACGTGTTTTCGTGATCTTCCATGTAATCCGAGGGCGAATGTGTGAGCAGGATTTCGGGGCGGACTTCCCGCATGATCGAGGCCAGTTTACGTAACGGTCGCCGCTCGTAAAAAATATCCATGTCGTCACAAATGCTTTCGTGATAAACGGCACCGAGCACCTCGCAGGCGGCCAGCGATTCTTTACGCCGCAGAGCCGTAATCGTGGCGGGGTCATGCTGAGTTGTGCCGCAACAGCCATTGGCCACGTTCATGTAATGGATCTCATAGCCAGCGTCCTTGAGACGCAGCAGCGTCCCGGCCATGAAGAATTCGATGTCATCGGGATGGGCGCCAACGGCGAAGGCAGTCTTCATGAGGGTTGTCCCCACTTGCAGAATACGGTCCAAAAACGATACTGACTTGGCGAGGTCGCGTCGCGCACGCTGTCTCGAAAACCGAACGAAAGAAGAATTTTAACAATTTCAACGTGGGAGGAAACCAACCATGAGTGTTCTCGTCGCCCAGCCCGCACCCGATTTCAAAGCCCAGGCTGTCATGCCGGACGGGTCGTTCCAGGAAATCAGTTTGTCTGATTATCGCGGAAAATACGTTTTACTCTTTTTCTATCCGCTCGACTTCACTTTCGTCTGCCCGACCGAAATCATCGCCTTTTCGGATCGCAACGCCGAGTTCGAAAAACTCGGCGTGCAGGTTTTGGGAGCGTCCATCGACAGCCACTTCAGCCACCTTGCCTGGCGCAACGTGCCGCGCAATGACGGCGGTATCGGCAAGATCAGCTACCCCCTGGTGGCAGACCTGAACAAGCAGATCGCCACATCGTACGACGTCCTGCTCGACGCCGGAATCGCGCTCCGCGGCCTGTTCCTGATCGACAAGGACGGCATTGTCCGCCATCAAGTCGTTAACGACTTGCCACTCGGCCGCAGCGTGGACGAAGCGCTCCGCATGGTCAAGGCTCTGCAATACTTTGAGGCCCATGGAGAAGTTTGCCCGGCCGACTGGAAAGAAGGTGCCCGCACCATCAATCCCGATCCCCAGGGCAGCAAGGAATTCTTCGGCGCGGAATACAGCAGCTAGTTCACTAGCGCCAGGTTCGGTCGTCATACGAGCACGAAGCGCAAGCGAGTGAGTCACATACGTCCGGACACACTTGCTCGCGCTGCGTGCTTGTATTTTCGCCGGTTTACGCAGACGTAACGTTGCCCGGCGAGGGCAAGACGCACTCAGAACACGTAAACATTCCCGAGCGGTTAGACTCGGGAATGTTTCTTTTCTTGTCTGCCGCATCAGCTCAAGCGGCGGCGAATCTCATCGGCCACGTCGTCCACTTTGACGCGCGTCTGTTCCAGCGAGTCACGATCGCGGATGGTCACGGTCTGTTCCGCCAGGGTCTCGCTGTCGACGGTAATGCAGTAGGGCGTGCCGGCTTCGTCCTGACGGCGATAGCGGCGCCCCACAGCCCCCTTTTCATCGTAGAACACGTTGAAGCTGGGTTTCAGGTCGCGGTAGATCTGCTGCGCGATCTCGGGCATCCCGTCCTTTTTGACCAGCGGAAAAACCGCGGCTTTAATCGGCGCGATGCGCGGATGGAATTTCATCACCACGCGCGTTTGCATGTTCCCTTTGTCATCCGGCGCTTCGTCTTCCGAATAGGCTTCGCACAGGAACGCCAAGGTGGCTCGGTCCGCCCCCGCAGACGGTTCAATAACGTGCGGCGTGAAGCGCTCCTTGGTCTCCTGGTTCAAATACGTCAGGTCCTTGCCGCTGCCGCGCCATTTCGGCTTGCCATCGGCGCCAACTTGCACGACCAGGGGATTTGACTTTTCGTCCAGCTTGCCCTCCATGTGACTGCGCAAGTCGAAGTCGCCGCGGTGGGCGATCCCTTCCAGTTCGCCAAACTCGCCCGGCGGCAGGAACGGGAAGGCGTATTCGATATCCGCCGTGCCGGTGGAATAGTGCGACAGTTCATCCGGATCGTGTTCGCGCAAGATCAACCGCTCGCCCGACAGGCCAAGGTCCGTGTACCACTTCATGCGCCGGTCGCGCCAATACCGATACCAGTCTTGCGAGGAATTCGGGTGGCAGAAAAATTCGATCTCCATTTGCTCGAATTCCCGCGAGCGAAACGTGAAGTTGCGTGGCGTGATTTCGTTCCGAAAACTCTTGCCGACCTGCGCGATCCCGAAGGGAATCTTGACGCGGGTGCTGTCGACGACGTTTTTGAAGTTCACAAAAATTCCCTGCGCCGTCTCCGGGCGCAAGAACGCAGCGTCCTCGTCGCCGCCCAAGGCACCGACGATCGTCTTGAACATCAGGTTGAATTCGCGGGGTTCGGTAAGCGTCCCGGTTTCCCGCGCGTCAGGACCGAGCACGTCGCTCAGCTTGTCCACTTGGGGCAGGTCCAGGATTTCAGCGTCCCAGTCCAGCTTATCCGCATCCTTGCCGCGTAGTTTGAAGAGCTTGAGCGCTCGGCGCTGCAAATCTTCTTCCATCGTGTCCGCTTCTGCCATCGTGGTGACAAACACGCGTCGACCGTTGTATTCGCACCAGCGGCCACGGACCTGGTCGAAGCGATAACGGCGTTTCGATTCGCGGCAGTCAACCATATAGTCGTGGAACAAGTCGTAGTGCCCGGAACACTTCCAGACCTGGGGATGCATGATGATCGTGCAGTCCAGCCCGGTCATTTCGTAGGGTTCCGGCGCTCCCGGGGGCGTCATCAAGTCGTCATGGCCGGTCACCATATCGCGCCACCAGGCGTCCTTGACGTTGCGTTTCAATTCCACGCCCAGCGGGCCGTAGTCCCAGAAACCCTGCAGGCCACCGTAAATCTCGCTGGACTGAAACAAAAAACCGCGACGCTTACACAGCGAGACTAACTTTTCCATCTCCATGGCAGATTCGCTTTCCCTATAGAAACGACTTGCATCAAAGAGGGCCATTGTAGCCAGTGAGCCAGACAAGAGCGAGGACAGTTTTGTTCACCCTCGTTGTCGCCTCTTTGCACGTTCACGCCGCGATTCCGGCGGTTTTAAACCGCCCCATTCGCTGACAGAGCAATACAAGCACGACGCGCCAGCAAGTGTGTCCCGTTACGTAGAAAATGGCGGCTCAGGCGTTTCTAAAACGTTCGCGTGGAAGTCACCCAGAGGAACGGCTTGTCCGCCTCGTCCAGCCGAATGTCGTTACGCAACTGCTTCGGGATCAGCAGCTGGTCAAGCAGGCTCTTGTAGTAGGTACGGCGTTCCGGAAACGACACCTTCAAATCGTGCACGTCCGTTCCCATCCGCGCAAGCGCGTTATGGTCGACCAGGATGGGTGCCTCCAGCCGACCGCTCAGCGCCGGCAAGGTTTCCGCCAGCGGCGTATTGTCGACTTCCACCGTCAGGAACTTGAACAAGTTGGGCATGACCTCGCGCGGCGGCTGCTTGGAAGGCCAGCCGATCGGCCAGAACTCCTTGGCATTCGCCGCATCCGCGACGAACAGTTCGACATCGCCCCCCCCCGCGTCGCGCGGCACCATCACCAGCCCCAGCGTGCGGAGCACGGCGGCCATCGAGGTGCCTCCGGACAAGCCCTGCAGTTCGTCCGCAAACTTGTATTGGGAAGCGAGTGCGGGCCGCGCGGAAGCATCGACTTGAATGTCCACTCGAACCACATTCACCAGCTTCTTCAAAAGGTCGACGGCGGGTTGCCCGGCTGTCGAGAAGACCACGGGACCTTTGACGCTTTCGTGCACGAAGACCAGCTGGCGAGGCGTCAACCCGAAGGCCCCGTCGTTGCCGCCGGCGATGCCTGCTTCACCTCCGGCAGCGGTCTTTTGCCGCCACGACCGGATGCCGCCGCGGTCCGTGACCCGAAACGTGCCGCCCGGAAGTTTCAACAGTCCGTCCGCGGTAAGCGCCCCCACCACACGATACGCCGGTGCCTCGGGCGTGCCGATATTGCTGACCTGCACGACGTCTCCGGCCCGCGCCGCGCGAATTCGAATGCCGGCAAATCCCGCGCCCTTTAACGCCTCGATCCAATCGCGCGACGACGTGGGCGGGAATCCGGGTTCGGTGGCCAGTTCCAGTTCGACGCGTGCCTCCGCCAGGACGTCGGTGCAGATCAATAGTAGGACGAGGCTGACGACGCTGAATTGTTTCACGATCATCTCCGTCCGTCCTTTCGCGGGTTCCCCAGCTGTAGTCTACACAAAATCGACCGTTTTGAGCCAGGGACATCGCGCATCCGACGTGGCTGTCCGGTTGCGAAGGACAGGGCAGTTCGTCAGAATAGTGGGTCAAGCAGACCCTGCAACTAACGACGCGTGCGTCATTCGAGAGATAGTGAAGGAGCATCAAATGGGACGACCGGTTACGCTGTTTACGGGCCAATGGGCCGATTTGCCATTCGACGACATGGCTCGGAAGACAAAAGAATTTGGTTACGACGGCATAGAATTGGCCTGCTGGGGGGATCATTTCGAAGTCGCCAAGGCCTTGAGCGACGACAACTACTGCGCGGCGAAGCGCGAGGCCCTGAATGCACTCGATTTACAGTGCCATTCCATTAGCGCTCATCTGGTAGGCCAGGCCGTGCTGGACAACATCGACGAACGTCACCAGGCGATCCTGCCCGATTACGTCTGGGGCGACGGAGACCCGGCCGGCGTCAACCAGCGCGCCGTCGAAGAAATGAAGAACACGGCGCGGGCCGCGCAGCGTTTCGGCGTCGGTGTGGTGAACGGATTCACCGGTTCCAGCATCTGGCATCTCAATTACTCGTTCCCTCCAGTGCCGCCGTCGATGATCGATGCGGGCTTTAACTTGCTGGCGGAACGTTTCAATCCGATCCTGGACGTCTTCGGTGAATGCGGCGTCAAGTTCGCATTGGAAGTGCATCCCACGGAGATCGCCTTTGATATCCATACGGCGCAGCGGGCGTTGGAAGCGCTGGATCACCGCGAAGAATTCGGCTTTAACTTCGATCCCAGCCACTTGCACTGGCAGGGCGTTTGCCCGGTGGAATTCATCCGCGCTTTCCCGGATCGCATCTATCATGTGCACATTAAAGACGCGATCGTCACGCTCAACGGCCGCAGCGGGATTTTGGCCAGCCACCTGAACTTCGGCGATCCCCGGCGCGGCTGGGACTTCCGCAGTCCGGGACGCGGCGGCGTGAACTTCGAGGAGATCATTCGGGCCTTGAACGATATCGGCTACGCCGGCCCCTTATCGGTCGAATGGGAAGATTCAGGCATGGAACGCGAATTCGGCGCAGCCGAGGCGAGTAGTTTCGTTCGCCAGAAAGATTTCGCCCCCAGCGGCCGCGCCTTCGATTCCGCCTTCGACAGCGATTCCTAACGGCCACGCAACCTCAATACCAACTCGCGACCGGCCCCGCCCAGGCAGCCGGTCGTTTTTTTTATTCTGCACCTTGCCGGCCATGTCCTGTTTGGTTGTCAGCCCGTAAAGGCCACTCGCGCGTCATGAGTTCCCCGAGCAACGAAGCCCGCCCCGCACATCGAGATCGCGCGAGGAAGTTTGCCGTTTCGATCTGCAATGGGGTTTCTCAAAATCAATGAAGATTTTCGCGACAACGATCTCGGTAACGTCTACAATGAACATCGGCCCCTGCCAGGCGCGGACGCTCTCACGCGGCGTACGACCGCGGCGTAAACGAAGGGGCCAATCAAGACTGCTCGAACTCACTACCGACCTGCCTGCCGATGATTTCTCGTCAAACATTTCGAACTGCTCGCTGGAGAGACCTCACGACACGCAGCACGCGGGCGGTTGCCGTTGGGCTGCTGCTGGCCACGTGCGGCTCGGCGGCAACGGCCGCGGACGGGACGGATTCGCTGGTGCTTCCCAAGGATGTCGAGTCGGTCTTCGCCAGGCGGTGCCTGGATTGCCACGGCGGCGACGACGCGGAGGCGGGGGTACAACTGGTTACGCTCGAAGACGTGAACGTGCATGAGCGACTCACGCTGCTGAACCAG
>CALBSZ010000641.1 GCA_937967665.1 uncultured Planctomycetaceae bacterium
CCTCGACACACGTTCGCATTCGTTCACCCGCGCATTGCTATGCGTGAAACTGCTAACCGCCGTAATGGGAAGTGCTGTGTCCCCGTGATGCCCATAATGGGAAGTGCTGTGTCCCCGTGATGCCCACCGTGATGCCCACTCGATGGCCGTGCAGGGATGCGACTTCCTGGCCGCAGTGCATTACCTGACGCCGCTTCTACCGCACGACCAACACGGCCCGAACGCCAACTAATCGAACCTTCTTCTTACCCTCGAAACGGGCTGCTTCCCAGCGCCCGTTTCTTCATGCGTCCCACTCTCAAAACCCCCAATCCTTCGCCCCCGTTACCGGCCACTCAAACCGAGACAACCCCGGACAAATAATTCCGGTCGCAGCAGCCCTTTCGTGGCTGGTTTAACGCGCCCCCTGACACTATGAGTCCGGAAGCGTTATACTTGAAAAGAGTGATCTAAGTCAGATTACCATTTCGATGAAGAGTCTGAGCTTTGACGACGCTGCATTTGTTCGCTCAGAGCTGCGAAAGCAGAAAACGGAATTGTCGAAACGACAATGACTGTGGGCATCACGCTATATTCAGTGCTGTAAACAGATTTCTTTACGCGATTTGTTAAAGTCTTCCATAGCGAGTGATTCCACGCATTGTCTCAAAACACTTACGTTCCATAATATCCACAGTTCATCATTTCGACGCTTGCACATTCTCGATTCGTGTTAGCGCATAAGAACTTATCCGTGGACAATCCAGAAAGACCAATTCAGGGGCCAAAAGCGCGCCTCGGCAAACGTCCGCTCCCGCGACACGCTACTGATTCGCCCACGAATCATGTCTGGTACTATCAGGAGATGGGCCAGGAGTACGGGCCAATGTCGTTCATGGAGCTTCGCGAACAAGCCTCGTCTGGTCACATCAGGGAAGGTACGTTCGTCCGAAAAGAGCATGAAGACTGGGTGTTGGCTTGGCGAATCGACGGTTTGCGACAACTGCTAGGCGCGCATAACAAAACAAGCAATAGCACGTCAGACGTATCCTTGCCGCGATTTGGTGCCGCCCCTGCGCAGGTTCGTCCCTTCGCCGAAACAGCCCCTTCCACCGAATCACTTCCGGCTAAGTACACTACCCCAAATACTGAAGTATTGTTCCTTGACGAAGGCGGAGTTCTCGTCACGAACAATCGCTATGTCGTAGGCAATCACACATTTATGGTGAGTAAGATTGCAAGCGTATCAATTGACAAGAGGAATCCAGATTACAACGAAACGATACGAATCATAGCCGCAGGAGTTATCCTATTAGCATTTGGCGGATTCGGCGTGCTATGTGGTGGCTTTGCAGCCTGGGAGCTAGTAGCGTTTTTTAGCATCAGCGGCCTAGCGGCGATTGCCTTCGGCATCTACATTGGCTCGACTTTGTTTCCAAGCTACGTCGTTGTTCTTACGAATACATCAGGACGGGTCAACAGTCTTTCGTCAAAGAATGAGACCTTTGTTCGTCGTGTGGCGAGTGCATTGAACGAAGCTATCGTGGCGCGTGGTTAAAGGTAACGCTTGCGGTTTGGGTTCAGCATCGCGGCCGCAATGACGTAATGATTAGGTGGGAATGTTGACACGAGTTGCCGCGGGACCGATAACTCACTTACCGTGAATCCTTAGCAGGGTCGAGGACTTCGTTTCTTTCTGTCAGAAGGAGCAGCGAATGTCGAATGCCGACATCTTTTCTCGAATTGACGCACTGTTTGAACAACAACGGGCAGGCGACGTGACTCTACACGAATTGGGACAAGCGGTTGAAGGTCACGTTAATGCGTTGGAGGGAGTTGAATACCGCGATGCGATTATTGTTAGGGACTCCGCGTATGACTTGAAGCACCAGGCTCAGCTTAAGATCCAACCTTATACGCAGGGAGACACGTGGGATCACGAGTATTACGATGAGGTCCGGGAAGGCCAAGCGTTTAATGAATTAAAGAAAGCCGTCGCTCACATCAGGAAACAGTTGGAATCTTGAATGACGGTTGCCAGATCCCTCCGCCGTCAGGTGTTTTGACCGGAACTGGTCAGTTCCCGAGACTACTCGTGTTCCGTCAAAGTTGCTCTGACTGGTATCTCAACATTCTGTCATGCCTTCTCGTCACGATCCATGCAACTTCGCTCGTACGAGTTCATAACTGAACGCACCTAGCAATTCACCGCGATTCACCTGGTGACATTGAAGGCATTGCTTGCTCGCTCGCAGTGCTCCAAGCATGCGTATGCGGTTGGCACGAATGTCCAATGCGATCTGCTCACCGTCCAATAAGCGTGCTAAACTTGCGGATTCAAAATCATTCAGCGGTCGTAGATGGGCGTCTTGAAGGTCCGCCATTTTCGGGAGCGTATTCGACACATACGCGTTCGGCGTGTCGTATTTCAACAGACTGATAAGCTGCAATTGGGTAACGATCCACTGTACCGGTTTCTCCTTGCTTGTATTTGGCCAATATCGAAGCTCGATCGGACCGGGCTCGAATCGAGGCATCTTGGTCATCGAATGCGAACCGAATCCCACGACATGATCGAGATCTTGAACGTAACCATTGCGACCGCTGCCACCGAAATCGAGTACCGCGTCGTCGTGGCTGTCAAAGAGTAGGTTGCGGCTGGGCAGGTTCAGGGGATTGTGTTTCTCCCTCCAAGCCGCGTAGGTTTCAAACATCGCCTTCATTTTTTCGTCGTAGGTCAATCGGTCGTAGTACTTGCGTTCTACTTGCTGATCAGTCCACGTTGGCTCGTCAGCGTGCAAGCGAGCCAAATCGTACTTCGTGATTTGCTTCGGCAAGCTTTCAACCTCCTCCCCTTCCTGCTGGTTTGAGTCGTGCGGGGCGATCGCGAATGGAATCGTGGGCGCTGACGGCATTTCCCAGTAAAGTGGAGAAGGTGGAGACGGCATCCTGGCCCAACCGAATCCTTCGCGTGCAACGAATTGCGCGACCTGTTCGGCATGGAGCTTCGCCAAGGACTTTTGTCGAAATTGCCCGAGCCTGCCTGGTTCCGACTCCCATGCGAAACGCGTGTCATGCCGATCCAGCAACTCGGCCGCTTCGGCCGCAAGTTTCGGCGCCTTGTATCCGGACCTGTCCGTGGTTTCATACTCCAATCGATGTCGCAGGGACTCGTACTGGTAGACCTTGCGAAATGCCGCGCCCACTTTCCTCGCCCGCTCCATCACGAGATCGGGATTCGAGACCAGATCGCCTGGTTTGCGTGACTCAACGAATGCCTTTAATAGATCCCGTGCCGCAGTCGCGTCCGCTTCGACACTCGCCACGTCCCCAGCTTCGCGCTCCGGAGTCTGCTCAGAGTCCGCGGATGCTCCGTCCGTCGGACTCCACACCAGCACAATAGCCAACAGCACCAATCGATTCCGTCTCATCGCAATTCTCTCCCTTCGATTTTCATGCGTTTCCTATGGACAAACCCGATTTTAGCTCATCGCGACGCCAAAACGTGTAACGGCATTGCAACATGTCGACCATCGGCGCCCCGCGGACATCGCCATCTCCGCTTCGATTCTTCGACAAAGCGGGCATGGTCTACATGCCGTCGCATACCTGATTTACCAGGCTTCTCAGAATGGAACCTTGAAATACCGGAGAAGCGGACATTGCTACTTCTTCGTGAAGCAGTAGAGAGCTTCGTCGGTGCGGACCAGGAACTGACCGGCGTCCGCGACGGGGGTGGCCATGATCCGTTCGCCGAAGTCGTGGGAAGAAAGAATTTCCCATTCGCGTCCCGCTTTCAACACGGTGATCACACCGCGCTCGCTGCACAAGAAGACTTTGCTGTCACCTGCCACCAGCGATGCATAGTAGTTACCTCGCCCGCTGGCACGGCCTTGTTTCAGTATCGTACCGTCCGCGGCGTCGAGGCTGGTGACGATACCGCTATCCTTGACCATGTAAAAAACACCGTCGTAGACCACGGAACTGGGCACCGTTGGCAGCGAGCGGCGAAAGGTCCAGCGGACGCTCTTCTCTGTCACGTCCCCTCGTCCACCGGGCCGCACAGCGATCGCCACATTCTGAGCCCGCGCGAAGACGCTGGCGTGGCGTTGCCATTCTGATTCGTCCAACTTCTCATTCTGATCCAGGTCGATGCGAAAGAAACGATCCGCAACCGGACTCCCCTCAGGAAGTTCTGACTCTTCGATCAAGCGGTCGTTGTTCTTGTCCAGGTTGGCGAGGGCATCCGGGAAAGGTTCCATGGCAATGCGTTGGGTTGCATCGCCGCCGGGAGTCCAGGTGGCGACGTAGATCAACCCGTCCACCAGGTTCGGCGTCGGATCGACGATGCGCGAGAGGCCATTCACCCACCATTGTTTCTCGCCCGTTTTCAAGTCGTAGCTGGCCAATTGCAACGGGCCGGCGACCACGACTTGCTTTGTCTGGCCGTTGTTCCAGATTACGGGCGTGGAATAGCTGCGAGTCGCATCGGGTCGCGGCGTCTTCCAGACGGTTTTCCCGGTCTGTTGATCGATCGCGATAACAAAGCTGTCGATATCGTGATCTTCGTTCAGGATTACCAGGCCATCTGCAAGGATCGGTGAACTGGAAGCACCGAACTCGTCCTGGAACGGTCCCATCTTCTTTTCCCACAACAATTTTCCGCTGAGATCGTAGCACATTAAACCATAGCTGCCGAAGAAGGCTAAGACGTGACGTCCGTTGCAGGCGGGAGACGATGACGCCGGGCTGCCAACCGGGTGTACCTGTTCAATTTCATCAGTCGGAACGACTTGCTTCCAGCGTAGTTTGCCTGTGGTTCGATCGAGCGCCACCGTCGCCAATCGCGATTGCTGTTGTTCCCACGTCGTAAGATAGATCGCATCGCCGTGAACGCAGGGCGTGGAATTCCCCGGAGGCAGTTCGGTTCTCCAGACGCGTACGGCGTCATCGCTGAAGTTGTCTGGCAGCGGTTGCACGCTGTCGAAGACGCCGCTGTCTCGACGAAAGTACGCAGGCGTCTCCGCCGGCGCAACGTGGCTACTACAGAAAGTGGCGAGCAGGACAAAAACGCAGGAACTTTGCAGGGTATTGCGTTGCATCGTTTGACTCCGATATTCAGCAGGCCGTGACCGCGCGAATCGACTTCTGGCGTACCTGAACCTGCTTCGCACGTGACGCCGCCGTCGCTCATGGCCGGATGCCTCCAGCAGCGATGACGATGCAGGATCACGCCAGTCCTGCACACGATGTTACGCGGTCAAGGCTTGGGAAACCAGTCGGCGAGAGCCTGCCGCCCAGGGATTTCTCGCTTGGTGGCGTGCCGGCAAGCCAATGGCACCGTGGCTGGCCTGCGGCTGCCTTCCAGGCGGTCGCCCAAAGGAATCGTCGAAATCAATTGACAGCGTGAATGTCCGGGAATATGGTGGTCTTTGTGTTGGCTTGCAGCCGGCATATCCATCGTCGCCAGCGTCTACCGCATGAGTCAGGAGTATCTTGCATGAAATTTCGCCACGCCACCGTTGTTCTTTCTTTCGTTTTGCCGCTGGGTACCCTGGCGATTCACCACGCTGCGAATCCATACCGCCTTGGGGCCGTGGAGCCGGTTTCGAACAAGGCCGCCCCGCAAGCGGTGGAAGACGACATGCACGAGTTCATGGAATATGTGTTTCAGCCGACCTACAAGCGACTGAAGCAGTCGATGTCCGCCGAGCCCGCTGACAACAGCGTTTGGAAAGGCATTAAATCAGATTCGCTGATCTTGGCCGAGGGAGGCAATCTGCTCTTGCTGCGCGTTCCCGACGAAGACGCCGCAACCTGGTCGGAACTCAGCGCCGCCGTACGGGACCTGGGCGGCCAGCTGTATCGGTCCGCGAAGAAAAAGAATTATGCCGACGCCGGCAAGAGCTACCGGGCCATGCTCATGAAATGCAACGATTGTCACAACAAGTTCGCGGACGGCGAACACCAGTTGGCCCCGTAGCGGACGGCTGCGCGTGTCCCGATAATTACCTTCCGCTAGTTGACAGGGATCGCCTTACGCCAGCCGGCGTCGAGCTGTTTTTGGATTTGCGTGACGCGTTCAACTTGTGATGGATCGGCGGCGACGTTCTTGTTTTCGGCGGGATCCGCTACCTGGCTCGCCAGGACAATGGCTGGAACGGCGCTGTCGCGGAATGCGAGGTCTACATCAGCGAGGACGCGGAGAAGTTCGGTGAGCCGGTAATACGCACCACATTTCGCAAGACCAAAACGCCGCAAGAAGCGACTTGCGACGCCACTTCGGGGCGCTACGTACGGATTCGCATCCTGTCAGAAGTGAATGCCGGACCCCGGGCTTCGATTGTGGAACTTGGAGTCGTGGGCGAGTAACGCGCGTCGATCGGCAGAAGCGGCCGGCCGCGGTGTCAGTCGTAATCCTGTTCCAATTCCGTCCAGATGCGGACGTTACCAGATTCGTCGATGATCAGATGAATCACGTTCGCCCGGCAACAAACCGGACAGTCCTCGACGTACTCTTGCGACGACCCTTGGGATAAATCAACGGGCACAACGATCACTTCCCCGCACGCGCCGCATGTGTAGCTGGCTTCATCGGGGATGCTGGTCGACGGATCTTCGTAGGGATTGGTACGCATTTGATCGCGAAAGACGTACGGCGACGCCGCGATTCGGCGGAACCCCAACTGCCGCCACTCTTCGACGGACAACTCCAGCGCCTGTTCCTCGGCGACAATCAAGCCCGCAGACCCGAAGACCGCAATACTGGTTTCGACAACTTGAACGCGCAGCGGCGTGCCCTCGTGCCCTGGCTCCATTTCCAAAGACTCGATGAACAACAGGTT
>CALBSZ010000642.1 GCA_937967665.1 uncultured Planctomycetaceae bacterium
AACCCTTTCTTGTAACTCAGAGCAACGAGTTTTCATCCCCATCTGTGGTGGAGCGTAGCGACCCCGCAGTGCCTCCGATTCCGGGGGCTCGCTGCGCTCGAACCCGGCCACCCATCTCACCAGCGCACGTCGGAAGCCTGACTGCGCAATGCGGATGCGTCCCAGTGGGAACCGGGTCCTGACGGGTCGGCGCTGCCGCCATGCCGCGGCCAGGTTGCACCAGATGGCCATCCGGTGAAGCCATTCCAACGCGCAACCCAAGAACCGCTCTGACCCATCCTACGAAGATGTCCAATACGTGGGGAGATCGTCTTTTGTGTCGAGCAGGATTTCATAAATCGCCCGGCGGTCGCGGGACGAAAGGTTGGCGAACGTGGTGTCCTCGACCTGTTCGGTCAACACCTCCCACAACCGCCGGTAGACGCGCTCCTTCACCTTCGCGGGCAAGGCGTCGAACGCCTCGGAATAAATCAGATAGCTGCAAGGATACTTGAACAGCCGGCGTTCCAAATCAAAATCACGCAACGACCGCCCGTGCGCATCGCGAGGACCTCGGGCGCCAAACGTCTGAGTGAACTCGGACGAACCGACGATCTTGTCGGTCAACAGCACTTCGTCCGCGAACAACATGTACTTCACGAGTTTCTCCGCGGCGTTGTCCAGACGGCGCGCGGTCGATTCGCTGATGAAATCGTCGGGCCGTTCCAACGCCCGGTTCATCACAATGCCGTGATGCAGCGCGGCCCGCGTCTCGTGATTGGCGAACGTGATGTAGTTGTGCATGTCCGTCTGATGTTCCAAAACCAGCAACGCCACAATGTCGCTGTGTCCGGTCAGGTACAAGTCGGTCCGAGTCAGGGGGCTCAGATCCGTCACGTTGGCGCCAGACTCGATGTCCAATTTGCCGGGTTCATTCTTGTCCCTGGCGATCACGTTCCCCATGTGACGCTGTTTTCCGTGGGTTCCGGTCACGTACCAACCGCCCCAGCGCTGAGCGAACGGGCTGGCATGATTGGTGCGAAACGTGCCGGCACCGAAATGCGGCTGGCCGTCGGCCGATGGATAAACGGAACGCACTAAATGGCCCGGCACGTTCTGGGTTCGCGACGAGGCGTGGCAAGTCAAGCAGTTGCCTTGATCGCGCACGAATACCGGCCGGTCCGCTTGCGTTTGTTCCAATGTATAGAAGACCGCGCCCAGCTGAGGATCGACAGACGATACTTCAATCACATCGCCCTGAGGAACCCAGCCGATATAGACGTCGTCATTGAAGTACAACGCCCGTGGAGTCCACGGTGTGATGCGGCGCAGTTGAAAGCTGGTCTTCGAAAAGACCAGCATTTGGGAATCCGGCAAGATGTTTAACGCCTGCAGTACGGACTTCAAATAACCAAAGTCCGAATCAAACGTCATGGCGACCGTGCCGTCGTCAATCTGCTGCTGCAGTCTGGAAATCGGATCGCTGACCGGTGCCGAGGAGTAATTGATCGGCTCCTGTTCAAAGGAACCCTGGGCCAATACCGACTGCGCCAGCCAGCACGTTGTGACACTCGTCCAGATCGACAACAGCAACTTCATCCGCATCTTCATAGCCATTCCCATTACATCCGGAGTGATGATGTCGGCAGGGGGCGGGGACTCGAGCTTTTCAGCCCTTGTATCCTACTCTATTAATATCGGATGTCAAGGTCCATATATCCATCTTACAAGCCCGCCGCACCGCTTTCGGGCATTGGCCAGAGTGCCGTTCGTTTCCTTTGACACGGCGAACTGCGGGATCATTCAAGGTTAACGTTGGCATTTGGCTGGTATGCTGACAAGGTTTGAACCGGAGCAAGCAGAGCGAACAGACAGAATGGGCTCCGTTGCCTGCCGTTTTATCAGCGATTCATGCATCCCACACGTGTAACGCGGAAGTCGCTGCTGAGATGTTCCGGAATGTTTGAGGACGCCAGGCCGACATGGTAGATTGGGGCGGCAAGCAACGCGTTGTTTTCGAAGGAGTACGAACATTGATTACCCGATCCCTGTTGGCTCTGTTTTTGTGCCTGTTTGTCGCGTCGACGGACGGTGCGGAAACGTGGCGGAAGCACGTGGTCTATACCGGCGCGCGGTGCAATACGGCGATTGCGGCCGATTTTTCCGGCGACGGGAAAGTCGATATCATCTGTAATGCTGGCGGAAAGACCCGGCTGCTTGTCGCTCCCGAGTGGAAAGAGATTGTCCTATCGGCCCACAAGGATCACGCTTTCATTCATAGCGAAGTGTTTGACGTGGACGGTGACGGCGACAGCGATTACATCGGCGCCCGCTACCGCCCCGGACTCATCGTATGGCTCGAACAGCCCGCCAGCCCGCTCGAACAACCCTGGCCAGTGCATCTGGTGGACGATCAAGTCAACGGCGTCCACGGTCTACTGAAAGGAGACGTCGACGGCGACGGCCGCGACGACTTGCTGGCCAACAGCGCTCAGCCGGTGGGACCGTTCCCAAACTCCGCGGTCTGGCTGCGGGTTCCCGCGCACCCGCGCGTTGCGGAACACTGGCAACGTTATCTGTTTGCCGACGGGGACGCTCCGGGGTTGAGTCACTACCTGGGCATCGGCGACGTGAACGGCGATGGTCGTCCCGACATTTCGTTGGCTGCGAAAGGGGGTCCGAGCGACACGACCAAGCGCGGCGAATGGTTTGCCTGGTGGGAAGCGCCGCGCGATCCGACGCAAACCTGGACCCGGCACCTGATCGCGGACCAGCAGCCGGGCGCGACCAATATCATGCCGGCCAACGTCAACAACGACGGCAAGATGGACTTCATCGCCACACGGGGACACGACTCGGGAGTGTTTTGGTTCGAGGGGCCGGATTGGAAGCCCCATGTTATCCACGCGACGTTGAAAGAGCCTCACAGTTTGACGGTCGCCGACATCGACAACGACGGGGACCTCGATGCCGCCACCTGCGCGTACGGCGACCGCCTGGCCATGTGGTTTGAAAACGACAGCCGCGGCCAATTCACGCCTCATGTCGTCGGTACCGACCAGGCCGCTTACGACATCCGTTCGATCGACATGGACGGCGACGACGACCTCGACCTGCTGATCGCGGGTCAGCAGAGTGAAAACGTGGTGTGGTACGAGAACCGGCTGTAGGATGGGTCAGAGCGGCGTTTCAGCAGCGGCGTGGAACAGCGTTGCCGCGTCCCATCCGAAGGGATCTGGCCGCGGCATTGCCGCCAGCGCCGGCCCCTCTGAATCCGCTGCCAATCTACTGCAAGCGGCGCGCCGTGGGCGGCGGGACGTTGATGGTGGTGGTCTTGATGTTGCGAGCCATGCCCGGTTGCGGCGTCCCCTCCGGAGTCTGCCAGATCGGCGCATTGTTGACCGCTGTCTCATGCGACGCGGGCACGACAGGCTGCGCCGCCTCGACGGCTTCCGGCGCCGTGCCGGGAAGGACGTTGAGCGTGGGCTTGCCCATCACGACCTGGCCGTCTGTCGCTTGAAAAACCGGCAGCAGGCTGATCGACCGCCGCTGGCCGTCGTAGCCGTCCCAGGGAACCCAGACGCTGTACGAATCACCCAGCTCGGACGGCGTTGCCAGCGCCGCCAGTTCTTCGGCCGTCCATTCGTAGGTGCGGTCGGCCTGTTTCGACGGACGCTGTTTACCCGTGTCGTCGAACGCATAAACCACCAATCGCCCTTGGACCGGCACGGCCTTGCCGGCTTCGTCGTAAAAGTACAGGCGGCCGCCAAAGCCGCGTGTGGGCGTGCTACCCAGTTGGTTATACACGGCGTCGGTCCACATCACGGCCAGCGTTTTCGGCTGCGAGCTGGTTTCCTTCTGGGCCACCGGTTTCGCCGACCAGGGACTCGGCAACTTCGGCGCCGTCTGGCAACCGGCGACGAGGGATACCAGGAGCGCGACGAACGGCGTTGTCGAACGGATTGTCTTTCTCATCGGGAACATCGCAGTATTGGAGGGAGGAGTCATGAATTGTTGTTGCAGATCAACCTTTGATGTAACCTGTGATTGCGAGCACGCGACACTACCTTCCACCCTCCCTTGGGAGGGTCGGACGCGGTAGTGGCCGGGAAGGGTGTTCGTGCGAAGCGTGCAGGCGTTTTTAAATTCAAGCCGGATTCCCCTCACCGCTCGTTCCTCGCGACTCTCCCGGAGGGAGAGTATCGTTCGTCGTAGTGTCGCGGCGGTTTCCAGCCGCAAGAGATCCATGGTTTTGATGCACTTCCTGCTCTTCACGAATCGAAACACGTTCCTCAAGAATGTCGAAATAACTCCTATACCGTTCCTACGGCAGCACGGTCGGTAAACGTCGGGGTTGCCGGCTGTCGAAGGGAACGGGTCCGTGGACCGGTGTTGTGTCATGTTCGTACGAAGCGGGGACGGTAGCCGGCGCGTGACCTTGCCTGGCCACTTCCGGTTCGGGCAGTTCAAACTTCTCATCCCGGCGGCTCGACGACTGCGGCGGCACGAGTTCCATCGCCTTTTTTTGCTGCGGCATCAACTGCGGCGCCGTGGGTACTTGATACGGATGAATAACGGTGGACGATCCTGTAAAGCCAACGTCCCCGTACAAATTCACCACATCCGCCAAACACCAGCTCATCCGCTCCGTTTCGGACATGAGCGTGTAGTCCAGGTCGTCCTGCGTTTGAATCAAATGCGGCGTCATGACGATCAGCAACTCGCGGCGAACTGTATCGTGCGTGTCAAATCGAAAGAGTCGGCCGAGGATGGGGATGTTACCCACGTGCGGAATGGTTCGGGTCGATGTTTCTTCGTCAGTCGTAATGAGCCCCGCGAAAACGACAGTCTGACCGCTAAAGGCATTGATCGTCGTCCGTGCCTCGGTCACGTTGAATTCAGGAGCCGTGGCATCGTTACCAACGGACAGGTCCATCCCGCGGCTCGACTTCTCGACTCCAAACTGAATGCTGATCAGCCCGTCGGGGCCAACGGTTGGCAGTACCTCCATGATGATGCCCACATCGCGATAATCAATTCCGTTCGTCGTTGTATTATTTGTCACTGTCGTGTTCGTCGGGATCGGTGTCGACTGGCCCACTTGGAGCGATGCGTCCTTGCCGTCTTGAGTCGTCACGACCGGGCGACTGAGTATTTGAAGTCGCCCGTCAACTTGGAGCGCGCGCACGAGAGCGTTAACCGATTCGCTCGCCGCGGATACAACGAGCCCACCGACGCCGGCGGCATTGCTACTGGTTCTCCCGACGATAAAGGACGAGAGCGCCTGTCCGGCGACCGTGGGTCGATTGGCCGGCGTTGTATTGGGCAAGCCAACTCTATTGAAATCGAATCCCGGCGTGGAGGCGCCTGCGCCTCCAGGAACGCCACGATCGAACAGCAGTTGATCCTGCAGCCCGAACTCGCTACCGAATTCGTACAAGTCAGTAAGTGTCACCTCGGCGACGAGAATATCGATCTTCACCAACTGCTTTCTACGATCCAACGCTTCCACGACGCTCTTAATCTCTTCAAAGTACCTCGGCGTGGCGCTCACGATTAGACTATTGCTCTCTGCCTCAGCGACAACGAACACCTGCTGATCAATCTGATCGTTCGGCGTGACCAACGAGAACTGCTGTTGAGCCTGCTGCAATTGCTGGCGTTCCTGTGTCAACAGATCGGTCACGGCCGTAGCGACTTCCACTGCGACGGCGTTGCGGAGTCGATAGACGGCGGTGCGGCGTTTGCGGATATCGTGTTCGTCCAGCCGGACCAGGATCGCTTCGATAACGTTCAAGTCCCCTTCGTTCCCGGTGACGATGATGCTGTTAGTCCGTTCGTCGACCCCGAACCGCAGCGGGACCAGCGAACTTTCCCCCGACCCGGTGGCCGATTGAGGCGGCAGCGTGCCGGCCGCCTGGTTACCGCCCACCGCACTGGCTCCCGTAGCAACCGTCTGGCCAAATAAATTAGCCAGCATGTTTCCCAGACGAGTGGCATCGCCGTTGATGACCGTGAACACCTTGATCTGCGCCCCCGATGCCGGCAGGCGATCCAGTTCTTGAATCAAGGCCTCGATCAACGGCATGCTTTCCGCCGGCGCCGTGACGACCAGTGCGTTGGCCCGTTCGTCGGCGGTCACGCGGACATCGGTGAGGATGCCTGATTGATACAGCTGACCGCCTTCGCCGTCGACCGACATGAACGACAGCATGGCGGAACGCAAGCGGGCGCGCGTTTGACTTTCCGCGCCGGTACCCGGCGTGGCTCCAGGCGGTCCGCCGGTCCCGATCAGCTGCCAGTTGATGGCGTCTTGAAGCACGGGGGCCAGGTCCGCGGCCAGGGCGTTGTTGAGTCGGAAGATGCGAATTTCGTTCTTCGATTCGCTGGTGGCCACGTCCAGCTGCTCGACCACGCGTTGCACTTCCAGCATGTCGCGCGGGCCGGCCTGGACGATCAGCGAGTTGCTGCGGAATTCGACCGTGGCGACCACGCGGGGCGAGAGGCCATCGGTTTCGATTTCGCCGGTGGGCGTCGGGTACATGGCCGTGACGGCGGCCTGAACGTCCGCGGCGGAAACGTGCTGCAAACGGAAGACGCGAAACTGCGACGTCGCAACGACAGGCTGGTCCAGCCGCCGGATCAATTGCTTGATGTTTTCCACCGCGTCCGCGCGGCCGACCAGCAGGATTCCGTTCGGTTTGTTCAGCGAGACGATACTGATGGGACCGTGACGCGTCGCCAGGACGCTTTCGTTCACCTGGTTGACCAACTGCGTGACGGCCTGGCTATTGGCGTGCTTCAGCAGGTGCACGTCGATCACCGGTTTCGTCTCGGCACTCATCCGTTCAATGTCGTCGATAATCCGCGCGATCCGGTCGACATCGCTCCGCCGGCCGCGAATAATCACGATATCCATGCCCTCGACAAACTCGACCTGCACATCACCGATGCTCCCCATCGGTTCGCCAGCCGCGGCAGGTTCCCCATCGGCAGGTTCCCCATCGGCAGGTTCCCCATCGGCAGGTTCCCCATCGGCTGGTTCTCCATCGGCTGGGGCCTCGGCGGGCGGGGCTTCGTCGGCGACAGCGTCGTCCGCCTCCTGCCCCTGAAAGATCTTGGCCACCAGGCGGCTGGCGTTGTTGTTATTCCAGTCAGTCGGGTCGAAGATCTGGAGGGGCACATCGCCATCGGCCAGGATGGAAACCGCGCGGCGGACTTCCGCCGGATTGGCACGCGACCAGGACGAGAGGTGGGTGAGTTCGTCTTGCTGTCGAGGCGGCTCGTCCAGCGCTCGCACAATCTTCTGCCACGGTTTGCGAGTTGCTTCCGGACCGACGAAGTGGACGCGCGGGCGGCTCACTTCAATGCGCAGCAGGTCTGTCGGAGTTGACTCGGACGTGGCCACTCGGATCGCCTGGTTATCGGCCGCCGGGATGAGTTGAATGCGTTCTCCCAGTAATTGCTGCAAACGGGTCGTCAGCTGGCGCGAGGTCAGGTTCTGCAACGTGAGCGCGACCGTCGGAGCGGGCGTTTCGGGTGCGATGGTCAGCGCGGCGCCGATCTGTCGGTGCACGTCGTCCGAGCCCATGACGATAATACTGGAAGTTCGCGCATCGACCGCGATCTTGACTTCCGGTTGGCTGCGGTATTGTTCCTTCAGGGAATCGGCGGTTTCCTGCAACCGATCTGGGGCGACCCGGTAGCGTTTCAATGGGTTTTCGCCGCTCGGCGCTTGCCCTAAGGCGCTGGTCGCGGGAAACGCTAGCGTCACCGCCAGTAACCCGCTAAAGATCCACTTCCACATGATTTTCACCTACCTTATGGTGGCGCATTCAAGGCGCACTAATCCGTATGATCCTCATGATCGGCACATCTTGCCAAAACTCTCCACCGAAATCCGTTCCGACCAATTCATTGCAGCCAGCTTGGGTTTCTGAGTAGAATCTAGTACGACAGCGCAGGGTTGACGGTAGCGAAACGGGGACTGGCTCCATCGGTG
>CALBSZ010000643.1 GCA_937967665.1 uncultured Planctomycetaceae bacterium
CAGAACCGCACTCACACCACCGATGGGAAGCACAGCCATGAACACATCTACGCTGGAATGCAACAACTGCCGTACCGGCTTCCGGCTTGCCAGACGATTCGGCGCCAAGTCGCAGGCGCTGTCCTGCCTGGTTGCCGTGATCGGCATCTGCCTGACAAGCGGGACGATCGCAGAAGAACAGCCGCTCGACGCGGCAACGGCGGCGGCGGGGATGGTCGTTCCCGAAGGCTTTCACGTGAGCGTCTTTGCGGCCGAACCCGCGGTACGGCAACCGATCTCGTTTTGCATCGACGATCGCGGGCGGCTCTGGGTTGCGGAAGCATACAACTACCCGAATCGCAGTGAAGCGCCGCAAGATCGCATTGTCATTCTGGAAGACCAGGACGGCGACGGCCGCCATGACAGCCGCACGGTTTTCTACGACAAATTGAACTACGTGACGGGAATGGAAGTTGGCTTCGGCGGTGCCTGGATCATGTCGCCGCCGTACCTGCTTTTCATCCCCGACCGGAATGGCGACGATCGTCCCGACGACAAGCCGCAGGTATTGCTTGACGGCTTCGGCAACACGACCAGTTCCCACAACATCGCCAACGGTTTCACCTGGGGTCCCGACGGCTGGCTGTACGGCGGCCATGGACGCACCTCGCCTTCCGACGTGGGCCGGCCGGGGACCGCGGCGGATCAGCGCATCCACTTCGACGGCGGGGTATACCGCTACCATCCCACGCGACATGTGTTTGAAGGTTTTGCCGACGGCACAACGAATCCGTGGGGAGTGGATTTCGACGATTACGGTCAGGCCTTCGTGTCGAACTGCGTTACGCCGCACCTGTACCACATGATTCAAGGCGGACACTACGAACCATGGCGCAACCGTCCCTCCAGCCTGTTTGCCTATGAGCGACTCCCCACCATTGCCGATCACCTGCACTGGGTCGGCAAGAAATGGCAGGATTCGCGCGTCGGCGAACCGGAGCAACTGGAAGTGGGCGGCGGCCACGCACATGCAGGAACCATGATCTACCTGGGAGACAATTGGCCGCACGAATATCGCAACGGCGCGTTCATGTGCAACATTCACGGCAAGCGGATCAACCACGACCTGCTGCGCCGCCAGGGCTCAGGCTATGTCGCCTCGCACGGTCCCGACTTGATGGTCTCGCCAGACACCTGGTTCATGGGCGTCACCTTGCAATACGGGGCGGACGGCGCCGTCTTTGTCAGCGACTGGTCCGATACGGGAGAATGCCACAGTTACAAGAACACCCAGCGTCAAACGGGACGGATCTTCAAGATCTCGTTCGGCACCCCTTCCGCCACGGGGATTGACCTGAGTAGCCTGTCGGACCAGGAACTGGTCGATTACCAGACCCACGCCAACGACTGGTACGTCCGTCACGCGCGACGCAACTTGCAACAGCGCGCCGACGCGGGTCAGGATATGTCCGGCGTCCATCGCGGGCTGTTGAAGATCTTTGCCGAGAACGATGGCGTGCCGCGGAAGCTGCGAGCGCTCTGGGCGCTGTTCGTCACGGGAGGAACCAACGAATCGTTCCTCACCCAAGCGCTGTCCCACGAAAGCGAATACGTTCGCGCCTGGAGCGTGCGTTTGCTGACCGAGTCGCAGATCTCGCCCGCGACGAGGCAGGAGTTTGCGAAGTTGGCGGTGTCCGATCCCTCTCCGTTCGTGCGACTCCACTTGGCCTCAGCGCTGCAACGCCTGCCACTCGACGATCGCTGGCCGATCGTCACTGGGCTGGCCGGTCATGCCGAGGACGCCGACGACGCCAACCTGCCCCTGATGATCTGGTACGGCACCGAACCCCTGGTGGGACTGGATACGGGCCGCGCCATCCGGTTGGCGGGCGAAGCCAAGATCCCGCTGTTGCGGCAGTTCATTGCCCGCCGGGCCGCCGAACTTCGTTAAAAAATGACAGAGGCTTCGCGGGAACACCGCCCTCCCACGAACATCACCGATGACGTAGGATACAACCCAGTATTCTGCACAGTGAGGAACCGAGATGAATCAGAATTCGATACACGAATCAGAAGACCTTCGCAACGAACACGGGCCAGAACAGAAGTGGAAACCCCTATCGAAGGTCCAGCGGCGCGTCGTCGGTGTCCTCGTGGAAAAAGCCAAGACCACACCCGAGGCGTACCCGCTTTCGCTCAATGCCCTGACCAGCGGCTGCAACCAGAAGAGCAATCGCGCGCCGCAAATGAACCTGTCTTCGGAAGATGTCGAAGTGGCCATCGAAGAACTGCGTCAAATCGGTGCCGTGGTGGAAATCCAGGGCGGCTCGCGCGTGGCCAAGTACAAACATGCGATGTACGAATGGCTGGGAGTGGACAAGGTTGAGCTGGCGATCATCGCTGAATTACTGCTGCGTGGAGAGCAAACCGTCGGTGAACTGCGCGGCCGCGCGGGACGCATGGAACCGATCGCAGACGTCGCGGCCCTGCGACCGTATCTGACTTCGTTGGCAGAAAAAAAACTGTTGATCTTCCTCACGCCGGAAGGCCGCGGGCAGATGGTAACGCACGGCTTGTACCCGGAACGCGAGTTGGCAAACTTAAAGGAGCGCTGCGCCGCGAGAACTCCCGATTCGCCAGCACCCCGCGCTGCTTCTTCATCCAGTCCGGCGACACGGGAGAACGACGCGGACCTGCGCAAAGAACTGGCCGAACTGCGACAGCAACTGGCCGAACTGACCGAGCGGGTCACGGCACTGGAATCGTAGCGCAGCGCGAGACCTCGAAAGCGGCACACGTCAACACATCAAACGATTTGTTCGATTACCTTGCCGTGGACGTCGGTCAGGCGGAAATCGCGACCGGCGTAACGATAGGTCAGCTTCGTATGGTCAAATCCCAGCAGGTGCAGGATGGTGGCGTGCAAGTCGTGCACGTGAACGGGGTTTTCGACGGCTTGAAAGCCGAATTCATCGGTCGCTCCATAGGCTTGCCCGCCGCGCACGCCACCCCCCGCCAGCCAGACGCTGAAGCCCCAGTGATTATGATCGCGGCCGTTCACTTTCCCCTGATTGGCACCGGCCTGCGGCAACTCGACGGTCGGAGTCCTGCCGAATTCGCCGCCCCAGAGGATGAGGGTTTCCTCGAACAGCCCGGACTTCTTCAGATCTGTCATCAAGGCGGCGATGGCGCGATCGCACTGGCCGGCCAAACGCCGGTGATTCTTTTCCAGATCATCGTGGTTGTCCCACGGTTGCCCCGCGCCGTGAAAAACCTGCACGAACCGCACTCCGCGTTCGATGAGCCGGCGGGCGATGAGGATTTGTCGGGCTTGCGTCCCCGGGCCGTAGGCGTCGAGTACGTGCTTTGGTTCGCGGCTCACATCAAACGCATCGGCCGCTTCGGCCTGCATGCGATAGGCCAGTTCAAAATTCTGGATGCGGGTCTCCAAGGCCGGATCCTCGCCGCGTTGCCGCAGATGCAATTGATTCAATTCCTGCAGGGCGTCGAGTTGCTTGCGTTGCGCCGTTGGAGTCAGCTTGCTGTTGCGGATGTTGGCCAGCAGCTTCTGGACGTCGGTGTGCTGCGTATCAATGTGCGTTCCCTGATAGATTCCCGGCAGGAAGGCCGCTTGCCAATTCTGCGTTTCGGTAATGGGGTAGCCGCCGGGGCACATGGCAATGAAACCGGGCAGGTTCTGGTTCTCCGTGCCCAGTCCGTAGGTAACCCACGACCCCATGCTGGGCCGGACCAGCCGGCTTTCTCCGCAATTCATTAACATCAGGGAAGGTTCGTGATTCGGAACGTCGGCGTGCATGGAACGAATGACGGCGATGTCGTCGATATGCGCGGCCGTATGCTTAAAGATTTCGCTGACTTCGATGCCGCTCTCACCATACTTCTGAAACTGGAAGGGAGAGCCCAACGCCGCGCCGGTTTTGCGCTCCGTGCGCAGATTGGACGTGGGCAGCGGCTTTCCCGACAAACGCGTCAGTTCGGGCTTCGGATCGAAGGTGTCGACATGGGACGGCCCGCCGTTCATGAACAGATGGATGACGTGTTTCGCCTTGGCAGGGAAATGAGGCGACTTCGGCAGCAGCGGGTTGTCCGCGGCGGACGCATCGTCGGCCAGCACGCCCGCTAATCCCAACAGCCCCATGCCGACTCCGCTGCGGCGTAATAGTTCTCGGCGATGAAATGGTTGATCGTTCATGGGCTGTAGCCGTTTTGTCCTGGGATTAGTTGGTAAGCACCCCTTTTTCGGTCGTCCTACAAGCACGTTGCGCAAGCGAGTGAGTCCATTGCGCCGTACCCACTTGCTCGCGCCGCGTGCTCGTATCTTCGCGGCACCTGTTAATCCACATAAGCAAATTCATTGGTCATCAACAGTAATTGCGCATAAGCGAGCCAGGGATCGGCCTCCTTGTAATTTTCGACGAATCCCAAACCCACTTCCAGTTCGGCATCGCTGGGAAGCCTTTGCAGGACCAGACGATACAGTTGCCCGATCCGCTCGCGGTCCACGCCGACATCACGGATGCGTTCCAGCAGCGACTGGGAACGAAGCTGCAGGAAGGGCGAATTCATCAGGAACAGCGACTGCTGCGGCACCGTCGTTTCCGGACGTCGATCCTGACTCTGATCCGGACTGGGGAAATCGAAAACGCGGAGCAGATTCGGCAAGTCCTGGCGATCGATCAGCGCGTAAACCGAACGTCGGCGAATTTCGGGCTTGCCCAGCAAGTCGATGGGACGGCCCCCCATGGCTTGATTGAGTTGATCGGCAACGGCCAGTACGCTATCCCGCAAGACTTCGAACTCCAGTCGGCGGCGGTTCATCTTCCAGTACAAGCGGTTTTCAGGATCGCGTTCGCGGCAGTCCGGGCGATCGACGCTGGCCTGCCTGTACGTGCTGGACAACACGATTTCGCGTTGCACCTGTTTCAAGGACCACTCGCAGTCCAGCAGACGCCAGGCCAGGTAGTCCAACACCGCTTGCTGTTGTGGAGGCGGGCAGCGCACGCCGAAGTCGCTGGGCGTATCGACCAGCGGCTGGCCGAAATGATGCATCCATAGACGGTTGACGATCACGCGCCGCGTCAAAGGATTCCCTGGATCGGTGATCGCGTTGGCCAGTTCCAACCGGCCACCCGTCTCGTACGGCTGGCGGTCCTGCCCCGCGATGACGTACAGGAATTGGCGGGGAACGGCCTTGCCAGGCCGCGCGTGATTGCCGCGCAGGAAGACGCGTGGATTGTGTGGGTTTTCATCTTCGCGGACGATCATCGCGCGGGGCGGAGCACCGGGATGGTTCACCTGAACCGAATCTATCTGCTTTTGGAGTTGCGATTGCTTGTTTCGATCGGCACGGTTCAACAGCCCGTCCAATTGGTCTCGGGAAACACTGGTAGGGCTGTCCCCGTCCAGCAAGACGGCCAGCAGTTCCTGCTGATCCCCGGTTAGGGTAGCGCGAGCCGCATCGTTGGCGCCCTTCTCCTTCCAGAGCATGTAGGTCTGTGACAGTAAGTTGCCATAGCGTTGAGCCACATCGGTCTTGGCGGCCAGCGGCGGTTCGGTCAAGGCGGCGAGAACCAGTGGGTGGTGGGACTCGTTTGCCGCCCCCGCCAGTCGCTCCGCGGCAGCGGCCGCGAACGAGTCCTCCGGAAGGTTCAGTAAGTCATGCCAGAGACCAAAAACCCGATCGTCTGGCTTGGCGCGCCTGGCCAGGTAGTCACGCCAGCGATTGACGATCGGCGGGCGCAGCTCGTCGGGACTGAGCGAAATGAAGGGTAGCTTCTGCAGCAATTCCTCCGGTTCGTTCGACACCACGCGCACCAGGTATTCGGTAACCCGACTGCGCGCGACCTCGATGATCTCCGTGTACTTGCTGTTGCGAAAGGCATCGTAATTCTGCCGATGCCGCGCGAGCTGCTCCTGGAACTGCTGGTACTGCGTGCGGTCCGTTGGCACGCCGATCAGGGGAAGATCGGCCGGCTCGTGCGAACTGGCGAAAATGCCGTAGAGCGAATAGTAGTCGTCCGTTGGAATGGCGTCGTACTTGTGATCGTGGCAACGGGCGCAGGCCACGGTAAGCCCCAGAAACCCACGCGTGACCACATCGATCTGATCGTCAATGTCCAAATGACGGTTGCTGAACTTGCGTCCCACGGTCAGCAGGCCAAGGCCCGCCAGTGCTTGCTGGTCGTCCTGCAGGTATCGGTCGGCCGCGATCTGCTGACGGACGAATTCGTCATAGGGCAGGTCGGCGTTCAGTGCTGCGATAACATAATCGCGGTAGGTGTAGGCATACGGGTAGCGGCGTTCCTTTCCGAAAGCATAGCCTTTGGTGTCCGCGTAACGAACCACGTCCAACCAGTGGCGCCCCCAGCGTTCGCCGTACGCCGGTGAGGCCAGCAGTCGGTCGACGAGCCGTCGATAGGCGTCCTGTGGATTTTCGCGCGCCGCTTCCTCAAACGCCTGCACGTCGTCCCAGGAAGGCGGCAGGCCGAGCAGGTCGAAGGTGAGGCGGCGAAGCAAGGTCCGCGAGTCGGCTTGCGGCGACGGCGACAAACCCTGCGATGCCAGGTTCGCCGCGATCATCATGTCGATCGGCGTCGCGACCCACGACGGGTCCGGGACAGCTGGCAGAGGCGGGCGCACGACCGGCTGCAACGACCAATGGTTCGCGCGGATCTGATCGTAACGCTGTTCGTCGGAAACAGGGGTCGAATCGGACGGCCAGGGCAGCCCCAATTCAATCCATTTGGCGAGGTCGCTGATCTGAGCTTCGTTGAGTTTCTTCTCAGGGGGCATTTCCAGGTCGTTCTGATGGCGCACGGCACGCAGGATCAGGCTGTTGGGCTCGCCCGCGGCAGCCGCGGGGACACCGCTGTCGCCGCCGCGCAGGATGGCTTCGCGCGAGTCCAATCGCAAGCCGTTTTCCTGGCGTTTTTCGCCGTGACACGCAAAACATTCGCTGGCCAGCAACGGACGCACACGCGACTCGAAGAAATCCGCTTGTTCCTGTGGAATTTCGTCGGCAACCGCCCTGGGGGGAATCGACGGTGGCACCAAGAGAAGCACCAGTGCGGCAGGCAAGAATCGACAGTAATTCAAGACGCGGGCTCGCAGGCAGAAGGAGTTGGCGGGTGGGTGCGCATCACAAGTCGATGCCGCGTTTCTTGGCGGTCTATCCCGCGATCTTCATCGCCGCGGTCGCGACACGAACCTACGATTCGCACTCGTTCTATTTGAATCGAACTGGCCGTGGAAAACAAGTCAAAACGGCTTTACGCCGGTGCCCACTTCGGCCACGATAGCGGGGATGACAGATTTCGATCTCATTGCCACCACTGCCTTCGGCCTGGAAGCCCTGGTCGCTCGCGAACTCCAGACGCTCGGCTACCAGACGCACATCACGCAACCCGGATGGGTGGCCTTTCAAGGCGACGCTGCCGCCGTTTGCCGCGCGAATTTGTGGCTCCGCACGGCAGATCGAGTGCTCGTCCGCGTGGCCAGTTTCGAGGCCACCGATTTCGGTCGATTGTTTGACAACACCAAGGCCGCGGACTGGGCGGCATGGATTCCCCGTGACGGAAAACTGCACGTCAACGGACGCTCGATCAAGTCGCAACTCTCCAGCGTTCCGGCCTGCCAACGGATGGTGAACAAGGCGATTGTCGATTCACTGCTCGCCGGGCACCAGCTCCAATCGCTGCCCGAATCCGGCCAGCGGTATCGGATTGAAGTCGCCATCCTGAAAGACCAGGTCACACTGACACTGGACACGACGGGGCCAAGCCTGCACAAGCGTGGTTATCGCACGCTCGTCGGCACGGCCCCGCTCAAGGAAACCCTGGCAGCGGCGCTGGTCCAATTAAGCTTCTGGTCGCCGGGCAGACCGCTGCTCGATCCATTCTGCGGAAGCGGCACGATTCCGATCGAAGCGGCCTTGATCGGCCGGAACATCGCGCCCGGACTGGGTCGCGAATTCGCCGCCGAGCACTGGCCCGCACTGGCTCCGTCGCTATGGCAAGAGGAACGCCAGCGCGCGCGCGACCTGATTCGTCCAGATCTGGAGGAACGCGTGCTGGGAACCGACCAGGACCCGGAGGCATTGAAGCTGGCCCGCTTTCACGCCGAACAGGCTGGCGTGGCGGACTCGATCCACTTCCAGGAAAAATTGTTCGAGCAGCTTTCCAGCAAACGTGAATTCGGCTGCTTGATCACGAATCCCCCGTACGGCGAGCGGTTGAGCGAACGTTCCGCGCTGGAGCCGCTCTATCGGTCGATCCCGCAAGTCTTGCGGCGTCTGCCGACGTGGTCGCACTTCATCCTGACCGCTTATCCCGACTTCGAACGACTCATTCAAAAACAGGCGAATCGCAGGCGCAAGCTGTACAACGGTCGTATTGAGTGTACGTACTACCAGTTCCACGGTCCCGAACCCGGGAGACCCGCGCCGAGCGAAGAAAACGCCACGGAACTCCCGACTCCCGTCTTCGGCGGCGTGAATGCAAAGGCTTCAGAACAAGCTGACCTGTTTCGCAGCCGACTGCTAAAACGAGCGCGGCATTTGCGTCGCTGGCCCACCCGGCAAGGTATCACCTGTTATCGCCTGTATGAACGCGACATTCCCGAGATTCCTTTCGTTGTGGATCGTTACGAGGATCACTTGCACATGGTCGAATTCGATCGCCCCCACGACCGCGACCTCGCGCAGCATGCCGATGGGGTCGAGTTGATGGCGGCCACGGCGGCGGATGCGGTGGAGGTGGAACGCGACCACGTCTTCGTGAAGCACAAGCACTTCCAAAAAGGGAACTCGCAGCACACCCCGCAGGCCGAGTTGCGTTACGAACGCGTCGTGAACGAAGGAGGCTTGAAATTCATCGTGAACCTGTCGGACTACGTCGATACCGGTTTGTTTCTAGACCACCGGCAGACCCGCGACATGGTGCGCCGCGCTGCTCAAGATAAACACGTCTTGAATTTGTTCGCCTATTCCGGCGCTTTCTCCGTCTACGCCGCGGCTGGTGGAGCCGCCTCGGTGACCACCGTGGACTGGTCCAACACCTACCTGGAATGGTCGCGACGCAACATGGCATTGAACAACTTTACCGGCCCGCAGTATGAATTCCTCCGCGCCGACGCGCGCGAGTTTCTGACCGGCGAGGCGGGTGAGCGGAGGTACGATCTGGCGATCGTCGATCCGCCCACTTTCTCCAACAGTAAACGGGCGGAAGAGGACTGGGTGGTGCAACGCGACCACCCGGAAATGCTGAACCAAGTGCTCGCTCGAATGCAGCCCGGAGGCGTGATGTTCTTTTCCACGAATTTCCGGCGTTTCAAACTTGCCGATACCGGGATCGCAGCCACGGAAATACGCGAGATCAGTCGCCAGACCGTTCCTCCCGACTTCCGTAACGAACGCATCCACCGCTGCTGGCGAATCGTAAAATAGGAGCCGTGCCGCCGGCTTGCATCCCGGCTACATGGCATCGCGTGCGACAAACCGGTACGATAGTGCGAGTCGCACGGACGTGCAGCGTTTCCGGCGCTGCAAATCACCGTATCAATTGGCGAAAAAACCGCTACACTTACGCGAAACGCGCTGTAGAAGTAAGCCTGCTGCCAAGGCGGCCGGAAGCACGATTGCGAGTACGCCGTACTTGAAATGCCTTGACTTGAACCCCGGAAGCGACTGTGGAACCGGACGATGAGCTTTGCTTGTGCTTTCATGTGACCAAGCGCAAGGTCTGCAACTACATCCGCATTGAAAAGCCCCGTCGCGCCGCCCAGTTGAGCGACTGCTTTGGTGCCGGGACAGGATGCGGTTGGTGCCGACCGTTTCTCAAAAAGCTCTTTGATCAGGCCGTCGCTGGGGGAGAAACGGAAGTTGACCTGCCGACTCCCGAAGAATACGCTCGACGACGCAGCACGTACGTAAGAGAGGGTGGCGGGACGCCTCCACCCGGCGCCACGCCGGTCGATGACGAGGCGGTGTGAGCGGGCAGGCGCCTACGTAGGGCGGACTTCCAGTCCGCCGCACCGGAAGTCCGCCCTACAGCGTCGAGTGCCCGCTGCGAAAGGCAGCGCCGGCACGAGCTTAGCCTTTGGCTTTCTTGATTAGATTCTGCAGACGCGACTTGGTGCGGGCAGCGGCATTGGGGTGAATCAGGTTCTTCGAACCGGCTCGGTCCAACCGCTTGGCGGCCAGTTTGAATTCGTCTTCCGCCTTCGCCACGTCTCCCGCTTCGACGGCCTGGCGAACTTTCTTCAACTGACTTCGCATGGCAGACTTGACCGCCTTGTTACGCAGCCGTCGAACTTCATTCTGACGTAGACGCTTGCTGGCACTTCTGGAATTGGGCATGTGTTCTACTTCACTCGCTAAACTGTGAACTCGCTAAACTGTGATTTTCTCTTTAAAGTCGAATCAGCCATTTTGTCGATTCCGCTGGATTTTGTCCAGCCGTGATTGCGTATCCTTATATGTCTCATCGATTTCCATGATTTGCCGGAAGTGCTTTTCAGCCAGCTCGTACTCTTTCAATCCCGACGCCAGCACGGCGGCGCGGTAAAGTCCCAATAGCTGGCAGTCGACCTGGCCCAGTTCGGCCGCGGTTTCCGCCGCTTTTCGATAATGGTAAAGTGCTTCTGTATAACGCTTTAGACACTGATTGCATTCGCCCAAAACGATATGGGAACCGGGCGCCTGACGGAATTCCTTGGCAGCTTCCAGCAGGTACTTGATGGCTTCGCTGAAGTTTCCCGATTTGCGCAGCCGCAAACCCAGCTCGTATTTCACTCCCAAATCGTCGGGATAGCGTTCGGTTCGTTTGTAGAAGAAATCCAACTCGATCCGATTGAGATGCTCGCTGAGGTCGGCAACCAGTTGCCGCGCTTCCGGGGTATCGAGATGGGCCGCCCGCATCTCCGCAATCACGAGTTGTCCGCGGGCGCGTCGCAGTTCCAGGTTTTCCAGGCGTTCGCGGACACGCTGATCGCCGGGAGATACCATGGCGGCTTTCTGCAAGACACGTTCGGCATCACCGTACTTTTCGCCATGCGCCAGCAGTTCGGCCAGATTGAAATAGTTGTCCAATTCGGTCGGGTCGGCCACGATCGCTTGTTCGAGCATCTGTCGCCGGGTCAGCTTTATCTCGCGTTTTGTGGCGTTTGCCGCCGACTCGTCCTCGAATGGCACGAGCGTGGGAGGGCCGTCGCCGTAGCCTTCACCCTTCTGCCTGGCCTTCTTGACAGCCCGGTAGCGTTTGTTCCAGGCAGCTCGTTTCCGCGCTTTTTCGTGATCCACGGCAACGTCGTCTTCGTCATCCTCGTCGATCCCAACCTTGGAACGGTTCTTTTCCATCGTCAACTGCGAAATGTTCTGCTTCGCCTCACGATCGTTGGGACAAGCTTCCTCCACGCGGTGCCAGCAAGCGATCGCCTTGTCAAATTGCCCAATTCGTTCCAATGACCGCGCGCAATGACGATTCACCTCGGCATCCAGCGGCCGGGCATCGAGCGCGATTTTCAAGTATTTGAACTCCGCGTCCTTAAAACCGTGGGCTTCGCAAGCCAGCGCCAAGGCGCGTAATGTTGGAATGTCCCAAGGGTTGGTCTTGAGGATATCCGGGCCCAATCGAAACACCTCGGACCAGTCCTCCGCGGCAACGGCCTTCTTAAAATTGCCCTTACCGGCCAGAATCCTCAGTCGAGCGCCGCGCTTGTTGTTACCGTACTTCTTCCGCAAGTTGTCCAGAAAGGCGTCGATATATACGACGTTCGCGGGGTCCGCCACAACACATTCAGTAAACATCGCGTTGGCGTAATCAAAATCGTACTTGCTCCGCGAAACCAGCTCACATCCGCGCTGGTAACACTCCTGCAACCGCCGCCGCAACTCGGGCGGGATCATTTGATCGTCGAGGTAGACATCCGAGTCGTCGGTGTATTCTTGCGTCACTTCGGCCATTCGAATTCAGGTTTCCCCAGAAACCCCACGCTGTGCTATTCCTGACTACAGTTCCTGCGCGCAAAGGACAACCCGCGTACGCCAATCGTCGCGAATCCGGCGCGTTCGGCCGCCACGGCCTCCGCCCCCGCAACGATCGACCATGTCGCTCGGCTCCATTCTACCCAAAGGGAATTCTTCCATCCAACAGGTTGCAACAAAAGTCGGCTGAGGTTTCAATCCAAATATGAAGAAAACTACTTCTGCCGGAAAGGTCTATTTGATTGGCGCCGGTCCGGGAGACCCTGGATTGCTGACTCTGCGCGGCGCGGAATGCCTGGCACGCGCGGATGCGGTGCTCTACGACTACCTTGCCAATCCGGCGATCCTGAAATACGCAAACCCGGACGCCGAGCTGATTTGTTTAGGAAAACACGGAAGTTCACGTGTCTGGACGCAGGACGAGGTGAACCAGCGGATGGTGAAGCTGGCAGGGCAGGGGCGGGTTGTCGCCAGGTTGAAAGGCGGGGACCCGGCCGTCTTCGCGCGCGGCGCCGAAGAGGCGGAGATCTTGTCGAACGCCCGGATCCCGTTCGAGATCGTACCGGGCATCACCGCCGCCTTGGCCGCCAGCAGCTGCGCCGGCATTCCGATTACCCACCGCGATTGCGCGTCGGCCGTGGCGCTGGTCACGGGACAGGAAGGTCCCGGAAAGATCGACCCGTCCCTGGATTTCGACGCGCTGGCGAAATTCCCCGGAACGCTGGTCTTTTACATGGGCGTGACGACCGTCGAGCACTGGACGACGGCGCTGATTCGTGCCGGCAAAAACGCCGATACTCCAGCCGCAATCATCCGCCGCTGCAGCGCGCCCGATCAGCTGACGATTCGGTGTACGCTGGGAACCGTGCGGGACAGGATGGCCGACCAGCCGAAACTGCGACCTCCCGCCATCGTGATCATCGGCGACGTCGTTACGCTGGCGGATACACTCTCGTGGTTCGACAAGCGTCCCCTTTTCGGACAGACCGTACTCGTAACACGTCCGGCACACCAGGCCGAGTCGCTCGTCGCGCCGTTCACGGAACTCGGCGCAGAAGTCCTGGTGCAACCGGCGATCGAGATTTCTCCGCCGCGGGACTTGACCGTCGTCGACGATGTCCTTGATCGGTTGTCCGAATTTCACTGGCTGGTGTTCTCGAGCGCCAACGGGGTGCACTTCTTCTTGAAACGTCTGTTCGAAACCGACCGCGATTGCCGAGCGCTCGGCGCCTGCAAGCTGGCCGCCATCGGCCCGGGAACGACCGACGCTTTACGCGAATATCACCTGCAGTCCGATGTCCAGCCGGCGGAATACCGCGCCGAGGCACTCGCCGCAACACTCAAGGACCCGGCGCGAGGACAGCGTGTCTTGCTGATTCGCGCCAGTCGCGGCCGTGAAGTGCTGGCGGAAGAACTGCGAGCCGGAGGCGCCGACGTGGAACAGGTCGTCGTCTATGCAAGCACCGATGTCGCAGCCGCCGACGCCCAAATCGCCGCGCGGTTGGCCAAAGGCGAAATCGACTGGGTCACGGTATCCAGCTCGGCCATCGCGAAGTCGCTGCATCGACTCTTTGGCAAAGACCTGCGCCAGGCCAAACTGGCCAGTATCAGCCCCGTCACTTCCGCCACGTTACGTCAACTCGGACTGCCGCCCGCCGTGGAAGCCACCGAATACACCATGGACGGCATCGTCGCCGCCGTCCTGGCGGACCACTCACCCTCGGTGGTACTGTGGTCATGACAGTCCGCGCAGTGCGATATCAAAGCGAGCCGGAGTCGCTGGGAAGCATCGGCGTGGAGTTCTGTTGGAAACTCGCACAAGATGACGATCGCCAAGCGAGTAAATGACGTAAGGAAACGAACACTCATCGCGAACCTCCGCGAACGACACGGTTGATACCGTTGGCCGTCAGATCGTTTCCGAAGGCTCCCTGACGAAAGTGCGTGCAGCGCCGGTCGTCCAGTTTCGCGCCCGCCGTCCAGGTCTCCGCATCCGTCGACCAGTACAACTGCCGGCCTGGGCCACCGACCAGAAACCGCCCATTGCCGTACACGACCGGATTGACTCGCCCCGGAGCTTTCCACACTTCCCGCCAGTCACTCCCGTCGCGTGAGATTAAGACATGACCACCGCCGCTCTTTCCCCGCCTCCACCACCAACCGCGACGAGCCTTTTTTTTCAGCGTTGATCCAGTTACGTGAAGCGGCGTTGAGTCGAATTCCGCGGTCAAGCTGAACTTGCCTTCTATTGAGGATCACGTTGCCATGGACCCCTGGCTGGATGTTCGGGGCACGTTCCAAGAGGTCTTCCGGATTGATTGGCTTTCCAACATTCTACTCCAAGAGGTTGCTTATCGTCTTGACGAGGTAATAGCCTTTGATAGTTTTTCATTGATTGCGTGTGCATGCGCACCGCTTCTTGTATTATAGACGATGAGCTCAGGTCGAAGACGTCATCGAAGCGGAGGACGGCGAAGTGGCTGTCCGCATGGCGGCCGATCCATCACCTGATATTGTTCTGATGAATATCAACATGCCGAAATCAGACGAACTGGCGGCCTGCGCCCAGATAGAAAGCAGCTCCCAATACACCCGTTGCGCGATACTCCGTGTCGGACATCGCTGATCTCGTCCGCCGTACGAATCTGGCCGCCGATGCCCTGCCGCTTAAGCAAGATCTGTTCGCCGAACTGCCACCGCTCCCTAGCCGACTCACCGCGAACACGTACCGAGGAGATTCCAATGATTCGTTGCGAGATTAAGAAACAGAGAGGAATGCAACGTCGCACTCGTCTTGCTATGTTGGAGCAACTTGAACGACGGGATCTGCTGGCGGCCAACCGAATCATTGATCAGCAATTCATCAGCGATAGTCACGGCGGTTTGAGCGAACCGATAGAAGAAGACTCGCGATTGGGTGAATCCGCGGCACGTCTTTCTCTTGGCGACCGCGACGTCATCGTCGCTGGAGCGCCCAACTTCGGTGGGGCTCTGTACTTGTTGGAATTAGACATGGAGGGCAAGGTCTCACGTAAAGACGTCATTACCACTGGCCAAGGCTTCCAAGTCGATCCCGGGCTAACTAGTGTCTACCGTTTCGGCAACTCGATGGCAAACCTTGGTGACCTGGACAGCGACGGCAATGATGATCTGGCAGTATTTGGAATCGACTACAGCAACGTCTGGCGGGAAACCGGCGTCGTATTCGTACTCTTTATGGACCGTGACGGCACCGTGAAGCGACACGAGTTGATCCACAGTGCTGACGTTTTTCCCGAGCAGTTTCACGGTGTGTACGGAGAATCGGAGTTTGGTTTCGATTTGGCAAGCGCCGATATCAATGGTGATAACCGGCGGGAGTTATTCATTCGCGCAGAATTGGAACAGGAGATGGTGTATCAACTATCCTTCGATGCGCAAGGCTCCAGGGAAGCAGCACGCCAATACTCGAAGCAAGAGTTGGGCGTACCAGATCAATATCTCTTGAGGTACGGACCGCACACTGACAGCCTGATCTCCGCGGGTGACCTCGACGGGGACGGCAGCGAAGATTTGATTGTCATTGGCACCGATACAGAACTGCTGGGAGATCACCCCGACGTTTTGTTCCTGTTGCTGATGAATCAGGACGGTTCCATCAAGGCGACCAGGCAAATCGGGCTCGGTAGTGGAGGTGTCCAACAGGGGTTCTCCATCCGAAACGAAGTGGTTGACTACTCGATCGGCACGGCAGACTTCAACGGCGACGGGCGGCCGGAACTGATTGTCCCGCAAACGGACGACGACGTGTTGGTTTGCTTCCTCAATTCCGATCTGGACGTCGAGCATACCTTGGCCTGGAACACCGGCAAGGGTGGTTTCGCCGGTACGAAAAATGATGCGTTTGGCACAGCCTTTCAAGTGCTGGGGGATTTGAACCGGGACGGCGTCGATGATCTGCTGGTGGGCGAAGCGAAAGCAGAAAAACTTCATGTTGTATTCATGGACGCGAGTGGCGAAATCGACGCGCAGACTGTCATCGCGGATAGTCACGACAGCAAATTCAAAGGACCACTAGACGACAATTCCTACTTCGGTTATGCCGTCGCGGATGTCGGTGACATTAACGGAGACGATGTGCCGGATTTACTGGTCTCAACGATGGACGAACGCGACCAAGATTCGTCCGCTGAACCGACGGTCGCGGGCGAAGTGCATTTGCTTTTCATGGATCGGGACGGCACCGTCAAACGTCGTGAAACGGTAGGACGCGGGCGGAATTTCGTGGGCACGCCCATCGAGCTTGGCGAGTCCTTTGGTGCCGCCGTCGCGAGTATCGGGGACCTAAATCAGGACGGCATCGACGAAATTGCAATCGGATCGGCAAACGGCACGGTCCGAATCGTCAATCTTGAAATGGAGGACGATCAGCTCGGGAACGCACCGACTCCGGTGGCAACCGAGGTACGTTTGTTCAATGAACAGAACACCGGTATCCCTGGACTCGGTACTTCAATCGCCGGTATCGGAGATGTCAACGGTGACGGGATTCCCGATATGGCCGTCGGAACCCCTTATGAAGACGGCGATACCACTGTAGGAATGGCCTATGTTTGGCTGCTGAACGCAGACGCGTCCATCCAGTCCAGCGCTCTTGTCGGTTCGACGCTTGCATCTGACCGGGAATCTCAATTTGCAAGAAGGTTTGGCGCTTCCATCACGGGGCTGGGCGACCTCAATGGCGATGGAATCAACGACATTGCAATCAGCGATCCCAATGACAAACATCAGGGTGAAATTGTCAAAGGAACGATAAGCATCGTGCTGCTGAACTCGGATGGTAGTATTTCAGCGCGTCATGACATCAGCGATAGTGGGCAGCGTCTACTTGGCGACACCGGTCTCGTTACCGAGAGCATCGGCAATTCAATTGCCAGTGTCGGGGACATCGATGGTAACGGTGCAAGCGACCTCCTCTTTACCACCACGGGCCCATCAGGCGGTTCCGTTGACGACCGAATTGACAACGCGTGGTTATTGCTAATCACGAAGTCTGGCGAGGTCATCTCGACCGAGCAGCTATTGACATCTCCTACTCACGACGGTGCCAGCGCTATCAGCTCCCTGGCGACTTGGAGTGGACCTTTCAGTTTTCGGTTTGATCCAGAACGCTGGCAAACTCGACGTTTCGTTACCGGCTAGCAATACTATTACCGAGCGTGGTCTTAATCAGACAGCGTTGCAGCAGGAGTACACCGGGGCGCTATCGGATTGCATACGGTCCAGTTTGATTGGGACCACGGCGACGCACCCGAATCCGGAAGTGGAACATCCAGAGGCAACTACAATACCTATTCATTCTATGACGGACCATCGCATCATGTCGTCAACGGTCTGCACATGGGAGAGTTCGTTGATGCGGAGAGGGAGGCGAAACCAAACCGTGACGCGACTGGCGACGACGCCGACCCCTCGATTTCCAGCAATGACGAAGACGGACTAGTTGATGCTGGGCAGTTGATGCGACTGGCGGTTGGAGACGCACCGCGGATCGACATTCAAGTTACCAATCTGTTGCATCGAGACGCAAAACTTGCTGGTTGGATTGACTACAACGGGAACGGCGAATTCGAGACGCCGGTAGAGTATGCCGAAGTGATCGTTCCGCCCCAAACAGAATCGCTGAGGTTCACGCTGACTTTTCCGGTAGTTCCACTGGATGTCGAGCCTGACACATTTGCCCGCTTTCGTATTACCACCGCCTTTGACAGCGAATTGTCGTCGAACGGGCATTTACCTGACGGCGAGGTAGAAGATCATGCGGTGAAGATTACACCGCAACTCACGTCATATGAGGTTGGGCTAGTGAAGAACATTAATCAAGCCACCGCTGCGCATAACGGGAACTCATTTCCGTCCGATTTTATTCAAGCCGGAGATTTGACGTTCTTCGAAGCAACGAGTCAATATCAGGGCACGCGTGACTTGTGGGTCACCGATGGTAGCGAGCAAGGAACGATCAAGGTAGCCGTCGACGTCGATTTGGGTGACGGACGCGATGACGCGATTGTATATGGAGGCGAGCTTTACTTTTCATCTGGCGGTTTGCTGATGAAGAGTGATGGGACGGTCGACGGGACGTATCCGCTGAAGCACGGAATCAATGGAGAAACGATCACATCTGCAAGCAGTTTTGCCGTCTGGCAGAGCAAACTCTACTTTAACGCCAACGGTTGCTTCGTACCCGAAGGTGGTTCGAGTTGTACATCCGGCAACGTGATGTACGTGTCGGATGGCACCGATCAGGGAACGTCGATCGTTGTTGGAAGTACGAACCCAACGAATCTTCGGCAAGAGCCAATATATAATGCCGAGCTGACAACGCATGTAGTAGACTTTTTTGGATTCAATCCGTACTTGGTCTATAGAATCTCGAATGCACTCTGCGCAAATTCAACTCTCCCTGAATCCAGCACCCAAATAAGTGCGATCGGTCCCGTGACCGATCTGATCACCGTCGGGGAAAGGCTGTTCTATTTCGGCTATGACGCTGGTGTACTCGGGTTGTACTTTACCGACGGAACATCGGCTGGTACGGGATTAGCGCAAGAATTTAGCGCGTTCTATCGATTTGACGACGATGTAACGACGGTTGCGGAGACGAACTATAACCTGTACTTCTATGCCGACGGAGGAAGTGGATACCAGTTGTGGACCATCAACGTCGCGGACCTGGACGCGATCGAGTTGACCGATCTTTCCGGGCTACTGCTTGACGAACCTATCGTAACACTGAATGGAGACGTGTACTTCGCGACGACTTCCGGCCTGTGGAAGGTAGATACGAGTGATCAGAGTGTTTCTCAAGTCGCCGCACTGCCAGTTCGGGAGTTGACGGCTTGGGACGGGAGTCTATTTTTCGCCAGCGATACCGAGGTTTGGATTAGTGACGGCACGCAGCAAGGGACGATACCACTATCGAATCTAGGGTTCGGAGCATTTGGCGGCTATCCACGCGAATTGACCGCCGCCGGGAACTACCTGTATTTCCAGGCGAGCACAAACGATGCGGTTTTTAATGAACCGTATCGCATCGCGAAAGCGCTCCCCCCATCGCTGGCAATCGCCGACGCCACGGTCATCGAAGGGGATGCCGGGACTGCTCAGTTGGAGTTTGTCGTGGAACTCAGTGGCAACACGGTTCCGTTTTCCGTAGACTTTGCCACGGCCGATGCGAGTGCTGATGCCAGCGACTACTCGTCTCAGTCAGGCACGCTGAGCTTTCAAGGGATGGACGGCGAAACGAAAACCATCACAGTCGAAGTGTTGGGCGATACTCTCGTCGAGTTGGAGGAAAGGTTGAGTGTGTCCCTTTCCAATGTTTCTCCGGCCGGTGTCATCCTTGCTGATGCATTCGCGTTTGGCTCTATCGTCAATGACGACGAAGCTCACATCTCGGTCAGTTCACCGAGTGTTGCGGAGGACTCGCCGAATGATTTACTGTTTGAAGTAACGCTTGACCGTGCGATCGACTCGCCGGTGTGGGTCGAGTACTTCACGGCCGACGGCACAGCCTCGAATCGAGACTACACTTCGCAGTCCGGCGAGTTGAGGTTTCAGGGGCATGCCGGGGAAACCATACCCGTGCTCGTTTCCGTACGAGCGGATTCCGTCGTGGAATTAGATGAGACCATTCGGCTTGAATTGACTAACGTGGAATCGTTGGATCGTCCCGTTCAACTTCCAGGCGGACCTGGAGTGGGAACGATTGTCAATGACGATACGGCGATCATCACGGTGTCTTCGGCGACGGTCGTTGAAGGAGATTCAGGCTTCCAATCGGCGCGTTTCGCGATTCAACTTTCAAATCGTCTCGACCGCCCCATCGGTCTGTCTCACCAACTGGTCTTGCCGGCGGATTCGGGATTGCCGTCGCCGGAGCAGGATGAAATCGCGTTCTCGTACTATTTCGAGCCGCGTGCCACCCGATTGTGGTTCGCGCGAGGATCGACGCAAAGGACATACCCGCTCACCGTTTCCGTGCGCGGCGATGAGGAAGTTGAACAGGACGAATATTTCCAGTTGCAGATTTTAAGCGTCGATAGTGGCGGCAGAGCATTTTCGCTGGGGACGACCGAAGCACTTGGAAAGATTATCGACGACGATCAAGCGTTCGATTTCGGCGACGCACCGGACAGCTATCCGGTGCTGCTGAGGGACGACGGCGCGCGACATCAGGCTGTCGGTCCAACACTCGGAGCAAGTCGTGATTTGGAAGCAAACGGTCAGCCCAGTCGACTTGCCGATGGAGACGATCAGGATACCCAACAAAACGATGAGGACGGCATTCGCTTGCTGGCGTCGGTCGTCGCCTCGGCCAACGCCGAGACCGTGGCCAGCCTGGTCGTTGTGGCGTCGGGCCCGGCGTTCTTGGATGGTTGGATTGACTTCAACATCGACGGAAGCTGGGATGGCCAGGACGAGCAGATTTTCGCCAGTGAACCTGTTGTCGCGGGTGACAATCTGCTGAATGTAATGGTTCCCGCCAACGCTGTGCCTGGAGAGTCCGCTGCCAGATTTCGCCTGAGTTCGGCAGGTCAGTTGCAGCCGACCGGTGCCGCGGCCAATGGAGAGGTCGAAGACTATGTATTGACGATTCTCGAGGGTGGTACGGGCCCGACCGTTGACCTGCAACTGTTGGACGGCCAGACAACGATCCGCTTGGAGACCGATCAATTCAATCGCGAGGAAATTGTCGCACATCATGGCTCGGTTGATACATTGCGAATTCCAGCAGACGGCGTTGCCGGCCTGCGTGTGCAGGGAAGCGATAGCGGCAGTCACGTGAATCTCGTGGATCTTGCCGGGCTGTTGCAACGAGGCTTCCCATTGTCGATTGCGGGTAGTGCAGGAGTGGACACGTTAGAGTTGACTGGAGCTGATGTTTTAATTGATTTGGTCTCGAAAGATACGATCGAGCTACACGAGTTCGATGTGATTGACATCGCGGGAACCGGCGACAACAGGTTAACTTTGGACCCGAATGCATTGCTCAACGTCGCGCCGTCAAATCACACGTTGCTAGTTCGCGCCGACGCAGGAGATGAAGTATCTTTAGGGTTTGATTGGGAGGTTACGGGCAGCGAGGTGATCGACGGACAGTTGGCTCGCATCTTGAGCAGCGGCGAGGCGAACTTGAAACTGATCGGTCCGTGGGACTGGCATAATCCGGTGTTCACCCATGACGTCAATGGAGACGGCAACGTCGAGCCTATTGACGCACTGCTGATTATCAACGAACTCAATGCCCCCCGATATTCGCTCACCGGGGGCAGCCTGGTTGACGCAGCCGGTCTCGCCGTGTTCCCGATCCGATTCTTCGACACTGTTCCCGATGGTCAGATTTTGCCGCTGGATGCATTAGTCGTCATCAACCAGATAAATCGACAAGAACGTTCTTCCGCAGGCGAAGCGGAAGCTGCAACCGAAACACTCGTGGAAGCAATGCGATCGACACCCGTGTCAAACAGCCCGATGGTCGCGCGAAAGCAAAATGCCAACACGCCGTCTGTGTCCGAGGCCCGCTTACTCAACACCGAAAACTACAGCCAGGCAACTCGTAAAACGCGGCAGCCCGCGGCGAACATCGCCGTCAAAACACCAGAATCTGATCAGCCGCCCCTCGGGTTATCCCTCGACGAGGAATATCCTGGCCTGGTTGATGCCGTGCTGACTAATTGGGAATAGCGGCAACAGGACGCGAGGCGGTAGGTCGAATTGAACGCTCGATTCAACCGTTTCGCTTGGATTGAACGAAGAAACGGGGACAGGTCCAGACGAAGAAACGGGGACAGGTCCAGTTTGTGGGTTCAATAACTGGAAACGCGGTAGGAACGGCCCGTTCGGGCCGCCCCCCGCACAGATCCGTACGTGAAGGACTACCTCATACGGCTCCTCCCTTGGGTCAGACGGTCGGATGAACTTGCTTACATCTTACATTGCCGTACACCGACCCATTGACTTTCTTGCTGGTTAAGGCTCTGTGTCCTTGGCAAGGCCGATGTGGTCGTGTTTCCCTTGGGTGCTTCCCTTTCCTCCGCGGACTCCGCTACCAGCGTTCTGGTGTTGTTCGCCCGCTTCGCAGGTAACTATGGAATCATCTGACTTCCTATCGACGTGCATGTCAGTCGTACCGTCAGTGACGTTCTCTGACCGTTCCTTTGCCCGGCGAGAGATTCGCCTTGGCAGGAGGAAACCGATAGGATCTCCCGGTTCTCGCGCTTAGGATGTCTGCGCATGCACAGGGTCTCTGACTCCGCCGTGTCCGCGTCCGCCTCACCAAATAACGGCTGCCGCAGTGTTGCCTTCTCCTTGACAGGACAGGATCGGCACACGAGAGGACTGATTTCGGAGTTCAATGGCTGGCC
>CALBSZ010000644.1 GCA_937967665.1 uncultured Planctomycetaceae bacterium
GCACTAGTCCCGGCTGCTCACGTGTGAGCGGTGCGGCGATCGAATTGCATCGCAGCTAAGTGTTCGAGTACGTCGGACATACTTGTCCGTCGAAAACGAATGGCAGTAGCGGACTGGGACGTCCGTCCTCCTTTCGGCAACCTGAAGAATCGAGCTGCGTGGGGCTACTCGCTGCCCGCCGTCGTGGGCAGGAAGGCCTGAAACCGGCGTACAAACCAGCGTGCTTGCACGTCGGCGATCAATTTTGTGAGCCGTTCCTTGTCTGGCTCGTCGGCGCGGGCTACCCAGTCGTTAATGAGCGGCAGCAGTTTCAGCATCTGCCCGGAACCGGACGAGTCGTTTTGCGGCGCCAGCAGTTCGCCGAGCCGCCAGTTCGTCAGCCGCTCAATTTGCTGATCGAGGAACGCCAGCCTTTGGTCTGCCGCGAGCGTCGCGTATTTAGCCGCCTGTTCTTGCAACCAGGCCTCAGCCAGCAGCCGGCTGTTTTGGACGAGCCGCTCCTGGTGATGAGGCCGCAGTGCGAGTCGCATGTCGGTCGCGGAATAGCCGGCGTCCAGTCGCCGCGCCAATCGCAGTGCCAGGGCGGAACGCGTTTCCTCGCTGGCATCCGCCAGGTCCGAGGTTGCCAGCCAGCACAGGGTAGCGTCTTCCACTGCCTGCCGTACCTGCACTTGGGACTCGGGTGGCGCCGCATCCATCCACGCGGAGATTTGGTCCATGAATTCCACGGAATCTTGATTCGGGTTGCCGCGTGGCAGATCCAGCGCGGACCAGTGCATCACCGTGTCGATTTCCGTGGACAGGAAGTCCCAACGGTCGGCGGGTGCGACATCCGCATACCGCGCCGTGCGATCGTAGAACCAGACCGACTGTAAATGCAGGATATTGGCAGCCAGCCGAGAGAATTGCGGGTCGCTCCAATCAAGAGAGTCCGCCCGCGATGCCAAACCGTCTTGCAACTCGGCCGAAAACCGGTCCACCCACTGCAACTGGAAAGCGGGGGCATGGGTGGCGATATCGTTCCAGGCCAACCAGCGCAGCATCTCCTGCGTCGAACTGGTAGCCGGGTCGGGGACCCGTCGCAGCATGCGCCAACCCAACGTGGTCACCGAGACGATTGCCACCGTCACCGCCAATATCAAAAAGCCTCGCTGCCGCTGCCGAAACATCTCGCCGTCTCCGCTGGATTCAGGATCCCAAAAAGAGAACAATTGTGTTACAGTAACTTGCCCTAGTTATACCAGAACACCCCGCACGGGGTTTCAGGACCTTGATATTACATCGAACCACTTGATTCTCGATACGGGGGAATGGCATGCCAGGTTTCAGCACGGATGTACCGCACACGCTCGGCAAAGAAGAGGCCACGGAGCGACTCAAGACTTTCTTGGATAAGGTCAAGCAGCGCTACCAAGACCAGGTCAGCGCGCTCGACGGGAATTGGGCAGACAATGTCTTGAATTTCTCGCTCACCACGTACGGCTTCAAGATCGATGGCTCATTGATCGTCGAGGACAATGTCGCCAAGCTGTCCGGAAACCTGCCTTTTGCCGCCGTTGCCTTTCGAGGAAAAATAGAAAAATCCATCGCGAGCGAGTTAGAAAAAGCGCTCAGCTGAATGCCCCTCGCAACCACTGCGTATCCCCCCTGGACAGGCAGCCTCTTGGCCGTTTGACATCGCCGGCCCGGGAAGTAGAGTTGAGGAGCGTACGTCTATCGGAGACGGTTCCTGTTATTCTGCCGCCGTTCGCGACATTCCGGGAAAGACAATGGCCAAGCGAGTTCTGGTTGTTGATGATTCGAACACGATGCGAAAAATCATCATCAAGTCGCTGCAATCCATTGGCATCCCGAACGCCGTGGAAGCGAGCGACGGGACGGAAGCACTGCGAATCTTCCAGGAAGACAGTTTCGACCTTGTTTTGACCGACTGGAACATGCCCGGCCGCAGCGGACTGGAATTTGTCAAGGAGATCCGCAAGACGAATGCCACCGTCTCGATCATGATGGTCACGACCGAATCCGCCAAGACTCGCGTTCTTGAGGCCATCCAGGCCGGCGTTAACGACTATCTGGTCAAGCCGTTTACCGCCGACCTCCTGCAAGAGAAACTCGAACGCCTTGTCGCCGCACTGTAATCCAGAAACGGTTGTCCCACAGCCCGATCCGGCCGCTTGCCATCCAGGCAGGCGGCCTTTTTTATGCCCGTCTCCGCCCAGTGCGCTCGTGACTCCGTCCCCGGGCTGGTCAAAAGCCGTCCGTGCGATTCCTCGTAATGCCATGCTGCTCGATTGTTTCCCCCCAGGTTGACACTCGGCCGGGAGAACTGTATCCTAGCGAGATTAAATTCGGTACTAAGTGTAAAATGTCAAAGGTTTTCGGTCGTTGCGGCTGACTTGAAGCCAGCCGTGAAGCGAGGGTTACACGCGCTGGGTTGGACGATTGAATGGCGAGCGTGGTTCTCGACGGCGTGTCCAAAGTCTACCCGCACGGAGTCAAAGCGGTCGCGAACCTGAGTTTGGAAGTTTTGGATCGGGAGTTCCTGGTTCTTGTTGGACCGAGCGGTTGCGGTAAGAGCACGGTGCTCCGGCTGATCGCCGGTTTGGAGGAGATAACGGAAGGCGAGATTTCGATTGGCGGACGCCGTGTGAACGGGGTTTCGCCGAAAGACCGGGATGTCGCCATGGTATTTCAGAACTACGCCTTGTACCCGCACATGACGGCGTATGAGAACATGGCGTTTGGTTTGAAATTACGATATGGAGGAAGTTGGTTAGCAAGGGCGCTGAATCGAGTTTTTCGGCCGGCAGCGGCAAAACAGCTCGCGGAAATGCGAAAGCAGATACCACAGCGCGTCCAGGACACCGCAAAGACTTTGGGAATCGTCGGTTTGCTCGATCGCCTGCCCCGGCAATTGTCTGGTGGCGAGCGGCAGCGAGTGGCGTTGGGACGAGCCATGGTTCGGAACCCGGCCGCGTTCCTGTTCGACGAGCCGTTGTCGAACCTGGATGCGAAGTTGCGTGTTGACATGCGACGCGAGCTGAGGCAGTTGCATCGCCAATTGCAGGCGACGATGGTGTTTGTCACGCACGACCAGGTCGAGGCCATGACGTTGGGCGACCGGATCGCGGTGATGCGAGCAGGCAGGATTCAGCAAATTGGTTCGCCGATGGAGGTATACCGGAATCCGCGGAACGTATTCGTGGCCGGGTTCCTGGGATCTCCGGCGATGAATTTGATAGAAGGAGAGGTACGAGAGCAAGGCGGTCAGGTCCAGTTTACGACGCCGCACGGTACGCTGGATGTGCCCGCAAGAATTCAACAGCGGCGAGAACTGGTGTCGGTCACGGTCTTAATCCGACCGGAACACCTGACACTGTCTCGTCAACAAGACGCTGCTTTCGTGTGGCAGGGAAAAGTTCAAAGCACCGAAGCCTTGGGAGACGCGAATCTGATACGAGTGGAGTTAAACGCTGCGGAGCCGAACGAAGCGACGCTGGTTTGCAAGGTGGAGGTCGGTCAGGAGTGGCAGCCGGGTGAACGGGTGTCGGTCTGTTTCACCGCAGACCGTGTTCATTGGTTCGCAGGCCCCGCCGGCGAGAGGCTTTAGGCGGAAGGTAGCCGAACGGTGGAAGACAGCCGTTGGCTCGACACAAAAGATCGTGCTCACAAGCTGAACGAAAGTAAGAGATAACATGAATCCTGGTGAAATGTTGCGAATTATCGATTCGCTACATCGCGACAAGAATATTGATCCGGAAATCGTCTTTCAGGCGATTGAATCGGCATTCGTGTCCGCGGCTCGACGACAGTACGGGGAGGATTCGGAAATCACCGTCACGATTGACCGCAAGGACGGGACGACCGAAGCGAGCTGTAACGGCGAGTCTCTGGACAGCGACTTGATTGGACGGATTGGCGCGCAGACGGCCAAGCAAGTAATCATCCAGAAGATCCGGGAAGCCGAGCGGGATTCGCTGGTCGAAGAGTTCGCGGGACAGTTGGGAGACATGGTCAATGGAGTCGTCCAGCGCAGCGAAGGAGGTGCCGCAACCGTCGCGCTGGGGGCCGTCGAGGCCATCCTGCCGCGCAGTGAGCAGATTCCGGGCGAGTCGTATCATCCCAACGAGCGGATCCGCGCGATTATCGTCGAAGTGAAGCCTCAGGGCAGCCGCGTGAAGGTGGTTTTGAGCCGTACGCGCACCCAGTTGGTGATGCGATTGTTTGAACAAGAGATTCCGGAAATCGCGGACGGCGTGATCGAAGTCAACGCGATCTCCCGCGAACCTGGCTATCGCAGCAAGGTGGCGGTGAGCAGTTCCGACCAGCGGATCGATTGCGTGGGCGCGTGCGTGGGAGTCCGCGGTAATCGCATTAAGAATATCGTGGATGAATTGGCGGGGGAACGCATCGACATCGTCCGCTACAGCGAGGACCCCATGACGCTGATTCCCAACGCGCTGCAACCGGCGGAAGTCGAGCAGGTGGTGTTGTGCGATATGATCGGACGAGCGATCGTCCTGGTGCGGGAGGATCAGCTGTCGCTGGCCATCGGCCGCCGCGGGCAGAATGTGCGTCTGGCCAGCAAACTCAGCGGCTGGGACATCGAAATCATGACCGAAGACGAATTGAATGAGCAGATTGAAAGGGCGGTGATTGGCTTTACTGCACTCGATGGCGTCGAAGAAGAACTCGCCGGCGCTCTGGTCGAACAGGGTTACCTGTCCTACGACGACCTGTCCGTGATCGAACCCGACGCGCTCATGGAAATGGGCGAACTCACTGCGGAACAGGTAGACGCGACCGCCGCGCAGGCCGAACGACCGCCGGAGGAAGCGGCAATGGCAGGGGCCGAGGAGAAACGCCGCCAGCGCGAACTGAAAGCGCAGGAACAGGCTGAAGCAGTGGCTGCCGAGGCCGCGCGGGAAGCCGCCGCGGCGACAGCCGAGGGGAATGGGTCGGAGTCCCCTGCGGACGAGCAGGAAGATGCTCCGGCCACACCGGAAGCGGTTCCGACTGAAGAGGCGGACGCGAAAGAATCGTAACACCGCACGCCGGCAGGATGGGCTGCGTCTTGCGTGACGACCGACGCGACCGTGATTCGCTCCGCCCCTCGCCAGAACGTACTGGATGTGGAAACTGACCCGTTTCGACATCAGCTGGATCTGAATCCAGCAACAGTAATCCTGAGGATTGTTTCCGCGAAACAATTATAGGAGAACGCGGATATGATTTAGTTATTTCATGGGTGTGTCGCACAGAGGGCAAAGTGTGACGCCAAGAGACAAAGGAAGAATACGTGCCCGTTCGCATTTACGCGTTAGCAAAAGAACTGAGTGTTGACAGTAAAGAGCTTGTCGAAGTCGTCAAGAAAGCCGGCATCACAGGCAAAGGGTCGGCGCTTGCCAGTTTAGAAGACGACGAAGTCGCCAAGGTCCGGGAATTCCTCAAAGGGCCCAAGAAGGCCGCGCCAAAAACACCGGCGAAGGCGGAACCCGAACCCGAAAAGGCGTTTTCGCGCGACGACTATATCGCCCCTGCCGGAAAGACGGGCAAGGTCAAGGTCCTGGGGGCGAAGCTGAGCGAGAACGCCGGCATCGGGACCGCTGAGGCTGCCAAGCCCAAGCAGAAGAAACCGCGGACGCCGGTGATCAAGCTGGCCGAACTTCCCGATGTGCCGCAGCCCACCGTGGAACCCAGCTCCAGCGAACCAGCCGCACAAAAACCGGAACTCCGGCTGCCCAAAGACGCCATCAAGAAGCAAATCAAGGGCGACCGTGCGCCGCTCGAGGCACACGTTAGCAAGACGGAAAAGAAACAGGAAGCCGCGAAGGCTCGCCAGGAACGAAAAGGCAGTGGCGATTCGCCACTCGGAAAGACCGTCGATCGCGCTCGGCGCAAAGGCAAACTCATCGATAGCGAAGGCGTGGGCGATTTGACCACGTCACGGGCCGACCGGCAAAAAGCCAGGAAAACGCGCGCCCGGCAGGCCAATCGCATTACCGGCGAAGACGACACGGGGCGCACCTTCCGGCGCCGCCGCACGCTGACACGCCGCAAGGGCACGAATACCGCGGCACCGCGAACCAAGACAGCCTCGCTGACCCTGCCCTGTACCGTCCGCTCATTGTCCGAGGCCGCGGGGGTCTCGTCCGGCAAAGTGCTGTTCGCGCTCATGCAACTCGGCGTGCAAGCAAATATCAATGCCACCATCGAAGACGATATGGTGGAAGTGCTACTCGATGAACTCGGCGTCGATCTTGAAATCAAACCGGCAGAAACACTTGAGGACTCGCTGATCAGCCGCCTGGACGAAGAAGACGCTCCCGAAACCCTCGTGCCCCGTCCGCCCGTCGTCACCTTCCTGGGACACGTCGATCACGGCAAGACCTCGCTGCTCGACTACATCATCGGGATCGACGTAGTCGCCGGAGAAGCGGGAGGAATCACGCAGCACATTCGCGCGTATGAAGTCGACAAGGACGGCCGCAAGATTTCGTTCGTGGATACGCCCGGGCACGAGGCATTTACGGAAATGCGAGCTCGCGGTGCGAACGTCACGGACATCGCCGTCCTGGTGGTTGCCGTAGACGACGGGATCATGCCGCAGACCGAAGAGGCCATCAGCCATGCGAAAGCCGCCGGCGTGCCCATCATCGTGGCGTTAAACAAATGCGATCTGCCGGGTGTCGATCCGAATAAAGCCATGCAGGGTCTGACGCAGCACGAATTGGTCCCCAGCGAATGGGGCGGCGACGTGGAAGTCGTGAAGACCTCCGCGCTGACCGGCGAGGGCATGGATGAATTGCTCGATACCATCCTGACGGTCGCAGAAATTCACGAATACAAGGCGAATCCCGATCGCAAGGCGGTCGGTGTTTGCCTGGAAGCCGAACAGGAAGGCGGCCGTGGGGTTATTGCCAAGCTGATCGTCCAAAAGGGAACGCTGCATGTAGGCGATGTGGTCGTCTGCGGCGCGGCACACGGCCGCGTCAAGGCCATGTATGACACGCTCAAGCCGAGCGTCCGCGTCGAGGCCGCGGGGCCGACCGTACCGGTCAATGTCACCGGCTTTGACGTTCCGCCCGAAGCAGGTGATCGCTTCTACGTGCTCGACGAAATTGCCGACGCCCGCGAAATCGCCGGCAGCCGGGAACTCAAGACCCGCGAGACGAATCTGTCCGGCGTGACGACCGCGGTCTCGCTGGAGAAATTCCAGGAACTGCTCGCCGAAGGGAAACTCGGCAGGGCCGACGAAGTGGCCGTGCTGAACATCATCTTGCGCGCCGACGTCCGCGGTTCGATCGAGGCCATTCAAAAGGAATTCGGGAAACTCCACCATCCGGAAGTGCAGGTCAAGATCCTGCAAGCTTCGGTGGGCGGCGTTACCGCGGCCGATGTCACGCTGGCACACGCCTCGAGCGCCGTCATCGTCGCCTTCAATGTCATTCCGGACGAAGCCGCACGTAGTCTGGCCGATCAGCACGGCGTGGAAATTCGCCGCTACGACATCATCTACAAGGTCACCGACGACATTCGCGCCATGCTGGAAGGGAAGTTGAAGCCCGAGGAACGCGTTGTGGAACTCGGTCATGCCGTCGTGAAGCAGGTGTTTGCGGTCAGCAAACTGGGGAGCATCGCTGGCTGCTATGTCGTGCAAGGGACCGTCGAGCGGGGTTGCCGGATTCGCGTCAATCGCGACGGACGGACGATCGGCGACTATGCACTCGATTCCCTCCGCCGTGTCAAGGACGACGTCAAGGAGGTCGCCCGCGGCTTCGAATGCGGGATCAAACTGGCCGGGTTCAACGATGTGAAACAGGACGACGTCCTCGAAGCCTACAAGATTGAAGAGGTCGCACGTACTCTCTAATGACATCTCGACGAGTCCTCAAAGCCGCGGAGGCCATCCGCGAAGTAGTCAGCATGGCAATCCTGGTCGACCTCAAGGATCCGAGGATCCAGGATGTGACCGTCACCTATGTCGAAGTATCCGGCGACATGCGGCAGGCGAAGGTGCATGTCTCGATCATGGGTGACGAATCCAAACAAAACCTCAGCCTCCGCGGACTACAGAATTCGGCAGGCTACTTGCAGCAGAAAGTGAACAATCGCATCGATACTCGATACACACCGAAACTGACGTTCGTCATCGACAAGGGCGTGAAGAATTCCATCGAGGTCAGCCGGATCTTGAGTGAAGTGTTGCCTCCGAAAGTAGACGAAGTAGACGAAACGGAAAGCGATATCGAGGAATTCGAGCAGACTGACGAAGACTAGCGTGGCAGCTCCCGCGGCACCGTGAATCGTTTCCGCCCGCGGTGCGAGTTTGAACCATTCACACTTTGACAACCCTATCCAGCAACGAGATCTACGGATACGAATGAGTACCACGAACCGCGCCGCCCTGTTTGGCAAGTCCCACAAAGTTTTGAAGAAGCACTATCAGGCCGTGCAACCATCGACGCAGCGAAGCGTGCTGGAACATATGCTCTACGCGGCCTGCCTGGAATCCGCCTCGCACGAACAGGCTGACGAGGCGCTGGCCAAGCTGCAGGAACTTTATTTCGACTGGAACGAAGTGCGCGTCACGACGGTGTCCGAGTTGGCGGAGGTGATGAGCTGCCTGCCCGACCCCGAAAGGGCCGCCGCGCGATTGAAACGCACGCTGCAGGCGTTGTTCGAAGAGTACTACGAATTCGATCTGGACTTTCTCAAGAAACAGAACCTGGGCAAGTCCGTGAAGGACCTGGAAAAGCACAACGGTATCCCCAAGTATGTCGTGGCCTACACCGCGCAGAACGCACTCGGCGGCCATTCGATCCCGCTCAACCAGGGCGCACTCAAGGTGCTCGTTGCCATCGGAGCGATTTCGGAGAAAGACGTGGAAGCCCACCGCGCCCCGGGACTCGAACGGGCGATTTCCAAGACAAAGGGGGTCGAGTACGGTTCGCTGCTGCATCAATTGGGGGTCGATTTCGAGGCCTCGCCGTTTTCGCCGCGCGTTCGCGGGATCATCCTGGAAATCGCTCCCGACGCCAGGGAACGCCTGCCGAAGCGGGTTGTCAAACGCAAGACCACGGGCAAAGCGTCCAGTTCCAAAAAGAAAACCCGCAAGACCAAAGCGGAAAAGTCAGTCACCACGACAAAGAAGTCGCGAACCAAGAAGGTCGCCAAGAAGACTCCCAAAAAGGTAAAAGCCAAAAAGGTCGTCAAGAAAAAGACAACCTCCAAGAAGATCATCAAGAAGAAGCCCAAGTGATCGGGGACACACGTGATCGGGGACACGCTAATTGTCGCGCCAAGGAGAGTGTCACTGGTGAAGATCCATGACCGCCATCAGGGAGAGTCATGAAAGCTGAATCGACTGTGCTGCGGGTATTCATCGCATTGATCGCTGCGAGTGCTCTGCCGGGTTGGGACTCTGCGGCTCGTGGAAGCGCCCCCTTCGAAGACGAGCCGTCGATTCTGCAGCCCAAGGTTTCCCGGGACGAACAGGCCGAGAGACGGGTTCGCGCGGCGGCCCTCTATGCACGTGGGCGAATGCTCTATCAACGGCAAGACTATGCCGGAGCGTTGCGGCATTATCAGCGCGCGTGGCGCAATGACGAATCGCAAGTATCCGTGTTGCGCGAGATCGTGGGGCTGGCCTTCGAATTGAAGCGGCATGCGGAGGCCGCGCGCTATGCCGTGCTCGCCGCGGAAAGGGACCCCCGCGACCCCGTGTTGCTGCGGCAACTCGCCGCCCATTTGAGCAGTCAGCGGGAGTGGGCACGCGCCGCCCGTTTGTACGAAGCGGCGGCTCGACTGGAATCCGGCGGGAACGAGCCCGACAAGGTGTTTGCCAACCTGTCGATTCAGATGGAACTGGGGCGGCTCTACTATCTGGTCGAAGACTACGACAAAGCGGCAGGCGCGTTTGCCATTGTCATGCGGGCTTTGAAAGATCCAGACAAGCACGGACTGACTGACGACGCGCGAAAGATCTTGTTGGGCGAGCCGACGCGCACGTACGAACTCATGGCCGAGGCCTTCCTGGAGGGGAAACGCTGGGACGATGCCGAGGCGGTGTGCCGCTGGTTGCACGATGTCGAAAAGGAAGGCCCGCTGCTGGCCTATCGATTGGCTCGCGTTGAACACGGGCGCGGAAAGCACGAAGCCGCGCTCGAACAACTGGAAACGTACTTCGCGGCCGACGACCTGGCTGCCGGCATCGAGGCTTATGAATTGCTGGCGAATCTGATCGGCAAAAAGTACGCGGACGCCGACGCGGCGGAACAGGAACTAGTGCGGCGATTGGAATCCTTGTACGCCGACCATGACCAGGATACCGCGCTCCGCTACTTTCTGGCTCGGCAACGGGTCAATCAGGACCGCCCCGCGGAGGCCATTCCAATCTTGGAGGATGTGCTGGCGGGCGGTACGTCCGCCGAATTGTATCAGCTCCTGGCCGAAATCCATCTGCGTGCGGAAGATCTCGACGCCCTGTTGCGCGTCTTCGGAGCGGTGGCGGAACAGACCGCGACGTTGGAACCGCTTGCGGATGCCGTTTCGCAACTCGCCAGAAACAAGCCGCTGCTTCGCAAGTTTTATGATCACGTGTCCTCGAAACGATCGGACGGCGACGAGAAGCTCGGCACTGGCAGCGCGTTGGCTGTCGGCTTTGTGGCACTTAAAGCGGGCGAATTCGATATCGCCGAAGATTACTTCAACGTCGCCTTTCAGGATCCCGATTTCCCAGCCGCCGCGGTATTGATCGGTTGGGGCTTGGAACTGTTTCAAGCGGACGAGTTCGGTCGCGCGGCGAAGGTCTTTCAGCAGGCCATCGACAGTAAGGTGCAGCCCGCGAACGATGCCGTCTTTTATTACTACCTTGCGGGCGCGTTGGAGATGGCTGGCCAGACCGACGAAGCCTTGACGGCCGCGCGGCACGCGTCGCGGCTGCGGCCCGAGTCGATTCGTTTCGCCGAACGCGCCGGTTGGATTCTGTATCACGCCCGACGGTACGAGGAAGCGGAAGCCGAATACCAGCGGTTACTCCTCCTGCACGATGGAAAACACGATTCGGATGAAATCCGCGAGAACATGCGGGACCTGCGTCTGTCGCTGTCCAACGTCTGTGTGACGACCGGGCGGCTGGCGGAAGCCGAAGAATGGATCGAACAGGTGCTGGACGAGTTTCCCGAGGATATCGGGGCCCTGAATGATCTCGGCTACCTCTGGGCGGATCAGAACAAGTGGCTGGAAACGTCGCTGGGCATGCTGCGGAAGGCCGTCGCCGGCGATCCGGACAACAAAGCCTACCGCGATAGTCTGGGGTGGGTCTTGCATCGCCTGGGAAGGAACGACGAAGCGCTTCGCGAACTGGAAGACGCGGCCGACGAGGAAGATCCTGACGGCGTCATTCTGGATCATTTGGGCGATGTCTACATGGCGTTGGGCCGCCGTGGCCGCGCGCTGAAAGCCTGGCGCCAGGCCGTCGAACAGTTTCGCGAATCGGCAGCGGACGCACTGCTCGAAAAGACAACCAAAAAAATCGAACAGCATCAACAGCGTAAGGACAAGTGATCGATGGCAGGCCATTCCCATTGGGCAGGGATCAAGCACAAGAAGGCGTTGATCGATAACAAACGCGGCAAGTTGTGGAGCAAGCTTTCCAAAGCCATTATCGTCGCCGCCAAATTGGGAGGGGGCGATCTGGATGCCAATGTCCGCTTGCGACAAGCGGTTGCGGACGCCAAAGCGGGAAACATGCCGAATGACACGATTGATCGGGCGATCAAAAAGGGCACCGGTGAACTCGAAGGCGGTAACGTTGACGAAGTGCTGTACGAGGGATACGGCCCCAGTGGCGTGGCCGTCCTCTGCGATATCATGACCGACAATCGAAACCGCACGGCGCCGGAGATCCGCAACCTTTTCGAAAAACATGGCGGCAAGCTGGGTGCCACAAACTGCGTGGCCTGGATGTTCGATCGCAAAGGGCTGTTCGTGATTCCCGCCGCTCAAACCGACGAGGAAAAGCTGATGGAGCTTGTCGTCGAACACGGCGCGGACGACATTCGCCTGAATGACGACGTGTTTGAAGTGACCTGCGAGGCGGATTGCTATTCGGCTGTGTCCGATGCGCTTGAGGAAGCGGGGATTCAAGTGCAAAGCCGCGAGATCACTCGCATTCCCACGAACACCGTCGACTTGGACGCCTCCAACGCGCGTGCCGTCTTGAAGTTGATGGAATTATTGGATGACCACGACGACGTCCAAAATGTCTCCGCCAATTTCAACATTTCCGACGAAGTCATGGCGGAACTCGCCGCGGACTGATCCCCTGCCGCCGTACGCCGAAGTCATCCAAGGGATGCAGCTTACCAGGCTACCGCACCCGCCGGTGTTCAGGCAGGCTGCCCACCGTATCAATAACTTTTTGCAGGTCGAATGCGGGCGCGCGCGAGTATCTTCCCAGCGTCTTGCCAGTGTGCCAGTCGACACGCAGTGCGCCATCCGGAAGGGCCGTGGCGTGGAGTGAGAAAACTTCGGTGGGGATCGTCGCTTGCGGGATGAATTCACTCAATTCAAATTCGGTCTTGACCGTGGTGTAACTTTGGCTGTTCTGAGAACGACGCTCCTCCGTCGTTAACGACTTCACGTACCACAGACCAGCCGACTTTTCCCATTCCTTGGCAGCGTCGATCGCCAGATAACGTTGCTCCTGTTGCGTTTGGAAGCAGCGATAGCGTACCACGTGTTTGTCTTGCTGGGTGTCGATCCAGAACTCCGCGGCGTGCGTTCCATCGACCGCGTCACCACGCAACACCTGAATGCGGCCTCGGTCAAGCAGCGATACTTCCGCATAATCCTGCTCCAACTGTTCGACAAACGCCCAGGACTTGATCAGATTGCCGCCGGTCGGTGTGAACACGGGATCAAGGAAGCCGGCGTCGAAGGCCGTACAGCTTCGGCCGATGGGAGTTTTTTCCGACATGAAGGAAGTCTCGTGGATCGATCTGCCATCCGACGCGATCACGCGCGCCGAGTACACTCCATCAAATAGCCAGTCGGGGTGAAAACGAAGCTGAATGAAGTTCTGAGGATGCTGATACGCCAGCCTGAAGACAGCTAGTTCACGGCGTAGCTGCTTTCCTTCGCTGCTGGTCACGGTGAGCCGGTACTTGCCCTTTCCGGTGGCGGCGGGAAGATTCGACCAGGCCTGATCGCGGGCGGCAACCGCTTCGCGGATTAACGTGCGCGTTGACTCTTGGGGCCCATCGGTCACTGTCTGGGTGTGAAGCAGCAGGCAGGCAGTAAAGATGACGGAATGCATGGAGGCGGAAGGAGCAGGAAAAGCCTGGCGGGGCAGGCATGTCGGCCGCGAATCGGATAAAAACAATACGTCATGGCGGACACGGGTTGCCGGTCGGAAACCCGCGCAAGGTGACTCGCGTTGTATCGATTCAACTCGAAGTTGTCAAACGGAATCCACCTGGCAGGTTGTCCCGTCCGGTCGCTTTCGATATTACGACTCGCTGCGTGGGGCACATCGCGAGCAGCGAGGAAACGGTGTCGGCCAAGTCCACGGAATTCTCGCCGCGCCAGCCGAGAAGACTGGCAGATTCCTGGCCTACTGCCAGTTACTTGCGGAATTTACCTTCACTTGACTGAACCTTTTTGACGAGTTACAGTCGATAGAGAAGTAAAACAAACGATGAACGATCAACGCAACCTACTACCGCTTTTGCGATTGCTTGCTGGCAGCAAGCCGTAGGGGTTGTGTACTTGTACCGAAAGCGTCAACATAAACCCCGAGGCTGTAAGAGCTTCGGGGTTTTTTAGTAGGTTTGGAGAGGCTCAAGTTCAGGTGTGGGACGCGACAGCGGAGCCGGATTCGCAAACAGCATTGATCGAACTTCGGTGCCGCAGAACCAGGTTCGGTCCCCACACCCGCAGGAAGCACAAGCGAATGAATCACATGCGTCGGAATACACTCGCGCTGCGTGCTTGTATTGCTGCGTGCTTGTATTGCTGCGTGCTTGTATTGCTGCGTGCTTGTATTTACAGCAAGGCGGCGCCGTCCGCTTAAGGTAGGGTTTGTGAGGAAATACCGTTCAAAGTATGTAGGACGGGCACTCTTGCCCGTCACATCTTGTGCTGGCATTTTCACGCTCGTACAAGATGCGGTATGAGCGACGGTCATGAGTGCCCGTGCCACGTGAAAATTGAACGGTATTGGGTTTGTGAGGCGTCCCGAAGAAACAGGATCCGCCGCGGAGTTAGCGATGAATCGTTGTTCGATATTTACCCGAGCTCAACTGTTGTTGCCCGCGCCGGCCAGGGGCCGGCGCTAGGAACTCGCCGAAGTATGGCGAGTTGGTTTCGTTTTCGCGCGGAATGCGCGGGCAACTTCCACAGCTCAGGAGAATACTGATGAACGACAGGCGAATGGTGAGGATCTTCGATACGACACTCCGTGACGGCGAGCAATCGCCGGGAGCCAGCATGAATCTGGCCGAAAAGCTGGAGGTCGCGCAGGCCCTCTCGGATTTGGGAGTCGATATTATCGAGGCCGGCTTTCCGATTGCATCCCCGGGAGATTTCGAGGCGGTTCTCGAGGTCTCCAAGATCGTCCGCGGCACCTCCATCTGCGGGCTTGCTCGATGTGCCGAGGCGGATATCGACCGCGCATGGGAAGCCCTGAAGCACGCGGAATCGCCACGCATTCACGTCTTCCTGGCGACCAGTGCGATTCATCGTGAGTTCAAATTGAAAATGTCTCGTGAAGAAATCATTGCCCGCGCGGTTGCCGGAGTGCAGCGGGCCGTGGGTTATTGCGACGACGTCGAGTTTTCTCCGGAAGATGCGGCGCGCACCGAGCGTGATTTTCTGTGCGAAGTCGTCGAAGCGGCCATCACCGCGGGGGCAACCACGATCAACATACCTGACACCGTCGGATATGCCATTCCCAAACAATTTGGCGAAACAATTGCCATGCTCGTCGACCGCGTTCCCAATATCGACAGGGCCGTGATCAGTGTGCATTGCCATAACGACCTCGGCCTGGCCGTTGCCAACAGCCTCGCGGCCATCGAAAACGGCGCGGGGCAGGTCGAGTGCACGATCAATGGGATCGGTGAACGAGCCGGAAACTGCTCACTGGAAGAGATCGTCATGGCCTTGCGGACGCGCGGCGACTACTACGCCTGCAGCAACCGCGTCAAGACCGAACGCCTCGTCCCGACCAGCCGCCTGGTCTCGACCATTACCGGCATGCAGGTACAGCGCAACAAGGCCATTGTGGGAAGAAATGCGTTTGCGCACGAGGCCGGGATTCACCAGGATGGCATGTTGAAGGAACGCACCACGTACGAAATCATGCGCCCCGAAGACGTGGGCTTCGCAAAGACCGACCTCGTCCTGGGCAAGCACAGCGGCCGCGCGGCGTTGGCCGACCGCGCCAAGACACTCGGCTTTCGACTCACCGGCGAACAATTGCAAACAGTGTTCGACGAGTTCAAGAAGCTGGCCGACAAGAAAAAGGATATCTACGACGGCGATATCGCCGCGTTGATCGAACAGCAGCTTCACAACGTGCCGGACGAGCAATGGCAGTTCGTGTCGTTCGAAGTGAACTCAGCGACCGACAAGCCGCCGCACGTGCGTCTGACGTTGCGGCACGGCGAGCAGGAGTTTTCGTCGGAAGTCACCGAAGGGGACGGCCCCATTGACGCCGCGTTCTGGGCAACCGAGAAAATCACCGGCATCGAAGTCAAGTGTATCGACTTCCAGGTGCGAAGTGCCACCCTCGGCCGCGACGCACTGGGCGAGGTCGATGTCGAAGTCGAGCAGCGAGGTCAAAGTGTCCGCGGCCGCGGCGTCTCGACCGATACGGTCGAAGCGACCGTGCGGG
>CALBSZ010000645.1 GCA_937967665.1 uncultured Planctomycetaceae bacterium
ATGCTCGAACTGGAAGCGATGGAACTGGATCGCGTCAAGACGGAGCTGTCGGCTCAATACGTCGATCACAACTTGTTGCAAGAGGACTTCAAAAACGCGGACGATCACTTGTTTCTGCAAAGCGCCTGTGAACGGTTTGGCGTGTGGTACAGCCGCCCTGGCAACGGCGTGAGTCATCCCGTGCATCAGGAGCGCTTCGGACGGCCCGGCAAGACGTTGCTGGGTTCCGACAGTCATACGTGCGCCGCGGGGGCGCTCGGGATGCTGGCTATCGGCGCGGGCGGTCTCGAAGTCGCGATGGCCATGGCAGGCTTCCCGTTCTACATGAAGATGCCTCAGGTGTGGGGAGTTCGCCTGGTGGGTAAGTTACCAGAGTGGGTCAGCGCGAAGGACGTGATTCTGGAAATGCTCAGGCGACATGATGTCAAAGGCGGTGTTGACCGGATCATCGAGTACTATGGACCCGGCTTGAGTTGTCTCACCGCCATGGACCGGCATGTCATCGCGAACATGGGCGCCGAACTGGGAGCCACAACCAGCGTCTTTCCATCGGATGACGAAACACGGCGGTTTTTGCGCGGTCAGCGGCGAGAGGATGACTGGATGGAATTGGTTGCCGACGACGAAGCCGAGTATGACCTGCACGAAGAGATCGATCTGAGTTCGCTGGAACCTCTGATCGCGATGCCTTCGAGTCCGGGAAACGTGCTGCCGGTGCGCGAAGTCGCTGGCGAACGGATTTATCAAGCGTATGTCGGCTCGTCGGCGAATCCCGGTTATCGCGACTTTGCGATCGCGGCCGAGATCGTCTCCGGTCGCCGCATTCATCCAGGCGTCTCGTTCGATATCAACCCGACGTCCCGGCAAATACTCGGAAGCCTCGTTCGCGAAAGTCGCTTAGGCGCATTGATCGAATCGGGAGCTCGCATCCATCAAGCGGGCTGCAATGGTTGCATCGGCATGGGACAAGCTCCTGCCACCGATCAACTGAGCCTGCGCACCGTGCCTCGTAACTTTCCCGGTCGAAGCGGCACGCGCGAGGACAAAGTCTGTCTTGTCAGTCCCGAGACGGCTGCTGCCTCGGCGTTGCACGGCCAGATCACCGATCCGCGCACACTCGATATGCCCTATCCCCAAATCACCGAACCGGTGCAGCCAAGGCTCCACACCGATTTATTGCAAGCGCCCTTGACGGAAAATGAATCGCGCCACGTTGTTTTGCGGAAAGGTCCCAACATCTCGTCGATTCCGCAAATCGAAGGTCTGGTGGAACAGCTGGAACTGCCAGTCCTACTGAAAGTCGGCAACAACATCTCGACGGACGAAATCCTGCCTGCCGGCGCCAGGGTGCTTCCCTATCGCAGCAACATCCCGAAGATCAGCGAATTCGTCTTCGAGCAGATCGATGCGACGTATTCTGAACGAGCCAGCCGTTGTCGCGAACAAGGCGGACACGCCATCGTGGCCGGCCAGAACTACGGCCAGGGATCGAGTCGCGAGCATGCCGCGCTGGCTCCTCGTTATCTCGGCCTGCGCGTGGTTATTGCCAAGAGTTTCGCTCGTATTCACTGGCAAAACCTCATCAACTTTGGAGTCTTGCCGCTCACCTTTGCAGATGCCGGTGACTACGACCTGCTGGCAGCGGAGTCCGCTATTCGAATCGACAATGTCGGTCAGCAACTTCGGGCTGCGCGCGCATTGACGTGTGAAGCCGTGGGCCAGGGTCAGTTCAAGGTGATGCATGCTCTCTCTGACCGACAACTGGAGGTCCTCGCCGCGGGCGGACTGATCCATTGGGCGAAACGTCACGCCAACTCCAGAGCGTGACACCCGCAGCCCCCATGCCTTGTGACCGCAAAGTTTTCCTATCGCGGCATGACGTTTGCGGTCTTGTAGATCGATTCACTTCGAAAGGAGAACCTTCCCGTGCCACAGGTCTGATACTCGACATTACAACGGCTCTTCTACGGCGACGTATCTCGCGACTCGGGTGACGGCCCGTGCCAAACCGTTTGGGCCTTGCTCTCGATCGCCCGTTTGAGTGCCTCGCCTCCTGCGCCGTTGGGCAACTCGTCCAGTAGCTCCGCCAGTTTGCCGGGGAACAGGCGCCAGATGGCGCCCGCGTATTCCACTTTCACGAGTGTCCCAACACGGGGTTCAAACTCGTCGTCCAGTTCAACGCGAACATCGGTCGCACCAAGTCGCTCCAGTTCCTTCTCTACTTGTTCCAGCATCGTCCACCTCCCAACCTATTGGGCATTGTCATGTCGCTCATGATTGCAAAAAGTAAAACAGCCCCAGTCCAGCAAAATACAGCAGGAGCACGGTGAGCGAGTCCTGCCCCATTCCCAGCAACGTGCGGTCTCGCCGTTCCAGGATGCCCCACACATAGACAGTCGTAACCATGATCCCCAAGGCGCCCAGGAAGCTTGCCGAAGGCTCCATGGCATCCATGATCAAGCCGCCTCGGTAGGCGATGTCCGCCGGCAGGAACAAGGCAGCTTCCAGGCTGTTGGTTCCCAGAATGTTCGCCGCGGCCATGCTGTACGCACCAAAGCGAACGGCTGACCAGGTTGTGCTCACCTCGGGAAGGCTCGTGGCGAGTGCTACCAGCGCTGCTCCGACGAAGCTTTGACTCAGCCCGGATTCCTCCGCAATCGCTTCGCCGGACCGCGCCACGACAACGCCGCTGATCAACACGCCGATCGCAGCGGCGACGAACAACAGCGCAACTCGCGTCGTCGACACGCCGTAATACTGTGCGTGATGAGCGTCCTTCAGGTCACGCACTGACTCAGGAGGTTCCGCGATCTGACCCGACGGTTCCCAGCGAGCATTGCCTTCGTAACGAAAAATCGCCCACAAGCCCAACAGGTAGGTCGCGGCGAGCAGTACGGGCCACAAACCGACGTTGGCGTAGGCCACGAGCTCGCCGCTTGAAATGGCGGCGATCGCCAACGCAGTGATGAACACCAGGAACACGCCTTGCATTAACAATGTTGCTTTCGGTGAGAAGAACGTCAGTGGTTTACCTCGCACTAAAAAGGCATCGATGGCCGCAAGCACGGCGATTTGCATCACGACTCCGCCCAACAAATTGTTGCCAGCGAGTTCGGCGGCGCCCGATAGCGAAGCCGTGATCGTGGTGGCAAGCTCCGGCAGACTCGTAGCACCACCCAGCAGCAACGCACCGGCGAATGCTTTGCCCACGCCGGTCCTATCCGCGATCAGGTCAACGTAACCACTCAGCTTCGTTCCGCACAACCAGACGCCGCACGCCGAAACCGTGAAGAGCAGAACCGTGAGCCACAGCGCATTGTTTGTGAAATCGATCATCTTCAAACTGCTATTCCGATGCTGCTCGTTGCGAATCTCATGCCGCGTCAGGGTCGAGAACACTTCAAACATCGGCATGGCATACCGCGTGTCACGACAACTCGCGAGTATGCCGCCCTGCCTTCAAGCCGCCGCGACGCGGTGCAAAGCGTGACAATCTGTCGGACTGCCTGCCACGTTGTCGCAGCAGAATGGCATGTCAGTTGCGTCATAGAGCTATATGCCATTAGTGAGAATTGAAGACGAGAAGACGATGGCGGCAGTTTGACGAAACCAGAAGACCTGACTTGAAAGGAATGTCATGATTACAGAACGAATCCACCAAGCCCTGAATGACCAACTCAATATGGAGTTCAACGCTTCGCACACGTATCTCGGAATGGCTGCGTACTGCCAGCGGAGAGCTTACAACGGTGCCGCCGTATGGTGCCGCCTGCAGAGTCGCGAGGAATACGGGCATGGCATGAAGCTGTGCGACTTCCTGCTCGCCCGCGATTGTGACGTGAACTTGGATTTGGCCGTCAAGCCCCCGACAGAATATCCCTCGCTGCTCGATGTCTTCGAGACGGCGCTGAAACAGGAGCAGGATGTTTCCGAGCAAATCAACAAGCTCTACGAGCTGGCGTTTCAGGAACGAGCCTTCGCCACGCTGGTCGAAGTCCAGTGGTTCCTGTCCGAGCAGGTCGAAGAGGAGAAGTCCGTCAGGGAGATCGTGCGTCAGCTGCGAATGGTGAAGGACGATCCGTCGGGGGTCCTGGAGATTGACCGGGAACTCGGAACGCGATCAGCCGCGACGTAGCCCACGGGCCGATTCGAATCATGAACCGCGTCCCTATTACCTGCGTGGCACCCAGGTTTCCGGCGCGTCCAACATGAGCGGTTTGTGGAATACGGTCAGCGCATCGCCCTGGGTGTCGATCCACGCCTTCAGCTCAGCGATGAGCGCCGTTTGAACTTCCTCGAACGGTGCGTTGCCCGCCAAGTTGTTTTGCTCGTAAGGATCTTTGTGCAAATCGTATAATTCGTACTCCGGCCGGCCGTGGTGGGTGGCGACGACTCTTGCCGCCAGCTGATCGGTCTTGGCTCGCTCAGTCCACTGCTTGAAATAGTCGCCGGAGGTTTTGCGAAGTAGCAAATCGATGTGAGTCGTGAACGCGAAATCCGGGTGTGGATTCCAGATCAACTTAAACCGATCCGTGCGAATTGAACGGCTTAGGTAGACATTCATCTTCCGATCGCCGCTATGCGTCGTAAAGATTCGCTGACGATGGGAATTGGTTTCGCCATCCAGCACCGAAGCAAACGAACGACCATCCAGACGCTCCGGTGTGTCTCCCCCACCGATATCGATCAACGTCGGAAGGATGTCGACCCAACTGACCATCGCGCTTGTGCGAGTTCCCGCTTTGATTTTCCCTGAACGGGCAATAACCAAGGGGACGCGAATTCCCTCGTCGTACAGCGTCCATTTGCCGAAGGGGAACTGAGCGCCGTGATCACTGGAGAAGACGAACAACTTGTCCTTTGCCATGTACTGATCGGTCAATGCGCGAAGTTCGCCGAGGTAAGCATCCAAGTCTTTTACTTCCTGCAGGTATCGCGAACGCTGGACTCGCGTTTGCGGCGTGTCCAATAGTTTTGGTGGAAGCGTCATCGACTCGGCATCGACGGTCGACTCGAATGGCCAGGGCACGTGCGGATTGGAGACCCCCACAAACAAAGCCAGGGGCCGCGAGTCGTTGCGGTTCTCAAGGAATGCCTTGACGCTCTTTCTGACTTCCGGAATGTTTGACGGCAACTCGATCGTATCGAATCCGTAATCCCTTGCACTTCGTGAATGCGCGACCTTTCCGAATGCGGCAGTCTGGTATCCGAGTCGATTAAGAAGGCGAGGCAAGCGAAGAATCCCCTGACGCGGATAGGTGTGATTCTCCTCGGCACCGTTTCGAGCCGGCATCAGGCCCGTTAGCAAGGCGGCACGGCTGGGAGCACATGACGGGCTGGCAACAAATGCACGATCGAAAATCATTCCCTCTGCGGCCAGCTTCTCGATAGCCGGCGTTGGAATGTTGGAACCGCCGTAAATCGGTAGATCAGATGCAGACAGGTCGTCGGCCAGGTAGACGACGATATCCGGTTGGCGATTTGCCGCTTCGGCAATGGCCTGTGTTATCGTTATGGCAACCAAGAAGAATGCCAGAATTCGATTCATTGCTGCAACTCCCTAAAAACTCCACGCGTGAAGTGTTCTTCCATCGCCGTTGGTGCGAGTCGCACGGACGTGTAGCGTCTCCGGCGCTGTACATCACTGTGTCAATTGGCGAAAAAACCGCTACACGTACCCGAAACGCGCTGTAGTCAGTCGCACGCCGGAGATTCCTCTCTTTCCTGAGCCTCTCAAAAGATCGAGCCGAACGCCATGATTCCGGGTCGTTGTGGTAAGTTTCTCAGAGTATCGCTATCCACGATTCAATCCCGGGAAAGTTCTTGGATGCGAATGCGACGGTATTCCATCTGTCCACGATCGCCTTCCAGACCGATGGGACCCGTTGCCGGCACGGCAAGGGACGCGTTCAACACTTCGCCGTTGCAGGTGCAGTGGGCAACCTGGCCCTTGACCGTCACGACCATTTCGTTCCACTGCTGCGGCTGGTACTTTTTCAGTTCGGTATACGGACCGGCGAGCAAGTAGTCGCGACACTGGAGCTGAGGTCCGCGAATGAACACGCCGCTGTCCGCGTAGGGCGTGGCGCGGAATTCGAGTTTCAATATAAAGTCGTGCGGGAATTCGCGAGTGGTCCAGAGCTGTTGGATGCGCCGGCCTTCCGCGGGCGTCGTCACGACCAGACGCCCGTTCACCGCGACGTACCGACCGTCGGAGCTGGCGGCCTTTCCGTCGAACGACTCCGCCTCCTCCACGACTGGCCGAGCCGGCGCTTTGGGATTCGGTTTGCCGTTCCGCGCCCCTGTCGGGCGAAAGCCCCAGCCGGTCAGGTCTTTGCCATTAAACAGACTGACGAAGCCGGGTTCTGGTTGGAAATCGTCGGGCTCCGTCTCCACATAGCCCAGCGTGGCGAAGATCGGCCGCAAAGCGGACGCCCATTTGGCATAGCCGGCCTTGTTTGGATGAAGGAGGTCGGGGAACTCCGCTTTCTTCGCATCACCGTTCTCGTCGGCGAACAAAACCCAGGTTTCCAACACAATGACTTGCGGATCTCCTTTGACGGCGGCGGCATAGAGTTCGTTGATCTTCTTGATGGCGTCAGCAGGACGACGTTTCGACGCCGAACTGGGAAACACTTTGCAGAGAATTATCGGCATCTTGGCATTATGCTTTTTCAGCGCCGCCACGATTAGTTTCACGTTGGCGGCGATCGTTGCGGGCGTGGCCTGCTCCTCCAGATCGTTGGTACCCATCAGCATCACCACCGCGCGGGGATTCAAAGCGAGAACATCCTCTTCCAGGCGGATGAGCATGCCGCGAGTCGTATCGCCGCTGATGCCGCGGTTGGCGACTTTCAGATCTCCAAAGCTGCCTCCCAGCGTATCGCCCCAGCCCTGCGTAATCGAATCGCCGAGGAACACAACGGCATGCTGGTCCCGTTCGACCTGCGTCGCCCAGCCACTGCGCTTCCGCTGCCACAAAGATCGAAACCAGTCGTAACGCCGAATCGGTCCGGCCCCGGGAAGCCCCTCGTCGGTCGCCGGAATCTCGAACGTGTCGGAGGCGGCAGGTGCTGGTTGCGCTGCGACCGGGCAGTGCAGCGCGGCAACGAAAAGTATCAAGATAACTGTCAGAAGCAACCGTTTAATCGTCATGGCGGATTTCCAAAGGGGTTTTCTGGTTCAATGTCGTGGGGACAAATCGAGAGTGACAAACCAATAGGAGAGTGCAAGCCGAACGCCGATTGGCCACCGTTCTTTCAAGATCAGGCAACGGCCGCCTCGGACCGGAAGTTACGCGTGGTCTCGGTTTGCGGCGCCTCGAAGATCTGCTCCGGCGGACCGGATTCGGCAAGCGTTCCGGCATGCAGGATGTGGACTTGATGGGCCACGGTCCGGGCGAACGACATGGCATGCGTGACCACATTCCTCACCGTCGAGAACTCCTGCCGACAAAGAAAGAGAAAGCAGGTACGCTCAAGGAACGCTCCATCCGCCGTCGCGCCGCTACGGGTGAATATTACCGCAAAAGTGTCCGGCGATAGAAGGAGGGATGTGATTGCAGTTTGCCGGACCTCGCAGCGGCCACAAGTACGGAGATCGGATGCCGTTTCGCCCTCGAGCGGCAAGCATTGTTCGCGTTTCGCGTTTGATGTTGATCCGGTTACTTTGATTGCCGCCCAGGAGATTTAGGACGCGATTACCGGTAATGGCAACGTTGCCGTCGGGATTGGCCGGCAGGTGCTGGCAGTCCCACAAGAAGGCGACATGCTGCCCGCGATTGCCGCTGCCAACCACGACAACGCAGCCGGAGCGGGGTTCGGGCAAGGCATTGAACCACCAGAGGCTGGAATTGGTGAAGGAATGGGCACCGGCGTTCCCGGTGTGACTGTGCCCCGATAGGTGCAGGCAATAATTCGCAAAGGCCGCGCACCAATCCAATCGCCAAGCATTGTTGGGAATCTGACCCGGAGGCTTCACGCTGCCGCCGTAGAACGGAGCGGCCTGGAAGTATTCCTCGTCACGCGACATTTCCGCTTCCGCGTGCGCCGGATTTCGCACGGCACCCAACTTGATGCGATGGTCCCACGATTTTTGCTCGTCGCGAGCAACTCGAAGCCAAGGTGTCATGATTAGTACTCCAGCGCAGGGTCGCGAAAAAAGGGGACTGGCTCGGTGATACAAACGGTTACCAGCTCGACAATCACGTCGCGTCCGCCGTGCCTGTCCCCTTTTTTCGCAGGCCCAGGGTGATACTGGTCCGCGAAAGGGGGACAGGCACCATCGATCCACCGGGTTTTCCGGGACGAACCAAACACAACGATGGAGCCAGTCCGCTTTTCGCTACCGTCAACCCTGCGCTGTCGTACGAGCCTCTCCCCGGGAAGTCGTTCGAGAACTACTGCCGTTATTCTACTCAAGTCGTTATCGTGGGCTCAATCGGCCGGTTGCTAACGGATTTGCTGGATTCCTCGATTTGCGATAACTCGCGGAGGACTTGCAAATCGGTTGTCGCGATGTACTGTTAGTTTTCGTCGTCAGATCCAGTAAACGTAGGCCCTCAAGTATCCAGGAAACCATCATGAAATCGCTGCCGCTTTTCTTGGCCGTTGCCTGCGTTGCCCCTCCCGCGGCCCACGCTGCCCCACTCGCAACGGCCGAAGCGCTTGTCACGGCCGGTCGTGATGGCGGCGAAGGCGCGGTGATTGAGCTCGGGCCGGGCACGTTTGCACTCGCCGAACCGCTGGAGTTGAAGGCCGGGATGTCGCTGACCGGGGCCGGCAGGGACCAGACGATCATTACGCACGCGGCTGCCTGGAAGCCGTCAACCAAGACACTTCCCGATCCCGAGATGACGACGAAAGGGCTGGATACCAGCGCGTACCTGATTCGCCTTGCCGATAAGGCCGCCGGGATCACGATCTCCGACCTCACGCTACGTGGACCCCAGCTTCACGGCGCCATATTCGGGTTCGCCAACCAAGACCTGCATCTTCACGACTTGCGCATCCAAGACGTATTGTGGGCAGGCGTTCGTACGTTTTCGTTGCAGGGGGCACGAATTCACGACTGCGAGTTCATCGATGCCGGGGGCCGCTGGCAGCGTGGAGGCGTTCCCGGTGTTCAGGGCGGCATTACCGGGGGCGCGATCTTTTCGATCTGGATGAAAGACAGCGAGATTTCTCACAATCGCTTCCTGCGAACCCAGCTGGAAAAGCAGGACGAGTTTTACGGTATCAAAGGTCGACAAGGAAAGCGGTGCCGGATCCATCACAACACGATCGAAGTGAATTTTTCCATCGAGTTTCCGTTTGAAAACGACGAGGACATGGAGATCGACCACAACGATTGTCACGGCACGATTTCCATCCCGAAATATGCCGGGGGACCGGTTCCCGCCAGTGGCAAGACGTTCCATATTCATCACAATTACATGCGGAACAGCTATGCCATCGAATTCGTTCGCAACGGGGTGGAGATCGATCACAATCTATTCGATTTCGATGTGGACAAGGACTGGGGAAATCTGATTTCGGGATTCGGCAAGGCGGCAGCGAACGGCCCCGCCGTGTTTCACAACAACCTAATCAGCAACCCCGGACGCGGCGTGATTTGGATCAACGAACCGTACAGCAACCTGGTCATTCGCAACAATCACATCATTACACGCACCACAGTCACGCCGAGGCAGGATGGTTTGTTCGGCTTCAACCCGAAATCCGATTTCAAGACGATCCGGATTGTGGACAACATTATCGAGTGCCAGGGGGTGCCGCGGCCGTTGCTGCGAAACGAAGCCAGCTACGGCTGCAGCATCCACAACAACAAACTGACCAACGTGGCCGACACCGACCACTACGACAACCCCCAAGCCGACGCCAAAGCCGGGTTGCTCACGCCCCTGACGTTTCAGTGTGGTGTCCATGGCGAGCTGACGGTCGACGGCTGGCAAACCCGCGCGACCAGCAAGTAGCGGCGGGCAAAGGCCGCGATACATTCGGGACCATCCAGTCCGCTGCGCGTCCTTCGTACGCGATCGTCAGCTTGCCGCTCCAACTTAGTTCCGGGGATTCGATTTGATTTCCAAGTCCGGGCGCGACTGTTGCAAGCGGGCGACTCCGTCACGAGTGACATCAGTGTGCCAAAGCTCGACATATCGCAAACTTTTCATGCGGGCGATCAACGCTAATGCCGTGTCGTCGATGTCGGTCTCATCGAGTTCCAGCGACTCCAATTCGCGAAGATCTATAAGTGCCGATAATCCCCCGTCGCCGCGGACCTGCGTGTGCCAGAGATCAATTTTCTGGAGTCGTTTCAAAGGAGCCAAGTACTGCAACCCTGCTGCGGTGACTTTGGTGTTGCCCAGGTCAAGCTGCTTCAAGTTGGACATTCTGGCTATGGTCTTCAAATTCTCGTCGCCCAGGTTGTCGGCGTGTCGCAGACTGATTTGCTCAAGCGTGGGATGGTCCAGCAGCTCGGTCAACTGTTGCAACAGCGAAGCACGCGAACTTCGGCTGCCGAGATGACCGACGTTAAGGAGTTCGAACTGGTCATTCACGGTCAGCCGAGGATAGGGAAGCTGAACGACGCGCGACGGATCGAACACGAACTCCGTCCGTGGCAGTGATTCTCGCAACCTCTGCAGCCCGCGCGTGCGGACGAGCGTGCCGCGCATGTCGACCGCTGTCAGGCGATCCAGCGACTGTAAATGGTCGAGCCCGCGGTCGGTAAGCCGAGTACCGGACAAATCGAGCACCTGCAAGCCCACCACCTTCGCGAGCGGCTTGATGTCGTCGTCGTCCAATACGCAGCCGCGCAGACACAGTTCCCGCAGGCTGTCGAGCGCCGGCAGCAGTGCCACGTCGCCCGCGGTGAACATGCCTGCCGCATAAAGCTCGCGGAGATGCTGCAATTGCGGCAGAGACGAGCGATGGTCCGGAGTCAGCCGCGCGTCCCGGCGCAGGAACAACGCAATGATGTCACCTTGCGCGTTGACTCTCGGCTCCGCCACCGTCGACCAGATTCGGAACTGGGCGCGCTGCCGTTTTGTCAGTTCGATAGACTCACGATGGTGTTCGACTCGGCAGTCGGGCAGCGCCATTCGCAGCCGCGTAATGCCAGCCGGCGTGACGCGTGGGCCGCTGACGCCGTCTGGAAATACCAGCGAGCGACCTAAGTTGACATGGCGGAGTCTCTGGAGACCGAACAATGCCATCAGGCCCGCATCGCCAACCGGCGTATCCGCGAGCGACAGTTCCTGCAGATAGATCAATCCGTCGTCGCCGTCCAGTTGAGCCAAACCTGCGTCGGTAACCTGTGTGCTGTCGAGCTTCCGAACGCGTACCTTGTTCTGCATGTAAATGTCGATCTCACCCCGCAGGACATACGAGCGCAGGCGTTTCAGGCCGTCGTCGGTAACGTGCCAGGCATGAGATGCGTCGATGATCTCGCGCTGACCACTGAGATCATCATCGCCAACAAACCGCTCCTCCGCCGTCAAGATAATTGAATGAAACGCGGCCAGCACGGTGAGCAGAATCGTCGCTGCCAGCGAGCAGGCGCAGCGCAATCGTTTCCCGCGCCGCCGGGTCGTAACGCGCGATGGGTCGGCTCGTTGCGTCATGGCTTCACATCACAGCGTTTTCCAGACATCGTTCGCACTGTCGCCCGCTGGCAGCGTGTACTGTCGTTTCGCCCATGACTGCCCAACAACCGACGAAGGCTGGCGGTATCTCGTCTTGGCAGCCTGGCGCCACATCGAGTTTAACAGCTGGCGGCCGGCAAGCGAAATCGTGTGGTTGGGAACGAAGGCCGGAAGCACCGCGCGAAAAATGGAACAAACAGCAGGTCAAAATGGCAGACGCCACGGAACCGGTGGGGTTTCGGAATCTTTAGGATTGACGTATCTCGCTGTGAGCACGTGAGTTCCGTGAATTGGCACGCTTGTTGCAACTATCAGAAGTGAAAACAGCATGGTGGCATCGCCCTGAAGCGGGCGTCTGCACGTCGTAAATATATTCACGTTCATGCCCGGTTTGATCGGGAGGAGGGAATGACATGTTAGCCACAAGATGGGAACCGTTAGTTCAGTTGAATCGTTTTCGGACCGAGATGGATCGCCTGTTCGAACCGTGGGGCGACCGTCGAGAATCACCCAACGCGCGGAGCACGTTCCCGCCGCTGAATTTGTGGGAAAGCGACGACAGCCTTTTCGTGGAGGCGGAACTTCCCGGATTCGAACTCGACGATCTGGAGATCACCGTCACCGGCGGCAACCAGTTGCATCTTCAGGGTGAACGCAAGGCCCCGACCGTGGAAGGGGGCAAATGGCACCGCCGCGAACGAGGCTTCGGCAAGTTCAATCGGACGATCGAATTGGCTGGGGACGTCGACTGCGATAAGGTCTCGGCCGAGTTCAAGAATGGTGTGCTGCTGGTCACTCTGCCCAAACGCGAAGAAGTGAAGCCGCGGCGCATCGAGGTCAAAGTGAATTAATTGATCACCGCGGAGGGGAATGCGAGATTCGATTCCCGCCGCAAAAGACACAGAACAGACATTGCCGCTGAGGCAGAGGGAGCAGAACCATGACAACGACACTGAGAGAAAAGAACGGAAACGGGACGCGGCCTGCCGAACCGACTTCGGAGACGGTGACCTATAACCCGCGTTTCGACATTTGGGAAACGGAAGAGGAGCTCGTTCTGTACGGAGACATGCCGGGTGTTGTCCCCGAGGATCTCGACATCCGGTATGAAGGCGGGGAATTGCTGATTCACGGCAAGGTCTCACCACGCCATGACAACATTCGATTCCTCTATGGCGAGTATGGAATCGGCGATTTTCGTCGGACGTTTACGGTCGGCGAGGGCGTGGATGCCGAGAAGATTTCGGCGGAACTCAAGCACGGCGTGCTGACGTTGCGGCTGCCGAAGTCGGAACGTGTGAAACCTCGCAAGATCGAAGTCAAACCCGGTTAGTTCGGTCCACAACCGCAAGCCGCCTTGGCCGCCGGACAGGGCCGGCAACAACGCGATGATCTGCAACAGGCCTCGCCCGGCGGACGAGGCCTTTTTCATGCGCGGCGGGCAAGATCGCGAATACTTGCGGATTTTTGGTTAGAATGGCCGGCACAGGCCTTGCCGATTGCGGCGGGCTGTTCTCGACCGAATACGCTTTTGCGAGGTTCACGATGTTGTCACGTCCCCCCGCGTTGCCTGCCCGCCGGTGCCTGTACACACTGCCAGCATGTCTGTGGGCCTGCCTCTTGTGCGTGAGCACTGCCAGCGCGGCAGATGCGAATCGATTGGCGTATCTCGACGCCTTCTGTGACGCGTATTATCCGCATGTCGACTTTCCCAAATTGGTCACGCCGCAGTGGATTGGCGACCCGCGGGTGCGCGCTGTCGTGACCTTGGGCATCGACGACATGAAGGACTCGGCCCCCTACGAAACGTACTTGCGCCCGATCTTGCAGCGGCTGCAACAGATTGACGGCCGCGCGCCGGTCAGCATCATGACCAACCGCATCGATCCGCAGGATCCGCGCCTGCAGCAGTGGCTGCGCGAAGGGCTGTCGCTGGAATGCCACACGGCCGATCATCCCTGCCCCTGTTTGCAGGGTGGCGATTTTGCAAAGGCCAAGAGCACCTTTGATCGCTGTGTGGACAACCTGTCGCTGATTGACCATTCGCAACCTGTGGCGTTTCGCTTCCCTTGCTGCGATTCGCAAAACACGCCCAGTCCCCGAGCCTTTGCCGAAATCTTCAACAAGACCTCGGCCTCCGGGAATTTCCTGCAGATCGATAGTTCGGTGGTCACGCTGATTACGCCTGAGGATCCCGATCTGCCTCGCCACCTGGTCTACGGTGACGATGGACAACCACGGTTTGGCAAGTACTTGCCCTTTCCATCTTTTGTCAATCGCGTCGACAACTATCCCTACCCGTTCGTCATCGCCGGGAAATGCTGGGAGTTTCCCATTGCCGTGCCTGACGACTGGCAAGGGCAGAACCTGCTGCGGCCGTTTAATCCGGAAATCGTCGCCGACATGCAAATCATGATCGACGCAACGGTGCAAAAGCAGGGCGTGGCGAACGTGGTCTTTCATCCTTATGGCTGGCTGCGCAACCAGCAGGTTGTCGAAGTCATCGAGCACGCGGCGACGAAGCACGGCGAGAAACTCTTGTTCCTCAACTTTCGGGAATGCCTGGAGCGCATCAACCAGCATCTGCTGCTGGGACATCCCTTACGTTCGTCGACGGGGGCATGGAATGGTTCCTGTATCCTGGACCTCAACAACGACGGCTATTTGGACGTCGTCATTGGCAACGAGCAATTGCAGCGCACACGTCTCTGGTCGCCGGCGACGGAACGCTGGATCGAAGGCAGCTTTCCCGTACCGCTGGCGAATGCGACTACCGACACGCACCTCGACCTGGGCGTTCGCTTTGGTGTGCTGCAACCGGGCGGCGAAGCTTCCTTGTTAGTTCGCAACGAACACGTCGCGGGAATGTGGCACTTTGATGGCCAGCAGTGGCTGCCGCAACCCGACGGCCTGCGAGGATTGGAACTTGCCGGGCAACCCATCTTCACCTCGCGGTCCGGAAAGGATCAAGGCGTTCGCCTTCGCGACCTCGATCAAGACGGCATCTGCGAACTGATCTGGGGAACAGAACAGGGATCAGCCGTGTTCCGCTGGGCTCCGCAAGAGGCTCGCTGGCATCCACTTCCTTTCGCCTTACCCGAGCGGACGCACATCGTGAATCAGGATGGCAGCGACGCCGGACTGCGTTTCGAGGACATCAACGAGGATGGCCATGTCGATGTCGTGTTCTCGAACGCCGAACATTATTCGGTGCATCTGTTCGCGGACCTGCAGACCGGCTGGAGTCGTCACGCGGTGAGCGGCCGCGCGGGAGACGAAGGATCCCTGCCATCCATCGCCAGCGGTGGAAAGAATCAAGGAGCCTGGTTCGCGCGGCGGCATCTCTGGTGGCAAAACGAACACACGCAGAGACTTCCGGATGGCGTGGCGCGTTATGCCTATCTGGATCTGCTCCGCGATGTCGCACCGGCACCGAAGTCGCCAAACCGGTCCCGGCAATGCATCGACGTCGCCAGCGGACTGCGAGTGGAATTGGTGGCCGCGGAACCGTTGGTCATGGACCCGGTTGCCTTTGATTGGGGTCCCGACGGCAAGCTCTGGGTTGTCGAAATGGCCGACTATCCGCTGGGGCTGGACGACCGCGGAAAACCGGGCGGCCGTGTTCGTTTTCTGGAAGACTCCGACGCCGACGGCCGTTACGACAAGTCGACGCTGTTCCTTGAGGGACTCAGCTTTCCCACGGGAATCATGGCTTGGGACAATGGCGTCCTCGTCTCCGCCGCCCCGGACATCTTCTTTGCCGCGGATACGGACGCCGATGGGCGAGCCGATCTGCGCGAAACCTTATTCACCGGATTCGGCGAAGGTAACCAGCAACATCGTGTCAACGGATTCTGGCGAGGGCTGGATAACTGGATACACATCGCCAATGGAGACAGCGGCGGCAAGATCCGTTCGCTGAAAACGGGCGAAACCGTGGATATCAGCGGTCGCGATCTGCGTATCCGCGTCGATACCGGCGAGCTCGACGCCCAGTCCGGGCAATCTCAATTTGGTCGCACGCGTGACGACTGGGGAAACTGGTTTGGCTGCAGTAATTCGCGACCCTTGTTCCAGTTTGTATTGGCCGACCAGTACGTTCGTCGAAACGCGTACGCCGGTTCTGTCAACCCGCGCCGGGACATCTGCACGCTCGACAACTCGCCCATCTATTCGATCGGTCGCGTCTTGAGCCACTGGGAAGGCTATCGCGATCCCGCCGCCGGCGCGGCAGCGCGGTTTACATCGCCGTGTCGC
>CALBSZ010000646.1 GCA_937967665.1 uncultured Planctomycetaceae bacterium
GCATTGGCGACAATTGGTCTTTGCCACCATTCGTGGCGCGAGCACTGTCCAGCTAGTGCGAGTGGTCGAACGAATTACCATTCGTCGGTGCGGAAGGGAGACGCAGGCAATCCTTCCTTGTTGTAAAGCGAGAACTTGGGATTCGACGCCCAGGCGTAGCGCACCGCGACCGGCTCGGAAACGTCGGGACTGCTGACTTCGACCTTGTCACCCACGATCCGCGCATCGGCCCAGACAAATTTCTTGTCGTCGCCAGCGATGGCAAATCCGATGAGTTCATCGGAGCCCCTGGAAGTCAGACCGCCGCCGATGTGGTCAAACGACAGGACAATCTTGTTGCCTTGCACGGACATCGACTGATAAACGGGCCCGGAGTAGACGATTTCCCGGCCATAGACCGTGCCCAGCGCCCAACGGGCCAGACGCTTTCCCACATCCTGTTTGTTCCGAGGATGAATGTTCTTCGCCTCGCCGAGTCCCAGCGTGACGGCCATTCCCGTATTTGGGAAGGTGGCCGCGGTCCGCGCCATTCCTTCGCGAACCAGTACCCAGCCGTTCTGTTCCGAAGGCTGTTGCTGGGGAGCCTGGAAGTCCGGAAGTTGAACGATGCCGAAGGGAAAATCGCCCTGATTCCAGTCGCGTCGCCAATTGGAGATCAAGGTCGGCATCTGGTACCGGTACAGGTAGGGATCGCCCGTCTTGGAATTACGCTCCCCTTGGTACCAGATGGCGCCGCGAATCGCGTAGGGAGCCAGCGGTTTGATCATCCCTTCATAGAGGACTCCCGAACCGGGCGCGGCCCTCGTTCCCGCCGTTGCCAGGCGCTGCTTGACCTCGTCTTTGTCGAACATCTGTTGCTGGTCCGCGACGTTGGTCCAATGTTCAATGGGAGTTCCACCAACGGAAGAATTGATCAAACCAACCGGGACCTGCAATTCCTTGTGCAGTTCTCGTCCGAAGAAATAGCCCGTCGCCGTAAAGCCGCCGACCGTATCGGGACTGCAAACGGTCCACGTCCCGTTGCCGCCGCGACCAGTCTTGTAGTGCCGGATCTGCGGCAAGTCGGCGGCGGCCGCTTCGTCCTCTGGATTCCGCGCCCTGGATACCGTCCAAGCCATGTTGGACTGACCGCTGCAAAGCCATACCTCGCCAATCAGCACATTCTTGACGTCAATTCGATTGGTCCCCTGCACACTCAGGACGTGCGGTCCGCCGGCCTCCTGTGCCGCAAGTTTCACCTGCCATTGGCCATCGTCGCCGGCCGTCGTCGTGACGGTTTCGCCCGCCAGCGTAACGGCAATTTTCTCGCCCGCCACGGCACTGCCGAACACCGGAATCGCCTGGTCTCGCTGCAAGACCATGTTTTCGCTGAACAGCGGGTTCAGGGTGACATCGGCCAGCGTGACCGAACCAGTGCAGAGTATCAGGATTGCAAACGTGATCGAACGAAACATGGATCTCTCCAGAAAAATAACGGTTCGTGTTGGGAGCGTTGACATTTAAACGGAAAAAGCGTCGCGGAGCATGGCCAGACTGCGGGGGATCCCCTTGAGAGGATCGTCACGCCCTTCGAATTCAAGGGACACGTAGCCGCGATACTGGTGCGTTCGCAACATTTTGGCGATGCGTGGATAGTCCAACTCCAGTGCGTACCACAATCCGCCGCCGTAGTAGGTCTTGGCCTGGACCAGCACGGCGTCCGGCGCGAGTTGTTCCAGCTGGCGATACGGGTCTTCCAGGAAGTTGCCTGTATCCAGAGTGACGCGCAGCCAGGGAGAATCGATGGCGTTGACCACGCGGAGGACGCCTTCCGGTGTGATGCCCAATCCCCAATGGTTCTCCAAACCCAGGACCACACCACAGCGTTCCGCGGCGGGCAGGCACTTTTCATAAGCGTCGATGACCCAGCCGAAACCATCTTCGTCGGTGTAGCCTTCCAGATTCGGTTCGATCCCGCGATTCTTCATCAACTCGTCGAAATTCTTACTCGTTCCCCAACGACCGGTATTCACTCGCATCGTCGGAATCCCCAGTGCGTAGGCCAGTTCGATGCAGTGGATGGTATGATCGATGTTCTCCTGCCGCTTGGCTTTGTCCGGCGTCAGAAATCCCTGATGCGTGGAAAAACCAAACAGATCCAAACCGTTCGCCAAGGCACGTCGTTTCAGGTTTTGCAGATAGCCGTTGTCTTCCTTCTCCATCTGCACGTGCAGGATCTCGACGCCGTCGAAACCCATCTCGCCCGCGTGGTCCAGGCACTTCTCGATGCTGCGCAGTTCCGCGTTGCGAAACTGCCAGAAGGAATAGGTGGAGACCCCCATCGGGTTGCGCGGCGCGCTGTTCGGTAATTCGTCGCCCTGTGGCGCGCTTTCCGCGCTTCCGCCTAGCAGGCTGATGCCCCCCGCCACGGCCGCTTGCAAACAGGTTCGGCGGTTCAACGTGATCGTCATGCCAATTCTTTCAAGTCACTCAGGAACGCCTGCACGTCGCTGGAACACGTATCCCAGCTACACATCAACCGCGCGCCACCCTGACCGATAAAGGTGTAAAACAACCAGCCGCGTTCGCGCAATCCCTGCTCGACAGCCGGGTTCAGCGACACGAACACGGAATTCGCCTGTCGCGGATAAAGCAACTGCAGACCATCGATCGCGGCAATGCCATCGGTCAGCAGTTGGGCCATGGCGTTCGCGTGCCGGGCGTGCCGGAGCCATGCGCCGTCGGTCAACAGCCCCACCCAAGGCGCGGCCATAAAACGCATTTTAGACGCAAGTTGGCCCGCTTGCTTGCACCGATAGGCAAAATCTTCCGCCAATTGCCGCTCGAAGAAGATAACCATTTCACCCAGCGGCGCTCCCATCTTGGAACCGCCGAAACACAAGACGTCCACGCCTGCCTGCCACGTAACTTCTTTCGGAGCCACATCTAACGTTGCCATCGCGTTGGCGAAGCGAGCGCCGTCCATATGCACGCTCAGGCCGCAGTCCTTGGCGGCCTGGCAAACGGCGGCGATTTCCGACACCGAGTAGACGGTCCCGCATTCGGTGGCCTGGGTCACGCTGAGCGCTCGCGGTTTCGGATAGTGGATATCTTGCCGCTTGTTCACCACCTGCCAAATCGCCTCGGGCGGCACTTTCCCGCAGTCCTCTTGCACCAGCAGGATCTTCGTGCCGTTGGAATAGAATTCCGGAGCGCCGCACTCGTCGGTTTCCACGTGAGCCAAGTTGCTGCAGATGATGCTGTGATACGACTGGCACAACGAGGCTAACGCCAAAGAATTGGCGGCCGTGCCGTTGAAAGTAAAGAAGACTTCGCAATCCGTTTCGAACAGCTCGCGTATCAAATCGGCCGCCCGCTGCGTCCAGGGGTCGTCGCCATACGCCTGGGCGTGACCATGATTGGCACGCTGCAGCGCCTCCCAGGCTTCAGGGCAGATACCGGAGTAGTTGTCGCTGCCGAATTGGCGCCGCGGCAGTGGAGCGGGAGATGCGCTGGTCATGCGATTGGCTTTGTTGGGGGATCAAATGGGGTGCGTGAATCAGTGACGATCGGCAGACCAATACTCACTCGCTCGCGCATCGTGCTTGTAAAAATGGCAGGGACCTCTTGGTTCGTAAATTCACCACGCCCGCTACGGGCGGATGCGGCACGCCCTCCCCGCTCGTTCCTCGCGACCCTTCCGGTCCGGGAGGGTAGAGGTACTTGACAGTTTATCGAGACGGATGGGGCCCGTTGTATTCGAGTCGTTTCTAGGCACGTGCCACCAGGCTGCCGCTGACGCGGCGAATCAATCGCCGCATCTCCAACACGCTGATCGTCGAGAGAACTCGATGCGGCGGCAGTCCGCTGGCGGCCACTACTTCGTCGATGCTGGTCGGGTCCGCGGGAATGGCGGCAAGTACTTTCTGTTCCTGTGCGTTCAACAGCAGTTCGGCCGGATGCCTCAGGGCCTGGCGGTGGCCGTGGTCGGTCGCTTCGACCAGTGGGCCGAGTTCTTCCAGGACATCGTCGACCGATTCGACCAACTTCGCGCCGTCCCGGATCAGTCGATGGCAGCCGCGCGACATCCGGCTGTCAACGCGACCGGGAACCGCAAAGACTTCACGACCCTGTTCGGTGGCATGGGTCGTCGATATCAGCGCGCCGGAACGTTCCGCCGCCTCCACCACGATCACTCCCAATGACAATCCTGAAATCAAGCGGTTGCGCTGCGGGAAGGCGCCGCTCATTGGCTTGGCCAGCGACGGCTGCTCGCTGATCACGGCTCCGGATCCCGCCACACGCTCGGCCAGGTCCCTGTTCTCGGGCGGGTACACGTTCAAATGCCCGCTGCCCAGAACCGCGAACGTGCGTCCGCCGGCTTCGAGCGCCCCCAGGTGCGCGGCGGTATCGATCCCGCGAGCCAGTCCGCTAATGATCGTGAAGCCCGCGCGGGCCAGTCCTCCGGCAAGCAACTCGGCCTGCCGTTTTCCGTAGTGCGTGGCATGCCGCGACCCGACGATCGCAATTCCCACGTTATCCTGCGGTTCCAGGGTCCCACGGACGAAGAGGACGCCCGGCGGGTCGTGAATCTCTTCCAACATCCGCGGGTAGTCGGGATCGGTATCGAGCAAGATGCGGATGTTGTGTTCACGACAGCGCCTCAATTCACTCGCCACATCGATTTCCGCGTGGGAGTTGAAAATACTATGCGCCAGCTTGGCTCCAATGCCCGGGACTTCCCGCAAACGGCTCGGCGCCGCCGCGAGCACCTCACCCGCGGAACCAAAATGTTCCAGCAGCGCCTTGCGGTAACGAGGACCAATGCCAGGAATCAAAGCCAGGCGAAGGGCGTTTTCGAGCGCGGGATCGACGGCGTCGTTCAAGTTGGGCCTTTCGTCCGAGTCGGTTTGCCGGAATTCGCGGACGCCAGCAGGAGCTTACTCCTGCACCGCCAAGTTTGGCGCCATACAAGCACGCTGCGCGAGCAAGTGAGTCACTTACGTCCGAACATACTGGCTCGCGCTGCGTGCCTGTATTTCCCCACATTGCCGCAAAGGCAGCGCTGTCCGGTTGGGATCGAGTCAAAGAATTCCCATTTAACCAGACGGTCGGCTGAATTTCAATTCACCCGGTGGTGCGAGGCGACGCTGAAGCCAAATGGCGAGCAGGAACAAAAGGCTGCTCAGCAAAATGAGTACTCGCGGGGAAACAGCCGGCATTGCCGCAGATGCTCGCGGCCTCGATCAACCGCGTCCGATGCGTTCCAGCACGGTCGACACGGTTTGGCGCAGGACCTGGCCACTGCGACGCAGTCCCTGCAGCTCTTTGGGCCAGAGCGCCACTTCCAATCGGTCGACCACGCCGCGCCGGCCGACGACGGTAGGTACCGACAAGGCGACGTCGCGGATGTCGTAGCAGCCCTGCTGCACGCTGGATACGGGAAGAATCTGGTTCGAATTCAAGGCGATGGCATGAACGACGTCGCGGATGGCGATGCCCACGGCAAAGCCGGCGCCTCCCTTCTTCTTGATCACTTCCGCACCCGATCCTTTCGTGCGTGTGAACAGTTCGTTCGCAAGATTGGGATTCCACGCAGGATGCTTGTCCAGCGGCAAACCGGCAAACGTGGCACTCGACCAGATCGGTACCATACTGTCACCGTGCTCGCCCAGAATCAGCGCCGACAATTGGGTCGGCGGTACGTTCAGGTGCTGAGCAATCAGGCTGCGGAATCGAATGGTATCGAGCTGCGTGCCAAGTCCAATGATTTGATGCAAGGGAAGGCCCATGCGGTCGGCCGCCACATACGTGAGAATGTCCACGGGATTCGAAACGACAAACACAATCGCCGAATCCTTCACACCCGCCTTCTTGACCGAATCCAGGATGGACAGGAACAGGTCCGTATTCCGATTGATCAAGTCCAGCCGGGATTCATCCGGCTTGCGACGCAGTCCCGCGGTAATGCAGATGATGTCGCTGTCGGGAACGTGTTCGTAACTGCCGGACGTGATCAACTGGTCTGCCGTACTGGGGCCCCCGTGCAACAGGTCGAGCGCCTGTCCGCCGGCCAGGTCCTGGTTCACGTCGATCAAAGCGATTTCCCGGACCACGCCGCCGCACTGCAAGGCGAATCCAGCACTTGAACCGACCAGACCGCCACCGCCAATGATGCTAACTTTCATGAGACTCTTCTGGGGAGTAAGGGTAAGGGATGGGGATTTCGGGGCGTCGTTTTCTTGCTTGGGATGCCCGTGGAACGCGGCACGATACGGTTGCACGCCGCGCGGATGACTACTTGGACAATTCGGCCATGACGCGTTCCGTGATGGCCTGAATCAAGGCTTCCGTATTCACGTTACCGGCAGCGGGCGCCTGGCTGGCACTCTTGCCCATCGCCGGAGGTGCTTCGAAGGCTTTGCGTTCCACACCCGTTTCCGTCCAGCTGTTGCGAAAGATATCGTTGGCGCAGATGTCGCAATCTTCGTACTCCTTCGTGTTGCGAGGATCCGAGAAGCCCCACTTTTCTTTGAGTTCCAGAAGCTCTCGTTCCTTTTCCTCCGTGAAGTAGCTGACGCGGCCGAGTTGCTTGGAGAGGATCAAGATCCGGCAATAGGCGTCCAGGATCTCGGTCCACCAGTAGGCGCGTTCGACGCTCTCGCCATAACTGACCGTCCCGTGATTGGCCAGGATGATCACGTTGGTCTGGTGAACAAACGGCGTGATCGTATCGGCAAACGCCTGGCCGCCGGGAGTTTCGTATTTCGTGATCGGCACGTCGCCCAGAAACACTTCCACTTCCGGCAGGACGCATTGCGGGATTGGTTCGCGCGCGACGGCGAAAGCACAGGCGTGCGGCGGGTGGCAATGCACGACGCTGCGGAGTTCCGGGCGCTGTTTGTAGATCTCCAGATGCAGCAGCGCTTCGCTGGACCGCTTTTTCCGGCCGGCGATTTGATTGCCCTTGGCGTCAACCGTGGCGATGTCGTCCGGCTTGAGAAAGCCCTTGCAGTGCATGGTCGGCGTACAGAGGAACTCGTTGTCGTTCAGCTTGACGGTGATGTTCCCGTCGTTCGCTGCGGCAAAACCTTTGGCGTAAATACGCCGGCCGATTTCGCAGATATCCTGTTTCAATTTATGCGTGTTTTGCATCGTCGCTTACTCATTGGTTGAGGTTCAGTGAATTCAATGACTTTGGGTCAATATTGACTTCGTCCAGCAGCGCGGCCACGTAGGCGTCCAGCGGCTTGATGTCAGGGCGGAACGGCTGCGCGGCCTCGGGGCCTTCCGCCAGTGCCACGCGACTGCCGATTCCGGTGCCCAACTGGTCCCAGGCCACAATCTCGTCGTTCCGCGGGGCCGTGGTTTCGCCGAGATCCGTGACCGCCAGCGGCGTCAGCAGTTTCAGCCGAGCGCCCTGAAAACTGGCGTGGCAGCGGCTGAGTGTCACCGTCCCGATAACTTCAGCGATTTTCATAGTTCTTATCCGTTGTACAAAGCGTCGCCACCGTCAGGACGTGACTCAGCTTTCTCGATAGTGGAGTGTAACTTTTCGCTCTCGCAATTCGTCCTTGACCGCGGGAGTCACAACGGCGCGGCGCGCGACGCAAACCCGCGACACACCTTCCAACCGACCACGAATACTCTCCATCGCCACCACGCGGTCCTCCAGCGTCAACGTGCTGCCCGCTGGCTTGCTGCCAGGCGTACTGGCGTGCAGTTCCAGCAAGCGCCGCACCACTTCCTGCACAATGCGTTCAAATTCCTCCGCGCTCAGCTTCATCCGTCCGCTATCCCTATGATCGACCAACGAACCGGCGTCGCATCCGCCCCCAGCAACTCGCGGGCACCGCGACCATCGCTGGTGATCATCACGTCGTCGCCAACACCGGCGCCCACCGCGTCAATGACCAGCAGCGGGAATCCGTCGGGCGAACGGCCATCCGCCAGCAACGGTACCACGACCGACAGCTTTGCTCCTTCTAGCGAAGCATGCTTCACCGTCGCTGTCGCTTTCCCAATCACTTTGGCGAGTTGCATTTAACTGTTTCTTCTGCGAGAAAACTTTAGTCGCGGCTCGGCTTGCGGCACGCCCTTTCGCCGGCATGACACAGCCTCGTCATTAAACTCCCGGTCTTCCCAGGATCCACAGGTCATCAATCAACGAACAGCGCCGTTCGCGTGTGAACGTCAGCGGTGTCGTCACACCTTCGCCCGTGGGCCCGGCGATCGAAAAGGAAATGTAGCCTTCTCCACCGAGTCCCAACGCGGCCATGCACGGGCCGTTCTTGACGAACAGCGTGGTATTCAAAGCGCGGCCCATGTTGGTCATGTTGCGGACATTGTTCGAATGAATGATCGCGGTGTGGCCGTAGCCGTGTTCGTAGTGCTTGGCCTTGGCAATCCCTTCGCTGACGTCTTTCACGCGTACGAAGGGAACAAAGGGCATCATCTGCTCGACCGGCACGAACGGGTTGTGTTCGTCGGTCTCTCCGAAGAGCAACTCTGTTTGCGCCGGCACGCTGCGCCCCGCGGCCTGCGCCAGTTTGGCGGCGTCCTGACCAAGGTACTCTTTCGCGGGCGCGTCGTGGCGGTGCGCGCCTTCGCCCACTTGCGTGATCGCGGCCGCCGTCAAGCGATCCACTTCTGTCGCGTTGAGTCGCACGGCCCCGGCCCGCTCCATGGCCTGCATCATCTGTTCAAACACTTCGGCCACCACGAAAACTTCCTTCTCCGCGATGCAAAGCAAGTTGTTGTCGTACGAGGCGCCTTGAATGATGCACTGCGCGGCGCGGTCCAGGTCGGCCGTTTCGTCAACCACCACGGGTGGATTCCCCGGCCCCGCCACCACGGCTCGCTTGCCGCTGTTCAACGCGGCGCGGGCGACCGCCGGTCCTCCGGTCACGCAAATCAGGTTCACGTCCCGGTGCTTGAAGATGGCATCCGCCGATTCCAGGGAGGGTTCGGCGACAATGCAAATCAGATTGTCGATTCCGACTTGCCGATAGATCTCCTCGTTGTAGCGCCGCACGCCCTCGGCCGCCACGCGCTTGCCGCTGGGATGCGGATTGACGACCAGCGTGTTGCCGGCTGCAATCATGCTGACCGCGTTACCGGTCAAGCTCGGCAAGGACTGAGTCACGGGGGTGATCGCGCCGATCACGCCGAACGGAGCGTGTTCGATCACCGCCAGGCCGCGGTCGCCGCTAAAAACTTCGCTGCGCATGAACTCCACGCCCGGCGTCTTCTCGCCCAGGATCTTGAGCTTTTCGATCTTGTGATCCAGGCGCCCGATCCTGGTTTCGTTCATCTCCATCGTGCCCAGTTCCACACACTGGTCGATGGCGATGCGGCGAATGATACGGATGATTTTGCCACGCTCCTCGAGGTTGCGCTCGGAGAGCTGTTCGAAGGCCTGCCGCGCGGCCGCGACGGCGTCGTTGGCGTCGGAAAAGATCCCGCGTCGTCCGACGTGCGACTTGCCGTTCACGGGCGGGGCCTTGCCGACTTCCGCCAATACCTGGGAAACAACGTTGCGAATCAATGCTTCATCAACTTGCATGGTCTGTCCTTCATTCATCGATGCGGCCGGATTCGAAACAGCAATTGGGTAAACCGAGGGCTACTCGAAATCCGGCGGCGTCACCTAAGCGGGGATTGTCATTGGTTGCCCGGTCGGACCCGGGAGCCACGGCAACTTTCTCCTGTGCTTCTAATGGCCAACCGCGTAATTGTTACTAAGCACTGCTTAGTTGTCTTCGCGTGAATATACGCAGTGCTGATCAACGTGTACCTTGTCCACGATACCGATAATCACCGTATCGATGGGCATGTTCTTGGTTTCGGGGGAAAGTCGAGCGCTACTGCCTTGAGTAATCAGTACGTAGTCGCCGGTGCCCGCACCGAGTAAATCGACGGCTACGAAAGTCCGTCCTGTCGTCGCCAGGCTGCGCCGATCTTCCGTATCCAGCCGGTAAGGTTCGACGATCAACAACTTGTAGCCGACCATCGACTTCATTTTCTGAGTCGAAACCAGCGATCCTGTTACTTTGGCGACAAACATGTCGGCTCCTTGGGAGCGTTATCAATTCTTCAAGATGGACGAACACAGAAACACGAACATCACGACTCCAAACATTCCAGCGCCTGCCGAGCGACGATCACTTCTTCGTTCGTCGGCACGACCCATACCTGGATGCGACTCTCGTCGCTGCTGATCCTGGCTTCCGTACCACGAATCGACTCGTTGACGGCCGCGTCCAGCTGGATCCCGAGTTCGCTCAGGTCCTGGCAGACGGCGGACCGCGTGGTGGCTCCGTTCTCTCCGATACCGCCGGTGAAAACGATCACGTCCGCACCGCCCAGCTCCACCAGCAGTCCGCCCAAATGCCGGCGGACTTCCGTGTGAAACATGTCGAGCGCCAATTGAGCGTGTACGTTGCCGCCGGCGGCCGCTTCCTCCAGGTCACGGCAATCACCGCTCACTTCGCTTAATCCGAGTAACCCGCCACGATTGGCGAGGTCGTCGAGCACTTCGTCGAGCGACTTGCCGGTCGCTTGCATCACGACTGGGATCGCAAAGGGATCGAAATCGCCGACGCGATTGTTGTGCGGCAGTCCCGTCTGCGGGCTCATCCCCATCGTGGTCGCGACACTGCGGCCGCCGCGGATGGCGCAGAGGCTGCTGGATCCGCCGAGATGACACGAGATCACTCGCAAGTCTTCGCGGCCTAACAACGCGGCCGTCCGCTGACCGATGTAACGGTGGCTGGCTCCATGGAACCCCCACCGCTTTACGGAATACTTCTCCGCCCACTCGCGCGGTACGGCGTAGTACTTCGAGCGATCGGGGATCGTCTGGTGAAACCCGGTTTCAAAGGCGGCAATCAACGGGATGTCGGGCAGCCGTTCGGCCAGCAGCCGCATCGCGTTGATGTACGGTGGATTGTGAGCCGGCGCGACCGCCGACATTTCCTCCATCGCCGCCAAAACGTTCTCGTCGACACGCTGGACTCCGCTGACCCGCCCACCGTGTACGGCCTTGAAACCGATAGCGGAGACTTCGCTCGCATCGCGCAGGCAACCCCCAGCGGGATTTGTCAGCTGTTCCAAGCAGGTACGCACGGCAACCGCATGATCGGGAACTACGGCGGTCATCGTGTCGCGATGCGCGCCGATCTCCACGAAGCAACTGCTTTCGGGCGATCCAATCCGATCGATCCCTCCGCGCGCCAGTTGGCGCTCGTCGGACATGTCGAACAGACGATACTTGAAACTGGTCGAACCCAAGTTGGCAACAAGGATTTTCACCGTACACCTCCGTGACGTCGTGCTGGCAGGCTACGCGTCTGCCGCTCCAATCCCGAACTCTCTTTACGACAGGTAAGCCGCGACGACGCCTTCGGCCGGCCGTGCGATCACGTGGCTGCTGATCAATTCGCCGACTTGTGTCGCCGCGCTGGCGCCCGCTTCAACGGCCGCGCGCACGCTGCCTACGTCGCCGCTGACCACCGTGGTGACCAGACCGCCGCCGATATCGATACGCTTGACAATGTCCACGTTCGCGGCCTTGGCCATCGCGTCGGTCGCTTCCACCAGACCTAACAGGCCTTTTGTTTCAATGAGTCCAATTGCACTATGCATGTCATGTTCCTTTACTTGCTGGCGACTTTTTTCGGTGAGGGAAGAACCTTGCCCAGGTCGTCGTGGGGTCGAGCGATCACTTGAACGCTGACGACTTCGCCGATACGTCCGGCGGCATTCGCCCCGGCGTCGGTCGCTGCCTTCACAGCCGCCACGTCGCCGGTCACGAATGCCGAGACAAGTCCGCTACCGACCTTGTCCCAGCCCATAAAGTCAACGTTCGCCGCTTTGATCATGGCGTCGGTGGCTTCCACAAGGGCCACGAAGCCCTTGCATTCGATCATCCCCAACGCTTCCATTGGTTTTGCCATGGTGTCAATCTCCTTGAAGAGTGAAAGTTTGTATTACGGTTAAGGCCTGAACTGCTTGCTGAGAAAAATGTTGGGTCACGTTCGTTGCTGAAAATCCCGCTGCGGCGGCGCTGGATCCCATTTGGCTCTGTCCGGCGATTTCCATGCCGCAGCCACTGTCGTAAGCCAATCGGCGCTCGCCCCAGGCGCTGTCGACTGGCGGGATGGAATTCAATGCTTGCAGGAACACGGCTCATGTGTGAGTTGCGCCACCTTGCTGGCGTTATCCAGGAACGCCGCATTCCCCTCGTCGGTGTCGATGTGGACTTCCAGCTTGCTCGTGTCGTCAGCGCGGACAAGCAGGTCCTCGTAGACCGTCGTGCAGTCCTGCGACTCGATGCGCAACTTCATGAAGTCGCCATTGCTCACGCCGTAGTATTCACAGTCGCGAAAATTCATGTGGACATGCCGCGCCGCGCGAATGACTCCCTGCTCCAGTTCCACCACTCCCCGCGGTCCGACCAGCACGCAACCGGGTGTGCCGTCGATCTTGCCGCTGTGACGAACAGGAGCATCTAAACCAAGTGAGATCGAATCGGTGAAAGCCAACTCGACCTGGCTGTGCGACCGCGTCGGCCCCAGCACACGGACGTTGGGAAGCATGCGCTTGCGAGGCCCGACAACCATCACCGTCTCTTCGGCTGCGTAAAAGCCGTCCTGGTAAAGGTCCTTCATGGGCGTCAACGTGTGACCCGGGCCAAACAACGTCTCGACATGCGCATCCGTAAGATGAGCGTGCCGCGCCGAAATGCTGACGACCAGTTCCGGCGCCGCAACAGTAGGCGCCATGCCGCCCGCTTGCCGCAGGACGATCTGCCGCACGATGTTTTCGATGGTACCGCGATCAAGATTCGTTGTTGCTATCATCTCGTATCTTTCGTCGCCGCCGCGTAGGGAAGTGGCACAACTCGCCATCGCTCAGCCGTTGTCCGTCGGCCCCGCTATTTTCAAATCCACGCCCGCTGCGATCACTTTGCTCCGCCAGTCTTCGGTAATTTCGTTGTCGACCACCAGGATGTCGATTTCCTTGAGTTCGCAAAGGTGAGCCAGACTGCTGCGGCCGAACTTCGTGCTGTCGGCCAGCACGATCACCTCGTCCGCCGCTTCCATCATGGCTCGTTCCGTTTCCACCAACAGCAAATTGCTGTTGTAACAACCCCGTTCGTTGATCCCCGCCACGCTCAAGACCGCTCGGCGCACGTTCAGGTCCGCCAGCATCTGATTCGCATACGGCCCCAACGTCACGCCCGTCCGCGAATGCACGTAACCACCGATGATCACCAGGTCCGCAACGTCGCGTGACGTGAAGGTGGTGGCCACCGGCAAGGAATTGGTAACCACCTGAATCGTGCGTCCCGTCAATCGCTGAGCGAGCTGGTAGGTCGTGCTGCCGCCGTCGAGCAATACCGTGTCGCCGTCTTCGATCAAACCCGCGGCAACCGTGGCAATCCTTCTCTTTTTCTCCCAGTGAGACTCTTGTCGCTGATCAAAGTGAGGCAGTTTGGGGGAGGGTCCGGAATAAAAGACGCCGCCGTGCGTCCGCCGCGTGGCGCCCGTTTCCTCCAGCTGATCCAGGTCACGCCGGACGGTCGATTCCGAAACTTCCAGTTCGGTCGCCAGATCCGGAAGCGATGCGAAGCCTCGGCTACGCACTACCTCCAAGAGCCGATCGCGGCGTTGTTCGGCATTCATTCCACCTGCTCGCACTACCCAGCCTTCTGCTCAGACGTTTCTGATTATGCGCAGCATGATGACAGAAATCAATCATCCTGCATCATATTCTGAAAGATTTCTGTCTCATCTAAGTTCGACTTTGTTCATCACACTGGCGTTGCGGGGCTGAAAGAGGATAGCGACAGGAACTTAACCAATGCCGCACAAGAGAGTTACGTCTACGAACTGGCCTACAAGATCAAGACGGCGCGCGGGATCGCTCAGCCGACACGGCACGACGGCGTGCACGCGAGCACCGCTCCTGAAACCGGCGTGCGGCGGGCCCTTCGAAGAGCGGCGACGAGGCGGATTCAGACGAGTCCGCGAATGGGCGGATGTTCCGCCAGCGTTTTGACCTGAGGCGGAACGGCTTGTGTGATCCGCAACTGGCTGACGTCGAACATCGTATGCATGATGGTCGAGATAAGATGACTGGGCGTAAAGTTTTCGGTCGCGGGTTCACCACCGTCGCGCGTGGACTGCCCGATAACCTGCCCGCCCTGCAAGCCGCCACCGTGTAACAGCAGCGGCGAGAGGCGACTCCAGTGATCCCGCCCACCATTCTTGTTGATGCGTGGCGTGCGGCCCATTTCGCCCGTACAGACCAGCATGATCTGATCCTGCAGGCCGCGCGCTTCCAGATCTTCGACAAACGCCGCGACGGCATGATCGAACGAACGGCCGACGGCGTTCATCCCATCGACCATATTCAAATTGTTGCCGTCCGCGTGCATGTCCCAGACGCCGGCATACCCGGCATGGATCGTGACGAAACCGCAGCCCGCTTCGCACAGTCGTCGAGCCAACAGCAGCAGTTTCCCGATAGTCCGCGCTTGAGAATCGTAGTAGCCCGCTCGACCGCGGGAAACTTTGTTCCATGCACCCTGGGTCGCGAACTTGCTGGTATCGTAGCGGGCCAGGGTCCGGGGGTCTTCGTTGGCAAGGTCAAGCGCCTTGGCGACACCGCCGCCCAGCAACAGCTGATAGGCTTGCTGCTGCAATTCATCCAACGTTTCGACCTGACCGCCCGCGTCGACCGACCGCTTCAATCGGTCCAGGGATGCCAGGATTTGACGGCGATCGTCGAAGAATCGGTCCTTGGGCAGATTCAGCTGCATGTCCTTCTGCAACTGCCCGCCGGCACCAGGTACAAACGGAGCGTAAGCCGAACCGTAAGGGCCCGTCGACCGCAAGTCGCCGCGCGCCTGCGGGCCGGGAACATCCGTATCGACGGCGCTGGGATAAATCACGGCGTTGGTCGGCATGCCGCTGTCAGCACGTGTGGCGCCCGCGACCCGCGCGTAATGCACTCCGATGTTGGCGTCCAGCGAATCCGAACCGACGATCGGTTGGATGTTGTGTCCGCCATTGTTGGTCTGAAATGAACGGACAACGGTCAGCTTGTCGGCGAGCCGGGCCAAGCGCGACATGGTTTCGCCGAAGTAAATTCCCGGCAGCGACGTTTGCGTCACACCGGTGACCGTGCGCTGGCCATCCGGAATATCCATCTTGGGATCAAACGTTTCGAACTGGCTGGGGCCACCCTGCTGAAATAGATAGATGACCGACTTGCCGCTGAGAGGACTCTTCTCCTGATCACCCAACAGCCGACTCGCCCACAACGAGGGCAACGTCAGTCCACCCAAACCCAAGCTTCCAATGGTCAACAATTCGCGACGGTTGATTGGATGAGACCCATCGAAAATCGAGAGCATGTACCGTCTCCTTCGACGAATAGCGGTGACTCGACAACAACCGCGCAGCTACCGCGGACCTTCTCAATCGCCATGGTACATATCAACGACCTTGGATGCAATACGATTCCCCCGAATCGGTCGCGCTGGCGGGCCGAATCCTTTTTTGTACCTATGTTCAGTATGCCGGACTTGGCGCGAAACGGTGATTGCCACCAAGTCCTGTTCCGCGGCGGCCGTATACTGGTACCACAGATTCTTGTCCCGGAGCTTCCCGAATCTGATCCACGGCGCCGGGTGAGTTTCCCCTGTTTCCCTGCAACTATTTTCGGCACTCCACAGAAGGTGGTGAATCTGAAAAGGGACGGTTCCCGAAATTATCTCTTCCTGACGGGGATGAACGGCGCGCAAGCGAAGGCTGATTGTTGGATTCGCCACCGGGGGCGGTCAACGCGGGGACACGGTCAACGTCAACGCGGTCAGAGCGGGGACACACCCCGACACGTGAACGCGGGGACGCACGACGGGACGGCGGCAGACGGGGGGGCGGGCGAGGCGGGCACGCAGAAGGGGAG
>CALBSZ010000647.1 GCA_937967665.1 uncultured Planctomycetaceae bacterium
TTCTTTGTTGCCTTCTTCTTTGTTGCCTTCTTCTTTGTTGCCTTCTTCTTTGTTGCCTTCTTCTTTGTTGCCTTCTTCTTTGTTGCCTTCTTCTTTGTTGCCTTCTTCTTTGTTGTCTTCTCCGCCGGTTCCGCGCTGCCGAAGGCTTTCGCCCAGTTTCCTGAGTATTGCGGTGTCGGTCCACTCCGCACAATAGGGCCGCTCATGACACTGACTCCTCCTGATTTCTGGTCTACCAAAACCGAAAACGAGATTTTAGATCAAGTCTCGCGCGACGCAAGTGCCTGCAGCGGGAACGCCTGAACAGCAATCGAGATCGGAGCGTTTTCCTCATCTTGGTGCTGCCACTCGCCCTCCGGGCGAGTCGGGTTTGTCGTCCAAACTTTTTTGTAGTCCAAACTTTGCACACTCAAACCGCAAGGGAAGCACGATCTTCATGCACGGAAGAATCGCGTTGAATCCAAAGGCACTCTCCAACACGAATGCGGACTGCAATTCTATAACGTTCCATCGCGACATCGCCAAGTGTAAACATCAACGCGCCCGGTAGTCTGGGTTCGGGCGAGGCACCTTGGCGTGCACGTTCTCGAGCCATGACGTCAAGCGGGCATCCAGTTCCTTCACCTTGTCCGGCCGCTGCTGCGTCAAGTCAAACGACTCGCTGATGTCTTGCGTCAGATTGTAGAGTTCGTACTCTTTGCCGGCGTAGCGTTTGATCAGTTTCCAATCGCCGGCGCGGACGATGCTGTACGGAAAGATTGCTCCGCGATAGTGCGGGAAGTGCCAGTAAATCGCCTCACGGGAAAGGGGCGTCTGGCCGGCCGACTTCAAATGCGTCACCAGGCTTTGACCGTCCAGTTCCCGGTCGGGCAACTTCAGGCCGGCCGCTTCGGCGATCGTCGGCAGGTAGTCCACGCTGATAACCGGCTCGCGGCTGACCGAACCGGCCTTTACCGCGTTGGGCCAGCGAATGATCAAGGGAACGCGAATACCGCCTTCATGCGGATGCCCCTTGCCGAGCCGCAGGGGCGCGTTGTGAGTGGGCCCGAGCAGACCACCATTATCGGACGTGAAGATGACGACCGTGCGATCCGCGATCTGCAATTCGTCCAAGGTCTTCAACACCTTGCCAACGCAATCGTCCACGCTTTCCACCATGGCCGCGTACCGACTGTTGGACTGATTCGTCTTCGGCTTGGCCGCGTATTTCGCTGCGACATCCGCTTTGGCCTGAATGGGCGTGTGAACGGCGTAGTTTGCCAGATAAAGGAAGAACGGCTTATCCTTATGCTGCCGCAAGAAGGCTTCCGCTTCCTCCCCTTCACGGTCCGACAAATACTGTCCCGGCTCACGTGGCTCGAGCGTGGGGATCCCCTGCTTCAGACGCTTGTTGGTGTACGGATCGAAGTAACTGGGAGGCTGGCCGTAGTCGCAACCGCCGAAGTTGAAGTCGAACCCCTGATGTTCGGGATACCAGTCGTCGGGGCCCAGGTGCCACTTCCCGATATGGCAGCTCACATATCCAGCAGCGCCCAGCATTTCGGCGATCGTGACCTCTTCATGCTCCAGCCACAGGGGATTGCGGGGACACAGCACTGCGTTTTTCGGGCCACCGACGTAGCCGCTGGGGTTTTTGCCGTCGGCCGGGATGGCTCCGCCTTGAAACCGCGCTCGAATCCAGTCCGTTATTCCCACGCGTGCCGGATAGCGGCCGGTCAACACGGCTGCACGCGTTGGAGAACAGACCGCACAAGCCGCGTAGGCATCGGTGAACTTCATTCCTTTCGCGGCCAACCGGTCGATATGCGGCGTCTCATAAAAGTCGCTGCCGAAACAACTCAAATCCGTCCAGCCCAGGTCGTCAACCAGAACGACGACAAAGTTCAGTTGCTCGGCGTCGGCCAACGTCGAACGAACCGGCAAGAAGGAAACGGCCAACAGCAATAGGGTGATAAGGATACGCATGCGAGAGTCTCAGTTCGGTGGACCACGGTGAAATTCAAGCCAATCACCATAATCGCTGAGACCACCGTTTTCAAGCTGCAACACGCGCCTGCCAGACGGCAATCGGCTGACGTTTGCCTATTCGCCTTTGCGAAATCGTTCGAAGTACTCGCGGGCCTGCTTCTGCTGCGTCTTCGGCAGCTTCTGGTTCGTCAGCGGATCCGCATCGCGACTGATCTCGCTTTGGATAAGCGATTTCGCTTCTTCCCGAGAGCGACCGGCGATATTCTGACCGCCCGCATCACCGGTGCGGATGGCTTCGCCTTGACGCACTTTCATCCGCACCTGCGTTTCGTAATGGCTCGTGTCCTCCTCCGCCTCGGGACGCGCGCCGATTCCGCGTCCGGCGCCGAGCCCCTGTCCGGGATCGCCATCCGGATTGTCGCCCTGTCCTTGACCAAAGCCGCCGCCCTGACAGGCCTCGCAGCCTTGTCCCTGACACTGCTTGCAATTCATCGCATCCTTGGCGTCGGCAATCTGGTCCATGACATCGTCGAGCGTTTCGAGTTCGTCCAGTTCGTTCTGCATTTCCTGCAAGCCGTCCGCCATCTGTTGCATTTGCGCCGCGGCCTCTTTGAGGTCTCCGTTCTGCATCGCCTCTTTGGCCTGCCCCATTTTTTGAGCCAGGTCCTGGAGCTGATTCATTTGCGGATCCATGCGATTCAACTTGTCCAGCTGATTCTGCAACTTGCCGGCACGGTCCAAATCGCCGGCCTGTCGAGCCTGTTCGATCTGTTCCCGCAGATCATTCTTGGCGTTCTCGTGATTCTCGGCCATCTCCTGCAGCTTCTCTTGCAGGTTCTCCATCTGCTTGGCCAACTCCTCTTTCTCTTGATCGTTCAGCTCGTTGTTTTCCAGTTTCTTCTGCAGGTCTTTGAGGTTCTCCATCGCTTTATTGAAGTCCCCTTCGCGGATGGCTTTGGCAACCTTGTCTGCCGGACCCTGCTGGATGTCCTTCAACTGGTTGAGTTGCTTCTTCATATCTTCCGCACCGCCCAACTTGTCGCGGCGTTTTTTTATATCGCTGGCCAGATCATTCAATTTGACGAGTGTGTTTTTGCGATCGGCCTCGGACTTGTCGATCTTCTCGATTCCCTTTTCAACTTCCTTCAACAGCGATTCCGCATCTTTCAGCCCCATCTGCTCGGCCTTCTTCGCGGTCTTGATAATCTTCTTCTTCAGCTCGTCACGGGTCTTCTTGAGCTGTTCTTGAGTGGCCGTGGCGGTGGTGGTGGCCGCATCGACTTCGCCGCGCTGCTTATTCGAAACGAACAGCACCAGCACGAAGGCAAAGGCCGCGGGCACCAACGGCAGCAACGTGCGCCAGGTCGGCCGGACGGCGAAGTGCTCACTCACGTCGATCCGTTCCAGACGGCGCGAAGTGTCGGCGATCAAGGCCGACCCAACCTCCGTGGCAGAGCTATCCGAATCGAGCATCAGCGCGCTGGCCACGCGTTCTCGCAACCCGTAGCGACGGTCGATTTCGATCGCCGCATCCATCGGCTGACGGCGAACACAATAAGTCCAGATCCCGCCGACCAACAAACCCACGGCAAGCGCCCCGCCCAACCAACTCCATTGCCAGATCCGCGGGTCGACTTCCAGATACCAGATCTTCGGTATTGCCAGGCCAATCACGGCCACCAGTAAGGCGGCAAACAGGGACCAGGGCAAAATCGCGAACAACTGCTCCATGACGAGTCGACGACGGGCTTGCTTGACTTGCTGGTTGATCTGGTCCATGAGAGGCCTCGATAAAGTTGGCTGGTAACGCTGTTAATGATTATAGACGCTGTCTTCGTTATTCGAATCCGCGATCACGAAATTGCCGCTAATCGCGCACTTCGCCCTATAATTCGAGACGACACAGGGGGGGCGATCGGTTTCGCGAATCTTTGCCCTCCAAGAAATAACTTAAGTTATTGTATCCTATAGCGTTAATACCACAGCGTCGGGTCGGGTAGGTGAGCGGCCGGCAACAACTCCACGACACGAAACACGACATGAGCACGGACACCGAATCCAAACGACTACCGACTCCGACCGACCGTCCCCACGCCGACGTGCTGATTTACGACGGAGATTGCCGGTTCTGCACCGCCCAAGTGGAACGTTTGCACCGCTGGGATTCGAAGCAGCGACTCGCTTTCCTGTCCCTGCACGATCCGAGCGTGGCCGAGAAATATCCCGATTTGACGCATGACCAATTGATGGCCCAGATGTATTTGATCGACCAGCAAGGGAATCGCCACCCTGGTGCCGCAGCCTTCCGCTACCTTTCCCGAAAAATGCCGCGGCTCTGGCCGCTGGTCCCCTTCCTGCATATTCCCTTCAGCTTGCCCCTCTGGCAATGGGGCTACCGCCAGGTTGCCCGGCGGCGCTATCGCTTCGGCAAGAAGAACGACTGCCACGACGGCGCCTGTGACATCCATTTCAAGTAATCCTCGCGCCGCGTCGCACTTTTCCTCATAATCGATCCAACTGGCCCCCACCGGAAGTTCCCGGCGTTCGCAATACGGTCGCGGCATGCGCACACGCTGCCGCCAACCGATACTCTCTTACTGAAAGTCACTGTTGAGTCATCACAAAGGAAAACGCCATGAGCCTCGGGTCATTTGCTCAAGCCAGCCAGAATCTCGCGAAACAGAATAAGGTGGTCAACCTCTTTGACCGTTCGTTGGAGTCCGGTTCGCACGAAGAGTATTGCGGCTGGACGATTGACGTTGCCAAACGGAAGGTTGGCCTCACCGTGCGCCGCGACGTGTTCAGCGTGACCCTGCGAAACAACCTTTCCGAAGAGTACCATTCCGGGTACTCAAGCATCCCGGACGCCCTGGCCGCCGCGCGGCGGCGAGTCGATGTATTGTCGCGCACCGCTCACAAAAAGGCAACGCGTCGAGTCCCCTCGAACACACAGCGGAGCGACACGAACTCGTGAGTCGCCCGCTTCAATCGATCGCAATTTCGAATTGCTTGGCGATCGTGGCAATAAAGTTCCGTCGGCCCGCGGGCGCGTTGCGGTGCCATGCTTCCAAGTACATCTGGAATGAATACCGCCGCGTCAACTTTTCGGTGTTCACGGATTCGATGGCCTGCCAGGACTCCGGTTCGCGTTCAAACAAGGGCAGCAGCTGAACGGCAACGATTCGATTCCTCGGCCGGTCGGTTGCCATCTCTTCCAATGCCGGCAGGTTACTGCGAAACCACATCGCGAAAGTCTGGTCGTCCGGGAGTCGGCCTTGCTGCACCAGGTTGTCCGCATATCGCGACAGCGATGAGGCGTAATTGCGCCAGTTCGGATACGGTGGTTGCGTCTTCCAACTCTCGGACATTCGGCGCAGCGCGAAAATCGATGCCAGTTCACACAACGATTCCTCAAACCAGCCATGTCGGTGCGGATCCTGGTCGTATTGGCTGAGGATGTGGCAGAACTCGTGCGCAAACTGATAGCCGTACTGCGACCAGTACGTTTCACCGGTATTCAACTTCACCAGGTATTCGTTGTTCGGGCCCCGTTCAAACAATACGATCGGTCCTCCTTTGGGTTCGACGTGAATCGGCGCCAGCGTCCGGTCTGGAAAGTAACACCACAACGCCGACGCCGTGGAATACAAGACCTTTTCCACGTCCGCGCGGGAAGCCTGCCACTGCGACCCGCCTTGGGGAACGATGATCAGCCGGTCGGGCGACTCGGCGTCCGCGCGCTTTGCGACCGCTAGCAGCACCGCAACGAACAAGAATCCTCCCCACGTTCGCATTTCCAACCTCTCCGTTTCCTCCAGGCGTCTCGCGCGCTTTCCCTGAACCCGCGACACGCACGCGCAGGCCTCGCAATGGTCACGCTCGCAAGCCCATGCTAGCAGCCAATTGTAACGGTTCTGCCGATTTTAGGGACAGTCTATCGCGATCGTCAGCCGAATACCAATGATTGATGCGAAACTCCCTGCGCGCTCCGCGCATCACGTTCGCGAGGCCTGAATGCATGAGTACCTGACCCACGATCGACGACACGCCGCAGGGCACCAGCCGCGCGGCGCCCACGCCTCCGAGCGCGCCGGCCGATGCGCATGCGGACCTGATTCAAGAAACCAAGAATCAAATTCGTACCATCGTCCAGGAGATCTCGCAGCTCTCGCAGTCGGATATCGAAATCGACGACTATTACGACGAGTTCTTACCGCGCGTCTCGTCGGCTCTCGCCGCGGTCGGTGCTGCCATCTGGACGCGCGGAGAACGCGGCGGATTGGAACTACAGTACCAGATCAACCTGCCGCACACGGGACTCGCCGACGACCAACAGCGGCAAATCCAACACGGGCGCCTGCTGAAAAAACTCGTTGAAAACGGCGAACCGACGCTCGTTCCGCCACAGTCAGGATCAGGGGACGCCGACGACGCCGCAAATCCCACCGACTTCCTGCTCGTCATCGCGCCAGTCAGCAACGAAGCAGGTGTCATGGGCTTGGTCGAAATCTTCCAGCGGCCTGGAGGCGGACCAACGACGCAGCGCGGCTACTTGCGTTTCCTCGTACAGATGTGCAATCTGGCGACCGACTTTCTCAAGAACCGTCGTTTGCGGCTGTTCCGCTACCATGAAAGCCTCTGGGAACAGCTGGAGCAGTTTATCTGTGCCGTCCACCGTTCGCTGGATTTGAAGCAGACGGCTTACACGATTGCCAACGAAGGCCGCCGGATTGTCGAGGCCGATCGGGTCAGCGTGGCGGTCACTCGAGGCCGATCGTGCCGGGTCGAGGCGGTGAGTGGCCTGGACGCATTGGATCGCCGCGCCGAAGAGGTGCGGCGGATGAGTCGCCTGGCCCAAACGGTACTCGCCGCAAACGAACCACTGTGGTATCCCGACGAAGACAACGACCTGCCGCCTCAAATTGAATCCGCGCTGCAGGATTACTTGGACCAATCGAATGCGACTATGGTGGCCGTGCTGCCGCTGGCCGCGGATGCCAGGCAGACAGCCCACCCCACCGCAAATCCGCTCGGGGCGCTGATTATCGAACAACTCAATCGCGGGCGGCCCAGCGATCATCTGCGACGTCGCTCCGAAGCCATTGCCGGATATGCCGCGAACGCGCTCCGCAACGCAACCGAACACCAGAGCGTGTTCCTTATGCCGGTCTGGAAAGCTCTCGGCAAGACGTCATGGATCGTGAAAGCCCGGAACCTGCCCAAGACTCTGGGCGTGGCCGCCCTGCTGCTCTTGGCAATCGGGTTCCTCGCGGCCTGGCCGGCCAGGTTCGATCTGGCGGCCGAGGGAAAACTGCTGCCGTCGCAGCGCCGCGATATCTTTGCACGGATTGACGGCATCGTCGTTGATATCCCCGTGCGGCACGGCCAACACGTGGAACAGGACGCGATCCTCGCTGTACTGAAAAACACCGATTTAGAGTCGGAAATCGCCGGCATTATCAATCAGCTGGCTACCGTCAACCAGCAAATCAAGTCGATCCAACGTACGCTCCTGAACAACCCGCGACTGTCGCCGGTCGAACAGAATCAACTGGACGGAGAGTTTCTCGAACTGAAACAAGAGGAGTCGCACCTGGAGACGCAACTCCAACTTTACCGGCAGAAAGAAGAGCAACTCACGGTCCGCAGCGACATGGCCGGCGAGGTGGTGACCTGGAAAGTCGAGGAATCGCTGATGCGACGACCGGTACAAACCGGCCAGGTCCTCATGCGCTTGGCCAATCCCGAGGGCGATTGGGAGCTAGAGTTGTATATGCCCTTGCGGCGCATGGGACACGTGGCCGAGGCACGCCGCGAACTGGAAGCCGCACAATCCGACGACAACCTGCAGGTCACGTTTGTACTCACTTCGCACCCGGGCATGGAATTTACCGGGCAAGTGACCCACATCGACCGGGTCGCACAGGTTCGTGACGAACATGGCAATTCGGTGCTCCTGCGCGTGGCGATTGACAAACACGACTTGCCCGAGTTGCGTAATGGAACGACGGTGATGGCGAAGGTGAATTGCGGCGAACGGCCAATTGGATATGTCTGGTTCCATGACCTTTGGGAAACGATCGAAACGCGCGTCCTGTTTTGGCTGTAACTCGGTCACGGCCGCAATGAGAGCGGCGGAAACAGGTCAACGAATGCGGCTCGAACCGCTGAAAACTGCTGACAACGGAAAGGCTGTGAAACAATGACTACCTCGCTCACCTTGGCCGTCGCGATGCTGCTCACAGGACCGCTCTCGGACGCTGCGTCCAGTCGACACGCGACCGTGGAAGATTGTCTCGTGTCGCTCATCGACTTTCCGGATATTCCGGCGGAAGACGCGGGCAAGCTGATTACGGTCTCCGTCGACGATGGCGATCTCGTCAAGGAGGGCCAGCTGCTCGCCCAGATCGACGACCAGGAGGCACGCCTTCGCAAGTACGCCGCAGAAAAGGAACGCGACGCGGCACTCACTAAGGCCAGCGATCAAATCGACGTGGAATACGCCATCGCGTCGTTTCAGGTCGCCGACGCGGAACTTCAACAAAACGTCAAGATCAACGAACAGACCGGCGGCACGGGGGTGCCCGTTTCCGAGATCCGGCGTCTGCAACTGACGCGGCATCGAGCCGAATTGCAGATCGAAAAAAGCAAACTCGATCAAAAGATTTCGAAACTGACCGCGGAAGTCCAGAACGCCGCCGTGCACTCAGCGGAAGAACAGATCGAACGCCGCCGCGTCATCGCGCCGTTCGATGGCATTGTCATGAAGGTCTATCGTCAAAGCAATGAATGGGTCAACGCGGGCGAACCGATTGTCCAGGTGGTTCGCATGGATCAGCTGCGAGTGGAAGGGTTTATCAGCGCTCGGGATTACAACGCGTACGAACTCAAGAACCGGCAGGTAACCGTGATCGTGGAACTCGCCCGCGGACGCATGGCTTCGTTTGCCGGCAAAGTTGTCTTTGTCAATCCACTAATTCAAGCAGGCAACAAACTGCGGATTCGTGCGGACGTCCAGAACCGCCAGGAACAAGGCGAATGGCTGCTGCGTCCGGGCATGACGGCGACGATGAGGATTCATTTAGTGGTTAGCGGTTAGCGATTAGCGATTAGGGATCAGGTGGACAGCGTTAAGTTTGTGGCAATCCGCAAGCATACAAGCACGCAGCGCGAGCAAGTGTATCCGGACGTGAGTGACCCACTCGCTTTCGCTATTTGAAGTTGCGCCTTTCAGCCGCGAAGCGGCGGCAGGCGATAGCCTGGGACGTCCGTCCCAGGAAAAATGTGCCCCGTTCGCGGCGAGCGAGCAATGGATTGCGGTTTATGAACGACCGTTCAAACAGCCTGACGTGCAGCGCCAGTCGCCCGCTCATGTTGCGGATGCGTGCGGACCTGGTTGCCGAACAACAGAACTACCTCGGACGGCGCTACTGGGTGCTCAAGGACCCGCTGGCCCTGAAGTATTACCGGTTTGAAGAAGAAGAATTCGCGATCCTGCAAATGCTGGACGGTAAAACCAGCCTCGACGACATTCAACGCCGTTTCGAAAACCAGTTCAAGCCGCAAAAAATCTCTGTTCGTGAACTGCATCAGCTCGTGGGAATGCTCTATCGCAGCGCCCTGGTCGTTTCCGACGCGGCAGGGCAGGGCGAGCAGCTTCTTACGCGAGACAGCGAAAATCGACGGCGAAAGCGTTGGGCCTCCCTTTCCAACATCCTGTCCGTCCGCCTCAAAGGCTGCGATCCAGATCGCCTCTTGACCTGGCTGGACCGCCGACTCGGCTGGTTCTTCTCACTGCCGGCTTTCGTCGCCTGCCTTGTCCTGGCTGTGTCAGCCGGACTCCTGGTAACCGTGCAATTCGATGTCTTTCAAGCACGCCTGCCCGGCTTTCATGAGTTCTTCGGAGCCGGAAACTGGTTCTGGTTGGCATTCGTCCTGGG
>CALBSZ010000648.1 GCA_937967665.1 uncultured Planctomycetaceae bacterium
GTTTGACCGACTTCGACGCCCTGCTCGACGATATCGCTGCGGACATCGCCAGGTTGCCTTAGAACGATATGTCGATTTCGCGACTTTTCATCTGGGTACCCGGCCATTTCCCGCGCCGAAGCGAGTCGCTCGCATCCGTCATCGGCGGCGCTGCGAACTGGGATGTGGCTGGACAAGGGAACGGTGTCGCGCACGCGAGGCAGGATCAGGAAGATGGATTGTCGTCGGATTCGGGGCGGAGGTGGCCGTGTTTGTCGGCTTGCCAGAGTTGGCGGGTGTGGACGTCGAGGGCCGAGAGGTAGCCGCCGCCAAAGACGCAGGTGTCAATACCGATGACGTGCCCGAGGTCGAGGATCTGGCCGTTTGACTGGGGTGTGTGCCCGACGATCACGGTCTTGCCTGAGACGTGCGGCGGCGGGGTGATGTGGGTCAGGTGCTCCCACAATGCTACCTGATCCGATTGGTCCGGCATCGGCACATCGGGATCGTAGTTGGCGTGCACGAAAATGTGGCTGTCCGTCTCATGGAAGCGCCGGCAGCCCTGCAGGAAGTCGATGTGCGACGGAGGAATTTCCGCCAGCGAACCACCGTAACTAGCCAACGTCTCGGCACCCCCGCACTGCAGCCAGAATTGCTTCTGGATTTCGTAATGCAGGGCGCCGAGCAACATCGTTTCGTGGTTGCCGATCAACGGAATGAGCTGGCATCCCTCGCGCAGTTCCAGCAACTGTTCCAACACGCCTCGGCTGTCGGGTCCCCGGTCCACGTAATCGCCCAGAGTGACGATTGTGTCCGAAGGCGTGGGTTGGATCTCTTCGAGCAGCCGTTGCAGCGCGTGCGAGCAGCCGTGGATATCTCCGATGGCAATCGTGCGTGCTGGCATGGGCTTGGTGATTCTACGGGGCGTGTGGAAACCTGGTTCGTGCGCGGCGGGGTGGCGTGTCGTCACCCGGCTGGACAGGGCCACGTTCAGTCGTCAATTTGGCACGAAGCAAAACAGTGTGAGTGAGTCACCTACGTCCGGATACATTTGCTTGCGCTGCGTGCTTGTATTTTCGCGGACTTTCGCAATGTGGCGTTGCCCAACGGAGCGCCGCACACGAACGCGGCAGCCACGACGGCGGCCGCGTTGTGATCCATAAACCTTCCAGGTTAAAGGATTTGCCGCCTGAATTCAAACGCGGTCGTACCCCCCCTGACGAACTAGTCCGATTACTGCTTCTCGATACGAAACAGATGCGATTCGCCACGGACAAAGATGGCGCCGTCGGCAATCGCGTAGGAAGCCAGTGTGCGTTCGCCGACCGTGTTCTCGGCGACCTGACGGAATTCGCGTCCCGCAGCAACCACCAGCCCGTCGCCCGCTTCATTCTGCAGGTAGATGCTGCCTTCCGCATACACGGGCGACGCGGAATAGCGTCCACCAATGCGTTCCTGCCACACCTGTTCGCCCATCAACGCATCGAGGCAAGTCAGGATCCCGCTGTCCGAGACCATGAAGAGCAGGTCGTCCACGAGCAGCAGCGACGGAGTATGCGGCGCGGCGCGCGTCACCGTCCAGGCTACATGGCTGTCGTTGACGTCGCCTTGGCCGTCGACACGGATCGCCATGACACTGGGGCGATCATAGCCGGTGGCGATGAACACCATGCCGTGCCCTGCCACGGGGCGCGGGATCACCGAATAGCCGTCGTAGCTGGCAAACCAGATTTCGTTCCCCGTCTCCGGATCATAACTGCGAACGCGATTGCTGCCCAAACTAATGAGTTGCGACTGGCCGGCGACGTCGATGTGCAGGGGAGTGTTGAATGAGAACTTCTTGAATGCGTCGGTGTCCCGTTCCCGGCGCCAGACAACGTCTCCCGTGTTCTTGTTCAAGGCGACAATGAACGGGTCCGCAGCGCCGTCACAGCTGAAGATGATGTGGTCACCGACTAGCGCCGGAGACCCACCGTTGCCGTGAACGGGTCGATAACGCAGCGTATCGTTGCGCCATACGATCTCCCCCGCCGTCGTCAGGCAGGCCGTCCCCTGATGACCGAAGTGAACATAAATCCGATCGCCATCGATAATCGGTGTCGGGCTGGCGTGGCTGTTTTTGGTATGGATGCCGGGCGCCGTCGCACCAAGCTGCCGGAACAGTTCGACCGACTGCAAGGTATTGCCCGTCTTGGCGTCCAGAATCAAGGCGGTGAGCGCATGGTCCTCTTCGGTCCCGTCCACGGGCACTGCGGTCGTCAGGCAGAGGCGCCCGTCGGCCACGACGGGCGACGACCAGCCCAGTCCGGGAATCGCCTGTTTCCATGTGACGTTTTCGGTTTGAGTCCAATGGGTGGGCAGTCCCGTAGCTTTCGAATGGCCGTTGCGCTGCGGGCCTCGAAAGGCTGGCCAGTCTTCGGCAGATGCCGCCGCGGCGGTGAAAGTAAGGACGAGTGCGAAAAGGCAATGTCGGTGAAGCATGACGGATTCGTATCGGGGTGAAGTAGGAACCTGGCGGGCAGCCCATATAAGTATAAGACAGCGCCAAATTCCGTCTTCATATAAGCTCGCAGCGCAAGAGCGTGCGTCACTTGCGTCCGGATACACTTGCTTGCGCTGCGTGCTTGTATTTTGCCGGATCGCCGCGAAGTCGGCGCTGTCCAACAACATTTTACCCTCGAATCGAGAAACTCAATGGGGTATTCCTCGCGAAAACCTCGACTTCCCCTGGTTGCCAGCCGGCTGCGAAAGGCGAGTTGTGCGGACGATAACGCCCCTTGGTATTGACTCCTCCGGCCGCCTTGAATGTGATACCATCCTGCGGGACGATGGCGCAGGCGGCGGAATCGGCCGGGGCAACGCTGCGGCGAGTCCCGTGCCGCTGTGAAGACAGCGTCTCCGAGTCACTGCGGGGGATCATGCCATGTCAGATTCCAAACAAACGCGACCAGCTGACCTCCACACGGACAAAGCGGGGCATGCGCTTGGGCTTCGCCTGTTTATTGTCTTCGCCTCGATGTTTGCGGCGCAGGCCATTGGGAGCGCCTTCAACATCTGGTACAACCTCACCCACATTGTGCCTTTGCTGAAGACCAGCGCTGAACGCAATACGTTTGAAACGTCGATTACCTGGTTCAATCTGGTTGTTTACCCGCCGCTGGTGCTGTGGTGGGCGTGGCTGGTCTGGCGGCTGCACCAATGGCCTCGCGACAGCGAACAGGCGCGACGCCGCGTGGTGAACTTGCCGTGGCTGGCCGCCCTGGTAGCCTCGATCGGTTGGCTGCTGTGCATTCCCGCCCTGATGTACGCCATGCGCGAAGTGACCGACCGCAACGTTCTGTTGCACCTGCCGGTCTCAATCTTGATCGGCGCGTTCATTGCGTTGGCCCAGAGCTTCCTGGCGGTCGACCTGCTGTCGCAGAAACTGCTGTATGCCTATTTCTTTGATGCGACGAGTCCCTGGAAGGTGCGCGGCGCGCATTCCTTGTCACTGACCGGGCGGGGAATCTTTTGGACCGTCTCCGCGGGGGTCTGCCCAATTCTTTCCATGTTGTTGTTGATCCTGACTCCCCCGTCGACAGAAAGCGAAATGCCGTTTGCCATTGCCGTCGCCGCTGTCTGCATCTGGTTTGGACTCAGCGGAGCGTGGCTGCTGTCTCGATTGGTGGTGGAGCCCGTGAATGAACTGCGGCGCGTTGCTCAGGAAGTGGGCCGTGGCAACCTGGAAACGAGCGTGGAGATCTTGCGTGCCGATGAATTCGGGATCCTCGCTGATGAATTCAACAGCATGATTGCCGGGCTCCGCCAGAAAGAGCACATGGAGGGCCGCGTGGGCCGGGCACTCGGCCCGGAAATCGTGCAGCAGCTGTTGCGCCGCGAGGAGGAACTGGGCGGTGTGGAGCGGCAGTTGTCGGTGCTGTTTTTGGACATCCGGGGATATACGAGTTTCTGTGCCGAGTTGAAGCCGGACGAGGCGCTAACGGTACTGAATGCTTTTCACGCAACGATGACGCGGACGATTACGGAACACGGCGGCATCGTGAATCAGCTGGTGGGCGACGGCATGATGGCGATTTTCGGGGCGATTGACGAGCGCGAGGATCATGCCGAGCAGGCGATCGCGGCGGGGCTGGCCATGTTGCAGGCGCTGCCGGAACTGAATCACGAGATTCGCCAGTTGGGTCACGCGGACTTGCGCATCGGTGTCGGCATTAACTCCGGCATGGCGATCGTGGGCACGATCGGTTCGCCGGGACGCATGGAGTTTACCGCCGTGGGGGACGTGGTCAACGTGGCGGCTCGGATTGAATCGCTCACCAAAGAGCACCAATCGCCGTTGCTGTTTTCCCCATCCACACTGGCACTGCTTCCGGAGCCGCTCGGCGTCGTGGAACTACCCCCGTTGGAAGTGCGTGGCAAGCGGGAACCGCTGGTGACTTATACCTTCGAGTCCTTGAAGGGAACTTTGCAATAGGGGTTCGGTAAAGGGGTCAGGAGTCAATTGTGCGAAGCACCCGAAGGGCCGT
>CALBSZ010000649.1 GCA_937967665.1 uncultured Planctomycetaceae bacterium
CCCGTGAGTCTAAACTCAGTTTCTCACGCTGCGTACTGGTATTGTTGTGGATTCTTGTGGAGTCGTCACTTCTAACTTGAATTAGCGGAAAGAGGAAGTGATCATCAGCGTCAGCAGGGCGCCGACGAGCATCGCGGTGGGAATGGCGATGGCCAAAGCCAGGACGACGGCCTCTTGCGTCTGCGGATCGGGTGGATCGTTGAAGAACAACAAGGGGGCTCGACGACGCCGGCCTCTGATCGCCTTCGTATCCTGAGTCGACGATGCCACCGGCTCGGTTCCCTGCGACAGCTGGCTGGGGCTCTCCGCCAGGCTGCCGGCGTCCGTATCCTGATCGTGCATGTCGTCGTCGTCCGTTCCGGATGGAAACGGCGGCGCCATCCAGGGCGACTTGCCTAACTGGTGCGACGGGAGCGCCGCGGCGTCGGCGGCCCACACTTCCAGGCGACTAGCGACCTCGCCTGCCGAGTTAATGCGATCTTTGGGATCCTTCTCCATCATGTCCGCGATGATCTCGACAAATTCTTCGTTGATATCGGTATTGAATCGTCGCGGGTGCCAGGGAGTTTCGTCGCAATGGCGACGAGCTTTCTCGCGCGGAGTCCCTCCCGGGAACGGCACTTTTCCAGTCACGGCGTAGTACAGCGTGCAGCCGAGCGAATAAACGTCGCTGGCTGGAGCAATGTCGTTGGGTGTCCTGATTTGTTCGGGAGACAGGTAGTCGGCCGTACCGACGATCTTTCCGGCGCGCGGATCCGACTCGCCTTCGTTCATGAATCCGGCCAGTCCCAGGTCCGATACTTTTCCCGTTCCGTCCGGCGTGACCAGAATATTTCCCGGCTTGACGTCACGGTGGATCAGCCCTTCGTCGTGGGCGTACTGTAGAGCGTAGGCCGCCTGCATGATCACTTTCGCCGCTTGCTGAACACTCAGCGCGCCACTGGATCGGACCAGTCGCCGCAGATCGGTGCCGGGAACGTACTCTGTCACCAGGTAGTGCACATTGCCGTCCTGGCCGGCGTCGTAGGCCCGCACCAGGTTCGGATGATCCAATTTCGCCTGTGTGCGGATTTCACGTCGAAAGTGTGAGATCGCTTCCGGTGTCGATTTGTTGAGTGGCAACACCTTGACGGCGCACTCGCGCCCCATCATTTCATGTTCGGCCTTGAACACCTGCCCCATGCCGCCCTGACCGATCCAGTCCGTAATGATGTACGGCCCCAGCCTGAGCTTCGTGCGTCCCGCCTTGATTTGATCCGCCTGGTAGATCGTCAAGGCACCTTGCTCGACCAGTTTCGCCGCGAGCATGTCGTCGGTGATTTCGGTCGCGGACGACGCGGACTTGCCGGGATAGGCCTGCAAGCTGGCCATCGCGGCATCCAATTGCTGCTGCGTCACAAGGCCGCTCAGGATAGCGGAATTTCGAAATAGAGAACGATGACTTGCCACGGCGCTGGCCTTGACAGATTGCTGTAAAAAATATCTTCCCTGGCAAAAAGCATTTTACACCAGGATTCCAAATCTGACAGGTCGGGCTGATAAATTCGTCTTGCTGCCCTGCCAGCCCGCGTCGGACGCTAGCCGGAAGTAGCAGACGAGCGTTCCCTACAGCGCGTTTCGCGTAAGTGGAGCGTTTTTTTGCCAATTGACACGGTGATTTCAAGTGCCGGAGACGCTACACGTCCGTGCGACTCGCACTATCTGCCCGAAATACGCCATCGTTTTGCCGTTATTCCCGGAATTCGGCTTAGCTCAGATGCCGGATTCCCGCTTGCCGCCATGATTTCGGCAGCGGAGCGGTCAGCATCAATTCCGTCTTGAGCACCGGATGGATCAGCCGAATCGACCGGGCATGCAGGGCGATGCCTTCCCGAAAAGGAACACGGCTGCCGTATTTCCGGTCTCCCACGACCGGGTACCCCAGCGCGGACAATTGCAGGCGGATTTGATGCTTGCGTCCCGTTTCTAATCTCACCTCCAGAACAGCGCCCGGCCGGCCCTGCCAAATCGTGGCATATTCCAGTTTCGCTTCTTTCGCGCCGGCCGCCTGCCGATTGGTCATGTGCATCCGCCGATTTCGCTCGTCCTTACGCACCCAACCGCTGCATTGTCCCACCGGCGGCTCCGGCACTTCCTCGACCAACGCCCAATACTTCTTGTCGACCACGCGTTTTTTCATCTGCTCTGTCAGACGCGACGCTGCTTTGGAAGTCCTGGCAACCACTAACGCGCCTGTCACCGGCGCGTCAAGCCGACTCACGATCCCCAAGTAAACGTTCCCTGGCTTGTGATACTTGCGACGAATATAATCCTTGGCAAGTGTGAGTACGCTCGGTATCCCCTCGGCGACTCCCATTGTGGGCAGGTTCGCGGGTTTGGAGATGACCAGCAGGTGGTTATCTTCATATAGTATGGGAAAAGGAGTTTCGCACATGGTGGGCAGGGGCACTATGGATGGAGGTCAGCAACGCGCGCCGCCGAAAAACAACGTCAAGCTATCGCCTTCCCCGGGGGTTTCGTTGTGGAAAGTTTGAGCACATCGCCCGTCCATTGACAATCGCCGCCAAGCGTTACCCGTCTTTCGAATGCCGCAGTTGTAGATGGAGTGGGAATGCCACCCAGCGGCACGGAACGACCGCGTGGTCGTTTTGAAATGCCGACCGGCGTGCATGATAACGAACGAGACAGCAATCACCAATGACCAAACTGATACTTGCCAGCCAATCCCCCAGGCGACGCCAATTGTTGGCCGAGGCGGGATACACGTTCGACGTCATGCCGGCTTCGGAATCGGCCGAATGCGGCATTTGCAGCAAGGAAACGCCACCGGAAATGGTAGCGCGGCTGGCCTACCAGAAGGCGGCCGATGTTGCTCGTACTCTAACCGCGGGACTGGTTCTTGGCAGCGACACGGTTGCCGAATGCGTCGGCCAGATCCTGGGCAAGCCCAAAAACCGGCAGCACGCCGGCGAGATGCTGCGGTTGCAATGTGGCCGCTCGCAGCGCGTTTACAGCGGAGTTTGTCTCTGGCTGCGGCCGGACGATCGCACGGCGGTCGACGTAGATTGTACCGAATTGAAAATGGCGGACTTGTCGGACGAACAGATCGAAGAGTACCTGGACAGCGGGTTGTGGGAGGGGAAGGCCGGCGCATTCGGTCTGCAGGACCGCACGGGTTGGGTGAGCGTGGTGCGTGGCAGTGAATCCAACGTGGTGGGATTGCCATTGGAAATGCTGGAAAGAATGCTGCAGGAATTCGATGCCTGAAAAACAAACCGCATTGCGTCTCGCCACATTCGGGTGCGATGAGGACGTTTTGGAGATCGTGGAAACGGCGATCCAGCAAGAGGGCTGGGATCTGGTCGCCTGCCACGCGCCGGACACGTATCGCGCTCGCTTGCAAGCACTCGCGTTACCCGCGGAGGTCGGGGAGCATTGGGAATCGCTCTTGTCGGGTGAAGGTGTCGACGCGGTCATCGTCGCGGCGCGAACTGCTCAGGACGAATCACACGACGATGCGCTCCGGAAACTCGTCAACGCCAACCTCCCGCTGCTGGTTGTCATGCCGGCCTGCGAGGCCATTGTTGGTTTCGAACTGGATATGATCCGCGCGGATCATGCGGGAATCATTCGGCCGTATTACAAAAATCGCCAGCATGCAGTCTGGCGCCAATTCGTGTCGCTGCTACGCGACCGCGGCGAAATCACGCAGCTGGTCTTCGAACGCCGACTCGCGGACGAAGACCAGTTGGTACGGGATATCGACATGATCCAGGCCATCGCCGGTCCGATTCAGAAAGTCAGCGCGATGGGATCGCAGCCCGAAGACGGCACGCTCCGCGGCGTGTCCATTAACATGACTTCGGAGTCCGGGATTCTGGTACGCTGGACCAACGTGCCGCTGCCAGACGCGGACGCGAGGCTGTCCGCCTACACCGCAAGCGGCGAAGTAGCGCTGACGATTTCCACGAAAGGAGCGTGGTCACTTGAAAGCGGCAAGACGCCGCTTGAACCTGTCGATGCAAGCGCCGAATCGTCTGTTTCATTTGTGCTGCGGGAATTCGAGCAGTCGGTAAGGACCAGGCAGGATCGGGGACAGTGGATGTCCGTCTGCCGCGCGATGGATATCGCCGAGATCGTACCGACATGCCTGCGTCGCGGTAAGACGATGGAGTTTCATAACGAGCAGCACAGCGAAGCCAGCTCGTTCAAGGGAATCATGGCCGCCGGCGGCTGCGGCATGCTCCTGTTAACCCTGGCCACCATCCTCGTCGCGGCAGCGGTTGAGGCATTGCATTTGCCGTTCCGGCATCACCTGTGGTGGAAACTCTGGCCCGTCTACCTGGTCGTGCCGATCCTGATCTTCCTGGCACTGCAGTTGCTGCAATTGGTGGCTGGCGACGCTGACGGATCCAGCCCGATTACCACGCAGACAAAATAGCCCGCCTCTCGCGATTGCCTCAAAGATCCGGTTTGGGCATGCCGATGACTCTTGATGATGCGATACTCCATCATCCCGTTCCTCATACTCACGGTCCTCACAGCCGGCTGCGCGGCACCGCGCGGCGCGACAGTCGATGTTTGCCATGATCCCGATCCGCCGGTTGCGAACGTTCGCTGTCCGTTAATGCCGCGGTCCCGAGTGGGGATTCTCACGCACGGGCAGTTCCTGCACGAATCGGCGACCGACACAGCAACGCCCCCCATTGCCAAATTCCATCCCGTGCCGACGCGGCCTGTCTTCAGCCCGCCGCCCACAGCAGCCCCCTGAATGGGACAGGCGATTTGAGGGAACGGTCAATTCGTTTTTGGGAAAGACCGTCGGGATTGAAATCCATTCTAAGTCACAACGATGAGCATTGACGAAACATGAAAACTCTCGCAATTACTACAGCCATTTCGGTGTTTTATGCCGGCCTGACTCTGGGCGCTGAGGATCATTGGCATCAGCCCGCGGGCGCGAACGGCAACTGGCAGGTGGAGGGCTCGCCGCCGGTTCAGTGGAGCGTGACGCGAGATGAAAACATTCGCTGGCGGACTCCGCTGCCGGAAGCTGGAATGAGCGGCGTAACGATCTGGGGAGATCGCGTCTTCGTGACAACGCACGTACCGATCAAGACTCTCGAAGAAAAAAATGCGGTCACCGAAATCCTCGGCTTCTGCGTCGACGCCAATACGGGCGAGATGCTGTGGCAGGTTACCTTGCCGGGGAGTGCTTTCATATCCCTGGCGGGTGGTTTCACCGACGGCACCGTGTTAGCACCCATCGCCGCCGGGTAACGTGTATGAGTGTTCAGTCGCAGTG
>CALBSZ010000650.1 GCA_937967665.1 uncultured Planctomycetaceae bacterium
CACCAATCGTGCATCGAACGGGACAGTCGATCAAGCTTAGTGACGTAGACGACGTCTATCTTGTCGAGCTTGCTCAACAGATTTCGCAGTTCGTCTCGATCCAGGTCGGCGGAACTGGCCACTTCGCGGAATACCTGGAATACCTGGTAACCATCTTCCTCGGCGGCACGCCGGAGTCGCGCCTCTTGATCTTCCAGGGAACTGTAGTCGCCGCGATTCTGGTCAAACGTGCTAACACGGGCGTAGATAGCAGCGTACTTCGTTTTCTTGTTGGTTGGGGATTTGCGATTGGTCTTTGGCATCGGGTGTCGACTCGCTTCATGGGTAACGCGCATCGTGAAAACGTGACCTTCAGTCCTTCTCAGCATTTCTCATGCGTTTCTCCAATCTCTGGACAGCGGGAAGGACGGTTTCCTTCATTCGTCGTTTGTATTGTCGTAGCGACAAACCGGACTCTGCCGCGGCCGACTCGAAGTCACAGTCGTTTTCAATGAACAAACGCGTGAAGTTTGCATATTGCGGTTTACTGTTCTCAAGCTCAGGAAGAATACCATCGACTAGGACATCGATTTCGTCTAAAATGACCGCCTGCTGAAGTGGCGTCCGAGCTTTCTTGTCCACGATCTCCGTTTCGAATAGAGGCTGCTTCCGCTTTCCCGGCAACTTGCCAGTGGCACGCCCTGGTCTCTCTAGTGCCTCTTCTTGCCAGGCGTATTTGCGAAGGTCTTGGTAGCGTTTGAACAAATACACAAACTTGAACAAGTTGTTCGACGCTCTCGTTTGAGCCCGCTGAGATGCACCATTTGCTACTGAAGCGAACACGTCGTTGAAGAACGCCGAGAACAGTTGTCCACACCCCGTAAGGTATCCAGCATTGATCCTTCCGAATTGCTCAGTACTTCCGTAGCGGAGATTCAGCAACAATTCTTCCGTGGGATTCAATGCCCCAGTCCCATCGTATTTTTCACGGATAACGTCAAGCGCGACTCGACCAGTAAGTTTGCTCGTACGGCGCAATGTCACGGCAATCATCTTCCGAAATAACCCCTGCAATTCCCGTCCAGTTAGATCCAACCCGAGTTGGGCGAAGTCATTCTCGCGATACTCGTCAATCTTCCGAGTTACGCTTGGCCAATCTAGCTTGACCAGCCCCTCGCCTTGGGGAACGAGGTGAACATAGAGTTCCCAGGCGAATCTCCAAAGTTTCGGATCTGGAAACTCATGTTTGAGATGTGGGAGTTCAGTTACCGCACTCCAGAACAGCTCTTCGAGCGATCCTTCCGGCGGGTTTTCGTTAGCTTGCACGACTCTCCATTGTTCGCGTTGGTCGCGCGCGAGTTCGGACGACACCGGAATTCGAACTTCTTCGCAAAGTGTTTCCCCTTGAGCAGCAGCTTCTGTCCATGTGTCAACCACCAGGTGCCGACCCGACCTTCGTTTCTGGATGCTCGGGACCAGTAAGCGGCACAAAGCAAGCGCCATCGCTTGATGCTTGTCGCTTTCCTTGTCCTGCTCGATCAAATCGGCAGCACGATCCAGCCCTAAAAGGTCCAGAGGATCGACAGCTCTGACGTTTCCGTCGGACTCAGTCCTCACAAGACGAAAGTCGCGATGCCCGAGGCGAGACACCTTGGTCTCCACGTGGATCTCGGACAAGTGATCTTCGTCATCCCAAGTTTCCGCGACTTCTCCGTAGTCGATTTCAGAACACATTTTCCTTTTCTCCCAGACTTTCTGGAGAATTCTTCGTCCGCTGATGCAAATCCATGTCTGCCCGCTGAAACGAGCCTCGTTTCGCGGAGCTGACAGTGAAAAACCACTCGAAAAAACCCAAGTACAACGTAAAAAATCAGTCGCTGAATAAGTCAGCGGCTACGCAAGCTTCACTTCGCGCGGCGGAATTGCCAGATCCAGCGGTTTTGTCCCCAGATCAACGGCTGTCGCACTTCGGGCAATTGCTCTTGCGTGCGATAGAACGTCGTGCAGCAAAAAAAGGGCACTCCAAATAACAGAATTGTAGTCCGACCGCTTCAATAACGCAACTACATCAGTCCTCGCAGCGCAAGTCATTGCCAGCAAGCACTTTAGACCTAAATTCAGGCAAGAAACGCGGCATATTATAGTGATGAGGATCGCTTAGCTCTTCTCGATCCACCGCCCTTATCTCTCTTGGCCGATCTTGGTCAGCAAAATCCGCTCGGATTTTTTCGGCGCAATCGCCTGCGCCATGTCTGCCTGCTCTGAAGGCGCTTTCATCCGTTACTGAAATCGACTCGACAGTCGACGGTCCCAACTCGGAAGACCGGCGAAGGTCGGACGCAGGATCGCCGTGCGCTGTCGAGTCCACCGATTGACTTTCATGCGGGAACAGTCCCGCAAGGAGAATAGACATGCTTGCCATGGTTTTGAGTTTGGCCCTCGTGATTTACACGAGGTTTTCGAGCGACTTGCAGTCCAACAAGTCGTGCAAAGATCAGGAGCGCGAAGTGCGCGAAGCGCTCGCGCGAATGGGGATCGACCACTCCAAGGCGATCGTCATCTACGACGAAGCCGAAAGTGGGACCAAGGTGTTTCGCGATGACTTCAAGCGGTTGCAAGCGATGATGGAAAGCGGCCAGATCGGTATCCTGGCCGTGGACGATCAGTCGCGTTTGAGCCGGGCGGACAACACGTTCGCGTTCATCACCGACCTGGTCTACATGGGTGGGCGTTTCATCGCAACCGGCGAAGGAATCGACACGGAGCAGACCGGTTGGGAGTTGCGGGTGAAAGTGATGGAGTTGCACAATTCCACCACCATTCGCGAACTCGGCCGCCGTGTTCGCCGCGGGCAGCTTGGTCGCATCCTCGGTCAACTTTCTGCCGGCGATTACTGTTACGGCTATGAGTCCTATCTGCTGAATCCGGAGAAGGCCGCCGAGAGCCGGGGCCCGAAACCGGAACGTGGACTTCGCATCAAAGAATCCGAAGCGAAGTGGGTTCGCAAGATCTTTGAGTGGTTCAACAAAGGGCGTTCCATTTCCTGGATCGCCAAAGAACTGACCCGCCAGAATGCCCCGTGCGGACATCGTCGACGCTCGAACCGCTGGCGCGCGCGACACGTGCGCAAGATCCTGGAAAACGAGAAGTACATCGGCATCTGGCGTTGGGGTACGACCCGTACCATCCGCAACTCCCAGGGCAAAAAGAAGCAAATCCCTGTGCCAGAAGAGTTGCAGGTTGTCGTCGAGCGTCCAGAGCTGCGGATCATCGAGGACGACGTTTGGGACGCGGCCCAAAAAGGTCTGGCCGATCTCAAAGAGTTGTACGGCAAGAAACCGGGACAAAAGCACCGTGGACCCAAGGTCCATCATACGGCGCTCTATCCCGACGGTTTGCTGGCCGGCATGGTGTTTTGCAGCAAGTGCGGTTCCCGCATGTGGCAGCAGGCGAGCGGCAAACGGCTGTATCTGGGCTGCAATAATCGCGGCGCGGACGACCATTGCTGCGAACTGACTACCCGCGTCCCCGTGGAGAAGGCGGAGGAAGCCGTGCTGGAGTTTCTCGCCAAGCTGCTAACGTCGTGGCCTGATTGGCTTGATGAAGCGCTGGCCGCCATGCGTCAACAGATCGAAGAGGTCACCCAGCGCGTTCCCGAAGAAGTCGCCCATGATGAGCGGCGCCTACGGGATGTCGAATCCCAGATTGCCAATCTCGTTGATGCCTTGGCCGAAGGCCGCATCCAGAGCCAAGCGGTCCGTGACCGTCTCGACGAAGCGGAGCGTGAAGCAAAACGACTTCGCAAGAAGATCGAAGATGCCCGCAAACTGCTCTCCGCACCGGTGGAAATGCCGGATGACAAGTGGATTCAGCAGCAACTCGATGGTCTGGCGTCGGTGATCCGCGAAGGTGGCTACGAAGCCTCGCTGTTGCTGCGGAAGATCGTCGGCCGCATCGAAGCCGATCAGGTGATTCCGCCTGGCAAATCGCGCGGGTACGCCCGCCTGCGCTTTCGCGTCCTCGCCTGGGAAGCCTTGAAAGCGATCCTGTCGTCAGCGGACTCCGGCGACGCTCTGGACGCGTTGTTGGCGAACTGCGTCAACGACGAATCCTCGAAGGAGTTCGTAATCGACCTGGGCGGCCCCACGTTGATGGATCAGTGGGCCCCGAAGATCGCTGAGATGCGGGCCGAGGGAACCAAATGGACGGAGATCGTTGAGATCACCGGCCTGGACCTCAACCGTGCGTACCGCGCGTGGAAGCGTTTCGTCGATGCCCAGCAGACCGGCGACGATCCTGGAGACGACTCGCCGTCGGAGTCTGACGACGAGCAGTCGGACGGATCGGCCGACTCAGACGAGGCGGCGTAGCCCTTCGTAACGCCGAACAACGAAGCTCGGCACAATTCAACTGTTACCCCCAAAGGCCCGGCATTTTGCTGGGCCTTCTTTTTTGGAGTTGAGTCAATGGAGAAACCGTATCGAGAACTCGCACGACTGGTCGGCCGCGTGCTGGCGAAGCGCTGGTTGAACGAGAACGCCAAACAAGGAGTGCGGTCCGACTCGCAATCGAAACCGCCCAACGCCGGTACCCGCGACGAACCTCATGCCGACTCGTCCGAAGTCGGCAGCAACGCACCAGTGTGACGATGTTCATGACCAATGCGAAGCTAAATCCAAGGCCAAAACGCGTCACTATACATGAAGGGATCGCTTAGCTCTGGCTGGGTTGATCGTCTTTCTGAATATATCAATCGCGAAGAAGAAAGGAGAATCACTTGTCGTACGTTGTACTCGCTTTTGTTTCCGTGGCCCTGCTGCTGGCGGTTGTTGCGCTCATCAAGGAGCGACGCCTGCGCCTCGCGCTGCAGGACATTCTCAGACGTCTCATTAACCGTTGGAGGTCGTATGCAAACACACAAGATGATCCTCATGCCGATCGTCGCAGCGCTGATGTTGACGGTGATCGGGTGTGATGAAGAAGAAAACAAACGTCTCGCTGAAATGGCTGAACGGCACTTGGAGCGGCAGGCAGAGCAAAATCGCCAAGTGACCGAACTTCAACGCGAAGTTGCCGAAGGTTCGCGGCGCTTGGTCGAAGCCGATGCCCAAGCGCGGCAGGAAATGGTTGCCTTGCAGCGCGAAGTCCAAGCGGAACGTACAGAGGTCGGGCGGCAACGGGATCTGCTCGAAGGCGAGCGCCGTGACCTGGCCGCCAAACGCCGCTTGGACCCAGTCATCGCGGCGGCGATCACCAACATCGGCCTACTATTGGCGTGCCTGCTGCCGTTGGTCCTTTGCTGGTATCTGCTCGGGCGCCGCGTCGA
>CALBSZ010000651.1 GCA_937967665.1 uncultured Planctomycetaceae bacterium
CAAATCGAAAGAGCCAAATCGAAAGAGCCAAATCGAAAGAGCCAAATCGAAAGAGTACGTATCGAGGGCCGCCAATCAGCTCGTCTTCTTCACGCAAAGACAGATCGCATGTCTCTTTTTGAAAACAACGATTATCGCTGGCGTGAAACCTTTTTTGTTTTGTTCGACGCGGCTAATCGACCCAGTCCGGCCGCCGTCGAGAAAGCGCTCCGCCAACTCGGCGGGCACTACGAGGTGACGGGGCGGCGCGAAGATGAGGAAGGCGGTTTCGAATCGTTGACGGTCGTCAACAACGACGACTTCGCGGCGATGGACATCACGTACATTTCGGGGGAGGACGTGGCGATTCATATCGCTGAGATCCAAGACGAAATGAGCACCGAGTTCATGAGTCGCGAGGAACGCGAGAAGTTCTCGCGGTTGCCCGAATGTACGGCGCGCTTTGACATCTACCATTTCGAAAAGATTGTGAGTTCCGGCGCGGATGACGATTTCGAGGACGACTTCCTCGATCCCGGCTCGCTGCTGCTGGTCCTGGAGCAACTCACGTCACTCTGCAAGGGCATCGGCATCGACCCCAACTCCGGCGCCGTAATGTGAGCGGTACGCGAGTGGGCCGCGCTGCTCTATTCCTTGCGGTTCTTGTCGCGCAGCAGTTGCGGCGGGAAGTCAGCGGGCGCCGCACCGCTCCGCAGCCGCAGGTTCGATCCCATGCTGCGCTTGTGGCTGAAGGGGACGCGATTGGCATCGACGGCTGCCAGGATCTGATGCAAGTCGGCGCGCATTTGGGCAATGCGTTTTTGATGTTCCGGCCGGAAGATCAGGTTGTGTTCCTCCAGCGGATCGTCCTGCATGTCGTACAGTTCATCGATATCCCAGATGCCGTGGTACTGGATGAACTTGTAGCGCTGCGTCCGCAGGGCCAGCGTGGTCGGCGTCTGCGGGTAATTGTATTCCCAATAATATTCATACAGCAGGTGCTGCCGCCAGTCGTCCGGCTGGAGTTCGCCGCTGGCCAGTCGCAGGAAACTCCGGCCGTCCATTTGGGCCGGCGTGCGGAGGCCAGCTGCGGCGAGCACGGTCGGGCCGATATCGATATTCGCCACGACCTGCTCGACCTTCGTGCCGGCCTTCCAGATGCGGGGACAGACCCCCAGCAACGGCACTCGCATGGAGGCTTCGTAGGCGGTGCGCTTGTCGATCAGGCCATGTTCGCCCCACTGAAAACCATTGTCTCCCATGTACATGACCAGCGTGTTCTCGGCCATGCCGTTGTCGGACAGCCACTGCCGCACGCGACCGATCGATTCATCGACGCTCAGCAGCGCTTCGCAATACAGCCGGTAGTGTTCGGCGATATCGGTGTCCTGATGGTAGGCAAAGTCGACGCCGTGCCAGCTGTTGCGCTGGTTCTTCAGCCACATCGGCTTGTCTTTGTAATTCTCCGGCGTGTTCGCCATCGTCTTGGGTTGGGGCAGCGGCTTGCCTTTGTAACGGCCCGCGTGACGCGCGGCGGGGTGGAACATGCCGTGCACCCCTTTGTGCGACAGGTACAGGAAGAACGGTTTGTCGCTTCGTTTGACTCGGGTGTCGAGCCAGTCGATGGCATAGTCGGTCAGTTCGTCGGTGATATAGCCTTGCTGCGGCACCGACTTGCCGTCGACGTTGAGCGACCAATTCCTCTGCGGCGGATAGTAGTGGCCTTGTCCTCTGAACGACACCCAGCGGTCGAAACCCGGCCGCGGTTCATCCGAGTGTCCACCCATGTGCCACTTGCCAAAGTACGCCGTCTGGTAGCCGGCCGCCTGCAGATACTGGGGAAAGAACCGGGTTCCTGCGGGTGTAAGAACATTGTTATCCACCACACCGTGATGGTGCATATACTGGCCCGTTAGGATCGAAGCGCGGCTTGGCGAACAGAGCGACGTGGTGACCATCGCCTGTTCGAAGTAAACTCCCTCGCGCGCCATCGCATCCATCGCCGGCGTCTCCACCCAGGGATGCCCCAGGAAGCTCATCACATCGTAGCGATGGTCATCCGAAAGAATGAACACCACATTCACCGGCTTCGCCCCCTCGATCCTCTCCAACTGCAAGTCGGCGGCATGGGACGGAGTCGCCAAGACCATGGCGATGAGAACAAAAACGGTTTGCACTTGTCGCGATAGCGCGGAGACAAAACGCATGGTACACTCCTATCCTGCGCGGGAAGTCGTTATTCAAGAATCTCTAATTGGACAGCGCCAAGTGTGCGGCAATTCGCCAAAATACAAGCACGCAGCGCGAGCAAGTGTATCCGGTCGTAGGTTACCCACTCGCCAGCGCTTCGAGCTTGTATGAAGACGGAACCAACCTGGCGTTGTCGGACTAATCACTCTTTGCTGCCTGCGTGTTATCTTACCTTGATGGTGCGCAGCATGCGAACCCGCAATGCCAAGTGCTGCCAAGGGACGTTTTTCGCGCGGCTACGACCGACGTTTCGCGGCAGCGTACTTGGATCGCAAGTTGCCAGCAGAAATGCAGTACGGCAGCCGATGACGCAGGATGCACAGGGAATTCGCCAACACAGACTGCTACTTTTAGAACATTTCCCGTGACATTCGAATTCCAGTTTGCAGGGATTCGTGGCAGAATGGTGGCTGGGAAGTGTCCTGACATGGAGCTGAAGCAAATGAAAAGGTATTGGTGTGTAGCGGCGGTGGCCCTGGTTGTCGGCCTGGTTGACAGTTCGGTCGTCGCGCAGCCGCCGGGAGGTGAACGGCGTCCTCTACCTGGTCGCGAAGGGGAAGGTTTTGGTGAACGGGATGACGGCCGCGGTTTTCGGCCTCCGCCGCCCCCGCCGCTGATGGCCGCGCTCGACCGGGACGGCGATGGCGAAATCTCGGCGGACGAAATCGCCAAAGCGGCGGAATCACTCAAGACTCTGGACAAGAACAGCGACGGCAAACTGTCTGCCGAAGAAACACGTCCCCCGCGACCCGTGCACGGCGGCTTTGGCGATACGCCCGGCGGACGCGGATTCGGACCTCCCGGCCAGGGACCGCCGCATGACAATCAACGCCCGCCGCGTGATGGACAGCGTCCGCCGGGTGAACCACAAGACCCGCCAAATGCCGGACGCGAGAATCCAGGCGATCGCGGTCCGCGGACTGCCGAACAGAAACCCAGTAGCAGGGTGGCGGGAATCGTGGCGCGGCTGATGCAACACGACAGGAACGGGGACGGGAAGGTTTCGCAGGACGAACTGCCCGAACAGATGCAACGCGTACTCGAACGCGCCGACGTAAATGGCGACGGCGCGATCGACAAGAACGAAGCGGAAAAGCTGGCGGAATCGATTTCCCGGCGCCATGATGGCAAGCGGAGGGAACCGCCCAGGGAAGACCGAAACGCGCCGTCCGAACAAGAGTGACGTCAACATCCAAGGCACCGGCCAATCGAACTGGCCGGTGCCTTGGAACAACGATCAGCGAACATGTCTCATCAACAAGTCATCACCTGCGATTGCGGCGGCGAGCTCTCGCGACCGCTACCGGTGCACTGCCCGCATTGCGGCAAGCTGTTGACGAGCGTGAAGCACAGCCGCCTGCCGCTGGTTAAAGGCCTGCTGGTGATCGGAGCCACGTTTGCCGTGCTGGCCGGTTTCTTGTGGTTCCTGCTGCAGGTGATGTAACCGTGCTCGCGGTAGACCGCTTGTTCCACGCAACTCGCACAGCACGGCCGTCGCGCGGATGAACTATCACCCTTCCTTTCAGACGGTTCGGAGGCGTTAGCCGCCGAAATTGTTTTGGCCCCTCTCCACTCGTTCCTCGCGACTCTCTCGGAGGGAGAATGAATTCAATGGTCGTGTTGCGATGCCAATTTCGCGAATGGCAAAGGAAAGCGTGTGTGCCGGTTGTCGTTCCGCGACCCCGATCGACGGGCCCCCCGAACGGAGTCGCGCGACTACAAACTGCGGGCGGAGTCGCGGGACTACAAACTGCGGGCGGCGCCGTGGGCTACGGGTAAATTCTCCTTTTCCGCAGGCCTTTGCGTCAACCGGTCAAAAAAACTTCCCCTCGCTTGTGACGATCTCCCGGTCACCGGCAGCTAACTGGGTAGAAGGACTCGTTGCCGTCTGGAACTACAGGAGAAATCGATCATGTCAATCGTAACGATACTACTGGCCATGACCACTTTTATATGTCTCGACATTGCTTCCGAAAGGTGGTCGCGCACTTGACGACACGTCGTACCGCAAGTGTGTGTTCCGTTTTTGCTTTCACAAGATACTTTCAAATCGGATTCGGTGGACGGTGAGACGTCCTTCCGCTGGGAGCCAGCCATGACCAGTTTCGCAACATTGATGGAATATCAAGATGCGTTTGCATTCAATCCGCGGACGCGATCCTACGAATCGCGCACCTCGCGCGTGCCGTCGGTCGCGCGAAGAAACGAATTGACTCCCGTCGTACAGACTTCCGGCTGGGAGGCGACGGCCGACGAGTACGACTGCTGGCATGAGATCTTTGTGTGCCAGCGGTCGGGCAAGTGGCACGTACAAATTCGTTTCTTCAGTGATCGCGCGGGCGAAACGAACAACCTGGCTCACTATTCCGTCGACGATTCGTTCGCCATCCAACCGGTACTCGACCGCTACAACCCGGTTGCCGATCTGCAGCCCAGCGGAGGGGCGCGTATCGCCGCGATTCGGCGGCAGTTTGAACTGCAAGTCATCGAAGTCACGTCGATCGTCGAATTGCCGCCGTACGCCGAATAGTCCGCAACTCGCGGGCCGCCGCGCACTGCCGTGGCTGTCGTCGGAATTGGGCAAAAGCGATCCCATCCGCTGACGCTGGTTCATTCTTCCCGGGAAACTTCTCGTTTTCTCGCAACATTCACTCGCTTGCGCCGATAACCTTCCTTGTTGAATGGAACGGTGCGTCTGCAGAAGGGCAGAGACAGCAAACCGCGCCCTGATTGCACGATTTTGACCAGGGGCCTGCAATTGCCCAGGCTACCTGATTGGTCGACCCGGCATTTCAGTCGTATTGCTATTGCGTCTGGCAAGCGTTAAGTTAGTTATTTACAACGACTTGTTACCTTTGTACGCAGGTTGCCTTGTTATCATTCGCTCGGGTTCCTTCGTCGTCTCATTCACCAGACCAGCGACCGGTAAGAAGTTCTATGTCGTCATCTGCATTCGAATCGGAAGGTTCTCGCGAACCCGCTCCAGACCACGAACCGCAGCCAGAGTCCGCGACACCGCCGGATGCGGCCGAATCGGAGCTGCTGGATCAGGTCTTGCAGGAAACGTTGCAGCTAACGGGCGAGGACGACCCGTTGGACCCGCAAGACTTGCAGAAGCTGATCGATGTCGCGCGAAACAGCGGCGCGGAGACGTTAACGGAACCGCTGGTGGAAGAACTTGTCTTGGCGCTGATTTGCAATCGCTATCGGCAGGCGCTGAAGAACGAAGACTTATTGGTAAACATGTCGCGGCAAATCGCCAGCACGCTGTGGGATGATCCGGTTGGCAACGAACGCTTACACCGTTTCTGGCGCCGTTTGATGGACGCCACGCTCAATGACAGTCACCGATAATGACAACACGAAACAGCTAATCGAAGACGGGCAGGCACTCGTTCATTCGCTGGCTTCCAAAGTCAGCCGCAACGTCCCGATGCGTGTGGAAATGGACGACCTGATCGCCTACGGACAGCTCGGGCTGGCGGAAGCGGCACGCGAATACGATCCGGCTCACGGGACTCAATTCACAACCTTCGCGTATTACCGCGTTCGCGGTGCGATTTACGATGGACTGTCCAAGATGAGTTGGACCAGTCGTGCTCGCTACAACCGCATCCGCTACGAACAACAGGCGCGCGAAACCATGGAGCGCGAGAGCCAGTTGGACAGCGGCAATAGTTTGGATGATGACGCGAGATGGTTTCGCGGGTTGACGGACAAGCTGGCCGTCGTGTACCTGGCCAGCGGCGGCCGGGATGACGAGCAAGGTAGCGGGGATGCCTTTGAAGATCCGCAAGAATCCCCGGCGACCGTGGCCGCTCGGCGTGACATGGTGGACCGTTTGTCGCAAGTGATTGAAAAGCTTCCCACGGCCGAAAAGCGTTTAATCCAAGCAACTTACTTCGAGGGCTGCACCTTGCAGGAAGCGGCCACGAAGCTGGGAATCAGTAAATCTTGGGCCAGTCGAATGCATGCTAAAATTTTAGAGCACTTAGCGCGTTCGCTCCGCCGCATGGGCCTCACAGGATCAATTTGACGATGGCGTCACCAGAGATACTCCAGTTCGAACAACTTTTGGCTCCGATTTCCGACGAACGACCCGGCGGGGTCGAGCTGAAGGACGATTCGTCGTTGAGTGCGCTCTATTATCAGATCAAGGACGCCCGCGAAGCGGCTCGGACCGCGGAACGACAGGCCATGCAGGCGTTGTTTGCCGACGAAGGCGAAGACATTCAAGTGGAGCGTCCCGACTGGCAGTCCGTCCAGCGCCTCGCCGAACAAGTCATTGCCGAACATTCGAAAGACCTGTGGGTGGTCGCGTGGCTGATCGAAGCGCTGACGCGGCTGCACGGCTTTGCCGGTTTGCGTGACGGCTTCCGCCTGGCGCGCGAGTTGTCTTATCGGTACTGGGACAGCATCCATCCGGAACCGGACGAAGACGGTTACGCGCACACGGTCGCACAGCTGGCTGGATTGAATGGCGAAGAGGCGGAAGGGGCGCTGATCAGACCGATTGAAGATATCCCGATCACCGCGGGCACAACCTATTCAGGCCTTTCGAGCGCCGACTACAAGGAAGCAATCGATCTGGAAGCCGGGGACCCGGAACGACGGGCGCTGCGGATCGAACAAGGCGCGGCCAGTGAAGCCATGTTCCAGAAGGCGGTGGATGAAACGCCCGTCGAGTTTTTCGAGAACCTGCTGGAGGACATCGACGCCTGCCTGGACGAGTTTGCGGGGCTGAGTTCGGTGCTGGATGAAAAGTGCGGCGAATCCGCAGACGGCTATCCCGCGGCGCCTCCGACATCCAATATCAAAAACGTGTTGTCCGAGTGCCGCGAGCGGGTGACGAGTGTCGCGCGTCACATTTTGAACGATCCGGAAGAGGAGCCAGCCGCGGCGGGTGGAGATATCGCGGCGACTGACGGCAACGGGCAAGCCGTCTCGTCCGGCAAGGTGGTCACGCGCGAGGATGCTTTTCGGGCCTTGTTGCAAGTGGCCGAGTTTTTTCGGCGTACCGAACCGCACTCGCCCGTTTCCTACGCGTTGGAACAGGCGGTCCGCTGGGGCCGCATGCCGCTGCCCGATCTGCTCAAGGAACTGGTGGGGGACGAAACGACGCGCGAAGATATTTTCAAACGGACAGGGATTCCCATTTCCAACAGCAACGAGGACAACGATTAACGGGACAGCGCCAGGTTAGGCCGTCCTACGAGCACGAAGCGCAAGCGAGTGTGTCACTTACGTCCAAACACAC
>CALBSZ010000652.1 GCA_937967665.1 uncultured Planctomycetaceae bacterium
TTCCGATCCCTCTCTTCCAGTGAGCGGGCGTCTACGGCAACCTGGTTCGCCGCGAACGCCACACAGGCAAACACACAATCAGCAACGGGATCGGCGGCCGCCGAGGAGATGACGATCAATATGAAACACATGGATCTGTCGACCGAAACAGTCTCGACCAACGTGCGCAGCGTCGCCAATTCCGTCGAAGAAATGTCCCGTTCGATCGAGGAGGTCGCGCGGAACGCCGAGAAGGCGGCACTCGTGGCGGACCAGGCCACGGCGCTGGCGGAAAAAAGCAATCACAAGATTGACTGGCTGGGATCCACGGCGGAAGAAATCGGCAAGGTGATTCAAGTGATCGAAGACATCGCCGAACAAACCAACTTGCTGGCCTTGAATGCCACCATCGAAGCGGCGCGGCCCGGTAATGAGAGCAAGAGAGTCGATGTCGTGGCGCCGGAAGTCAAGGATCTCGCAAGGCAAACGGCGCGTGCCACCGAAGACATCCGACAGCAGATTCAAGGCATCCAGGCCTCGATCGGCGAGGCGGTCATGTCGATCGGCGAAGTGGGACAGGTGATTCAACAAGTCAATGCGGTTTCGCGGATGATCGCATCGGCCGTCGAAGAACAGAATGCGACGACAAAGGAGATCTCGCAACGACTGACCGAAACGGCGAGCGGCGCGGAGACATTGTCGCGAGGTGTTTCGGAATCCGCGGCGGCCAGCCAGGAAATCGCTCAAAACATCGTGCGCGTCAAGAATGGCGCGGCCAGTACATCGCAGGTTGCCACGACGACGACCAACGCCAGCGCCAATTTGTCGCGTCTGGCGGAGAGTCTGCGTCAGCAGGTCGCTCAGTTTACGATTTAGGCATTGCCAAAAGCGATACGCCAACCAACCGACCCATGCACCCGGCGAAGTGATTTGCCGGAGATCGCGCGGCGGGCTTCGAACGCTTTGATACTCAGGACCAATTCATGTCCCTCGACGACCCGGAACTGCTCGCGGAATTCACGGCGGAGGCGCACCAGCATCTGGCGGAATTTGAAAGCCAGGTTTTGGCCATGGAGCAGTCCAGCGACAATGTCGATCTGGAACGGGTCAACGAAGTATTTCGCGGCATCCATTCAATCAAAGGGGCCGCGGGCTTCGTCGGCTTGACGGTCATCAATCAATTGGCGCACGGCCTGGAAGAGGTGCTCAACGGGATCCGCAACCAGGAACTCGCGCCCTCGGCCGATGTCGCCGACACCTTGCTCGACGCGGCTGATGCGCTGGCCCGCTTGTCGGACGACCCCGCTGCGTCCAATCACGCTGACGTGACGGGTCTGCTGCAGCGGCTGAGCGAAATTGCGAATCCCGGAGATCGTCGCTCGCGGTCCGTGCCGAAAGCGCCCGCGGAGCAACCACTCGCTTCCGACAACGCGGCAACCGATGCGAATGCAGGCGCGCACCTGCGCGTTCCGGTCGGGGTCCTGGACCACTTGATGAATCTGGCCGGTGAACTCGTTCTGGTCCGCAATCAGTTGCTTCAGGCCGTGGCCAAACAGGACGTCGGTTCTCACTTGCAGTCCATATCCAGCGGTATTGATCGCATCACGACCGAGTTGCAGGACGCCATCACACAAACACGCATGCAGCCGATCCGGCAGGCGTTCGGGCGCTTGCCGCGAGTCGTCCGGACGCTGGCCCGGCAACTGGACAAACAATGCGACTTGCACATCCAGGGAGGCGAAGTCGAAGTGGACAAGTCGATCGTCGCCGCAAGGGACCATCACCCCACCCACTTGATCCGCCACTGCCTTGACCCCGGCATCGAATCGCCGCAGCGCCGCGTCGAGCTGGGAAAGCCGTCGGCCGGACGGATCGCATTGCGGGCGTATCATCTGGCTGACAAGGTACGGATTGAAATCGCGGACGACGGCGCCGGCATCAACGCGCAGGCCATCAAGCGAAAAGCGTTGGAACGGCAATTGATTACGGAGTCACAAGCAGCTGACATGCCCGACAACGACGCCTTGCGGCTAATCTTCTGCCCCGGCTTTTCCACCGCGCAAAACGTGACCGACGTCAGCGGCCGCGGTGTCGGTATGGACGTCGTGCTCGCCAACGTCGACCGACTGGGAGGAACCGTCAACGTCAGCTCCGAGCTGGGTAAGGGCACGACGCTCCAGATCACGCTGCCCCTGACTTTGGCAATTATTCCTTCCTTTATCGTGACGCTGGGCGAACGGCTTTACGCGCTGCCGCAGTCCTGTGTCCGTGAGTTGTTGGGAATACCGCATCAGCACAGCGATCGCCGACTGGCACGCATCGCTAACGCCGAAGTGCTGCGGCTGCGGGGCGAACTGCTACCGCTGGTCCGGTTGAGTCACATCCTGGGGCTGCCCGAAACGACGCCAGCAGGCCAGCAGTCAACCCATATCGCCGTGATTGAATCCGGACATTTGCAATTCGGCCTGGTTGTGGAACGGATTGTCGATTCACGTGAAATCGTCGTCAAACCGCTGGGCCGGCACCTGCGCAACAACCGTGTGTTTTCCGGTGCCACCGTTCTCGGGGATGGTCGCGTCGCGTTGATCCTGGATGCGCGCGGCATTGTCGCTCAAGAGCAACTGCAATTCGCGGGTGCTGCCGTAGAAGATGACAATCAGCATTCCGCACCCACGAGCGCGGACGACCATGGCGGGCCGGTCTTGACCTTCACCAACGGCCCCGCGGAACAGTTCGCCGTTCCGTTGGACCGCGTTGCCAGAATCGAACGCGTGGCGGCGGCACAAGTGGAAACTGTTGGAGATCGGCTGCTGCTGCAGTCCCGTGGAACCACGATCCCCTTGCTGAGACTGGACGACTACATTCGCACCGCGACAACGCACGGACTCGATTCGATGTACGTCGTCGTCATTCCCACCGCAACTGGCGAAAAGGGCCTGCTGGCGCCGCGCATTGGCGACATTCACAGCGTACCGCCGGCCATCGATAGAGAGAACTTCACCGAGCCCAGTGTAATGGGCGTGTCCGTGATCGAGGGCAAACCGACGAGATGGCTGGACGTCGATCAACTGGCGGACGGGTGTCAACAACCGAAAGGCTCGGTGCTCAAATGAACGACCTGACTACCAGCACCGGACCGTGCCAAATCGCGACCTTTCAAGTGGGCCACTTGCTGCTCGGTCTGGACGTACAGCATGTTCAGGAAATCAAGCCGGCTCTGGACGTGACACCGGTGCCGCTGGCGCCAGCGAGCATTCGCGGCGTGGTAAACCTGCGCGGGGACGTCGTCACCACCGTGCACCTTGCGGACCTGCTGGGTGTCGAGTGCCCTTTGGTTGAGAATCATCGCATCCTGATCCTGCGTTGGGAAAATGAGCTCGTGGGGCTGCTGGTAGACCGCGTGCTCGATACGATTCAGGTCACTGACGAGGACGCCAGGCCGCTGCCGGCAAATCTGGCAAAGGTTCATAGCAGGCTGTTCGGTCGTGTTTACGCGCAGGATAGCCAGCTTGTGATCACGCTCAATCTCGATGAACTGCTGGCAGCCCTGCTCGGCAGCGAAGAGGACTTCCGGCGCGCCGTGGATCCGATGTCCAGGCCACAGGCAAAGGCAGGTCGATGACCCAAAGCTGTCTCCGCGTACTCATCGCCGATGACTCGGCACTCTATCGAAAAATTGTTCGCGACTTGATTGACGAACTTGCCGGAGTCGAAGTTGTGGCGGTGGCGCACGATGGCGACGGCGCTCTGGAGAAGATCAAACAATACCAGCCAGACCTGGTTGTCCTGGATGTCGAGATGCCCAAAATGGGCGGCCATGAAGTTCTCGGCCAACTGGCGGCGGCGGGCGAGTCGGCCGCGGTCATTATTCTCTCCGACAATTCGCTCCGCAGCACCATCGCCACGCGCACCGCACTACGCTATGGCGCCATGGACATCGTACGAAAGCCCGACGGGACAAGCCTGACTCAGAATATTGACAGCTTGCGCCAGTCGCTGTTGCCGCGGGTCAAAGCCTTCGCCGAGGTCGCGTCCGCCATTCGCCACGGTGTCCGACGCGTTGCCCCACCGCCGCCAGATTGCGGCGCCCAGGCCGCAGCGACGGCAGCGCGCCATGACGGCCAGAAGACCGCCACCCAGCCAGTCGTGGTAATCGGAAGCTCCACGGGCGGGCCAGCCGCGCTCGCCGAAATCCTGCGGCAGTTGCCCGGCGACTTTCCCGCTCCCGTACTGATCGCGCAGCACATGCCTCCCCTGTTCACACCGTCGCTGGCCGCGGACCTGGACCGCGTGTGCCAACTGCGTGTCCGCGAGGCATCTCATGGCGAGCCACTCGTCGCGGGCCACGTGCTGGTTGCCCCGGGAGGCCAACAAATGCGTCTGGAAACGCGCCGCGGGCAAATGCTGATCCACATCACCAACGACCCCGCAGTCAATAACTGCCGGCCATCGGTCGATTACCTGTTCCGTTCCGCTGCGGCGACCTGTCGCCAGGCGGCGGTCGGAGTCATCTTGACCGGCATGGGCATCGATGGCACCGAAGGCTGCCGCTGCTTGAAGCGATACGGCTGCCCGATTCATGTCCAGGACGAAGCCACTTCGGTTGTCTTCGGCATGCCGCGGCAAGTCATCGAAAACGGCCTTGCGGACGTGGTCAGCCCGCTTTCCAGTCTGGCGGCACACATCACCGCCTGCCTGCCACGGAGGTATGCCGCATGCCCGTAACTCCCTGCGATTTCGACGACATTTGCGCTCTGGTCCGCGAACTCTGCGGCGTGTCGCTCGATAGTTCGAAAGCCTACTTGCTGGACAGTCGTTTGTCCGCACTCCTGAAAACCGCGGGCTGCCAGTCCCTGGCGGAACTGGCACAGCGCGCCAGACTGCCCCATCACGCCGATTTGCGGAACGACATCGTCGACGCCATTACCACCAACGAAACGTCCTTTTTTCGCGAAGCCGCATCGTTCGACGCCTTGAAATGCGAAGTCCTGCCGGAAATTCTCCGACGGAAAGCGGAATCGGCCTTTTCTCGACGCTTGCGGATCTGGTCGGCCGCCTGCAGTTACGGCCAGGAGCCCTACAGCATCGCCATGACACTGGCCGAAACGATTCCCGATTGGCAAGCGTGGGACATCGCAGTCACTGCCACCGATGTTTCGCTCGCCGCCATCAACAAGGCCCGCCTCGCTCGGTACTCGAACCACGAAGTAGAACGCGGTATCCCTACCGGTTTGCTGGAAAAGTATTTTGAAATGGACGACGGAATGTGGCAACTGAGCAAACGCATTCGGCGACTCGTCCAGTTCCAACAGATGAATCTACTCGCGCCGTTCCGCGAGTTGGGAGTTTTCGACATCGTTTTCTGTCGTAACGTCGCGATCTATTTCAATGCCGAAGATCGCCTGGATCTTTTTCGGCGCCTGCGGCAAGTGCTGTCGCGCGACGGCTATTTGTTCGTCGGTTCGGCCGAGTCGCTTGATCATCTCCGCGCCGATTTCCGTCCGCAGCATTTTCTTCGCGCCGGCTTCTATCGGCCACAACCACCGAAGCCGGGATCGTGAGCGTTGAGGATACTGCGTTGCGGTCCCCAGGTCCTCCGGCTGCACGCTGCTAGCATTACTTGCCTTCTCGAAGTCAGGACACGACACACCTTGACCGGCAATCCGGTTCCTGCGACACTCCCGCCCCAATCAAACTGGGCCTGTTCCGTGTCAAGTGGGCCCGTTCCGTGTCAAGGAGGATTACGGTGAGACTTGCATCCCTACTATTTGCACTTTCTGCGTTCCTTATTTCCGGCTGCAGTAGCGACTCGCCTGCTCCCCAACAGGCCGATTCACGAACCGCCGGGCAGACGCCACCGTCCGCCAACGTACCCACCCAACAGCCGCAAACTCACGTGGCTTCATCGCCAGGACCCGTGCTGGTTTCCGAAACATCCGAGACAATTCATCAGCCAAAGTCGATTCCCGCGCAGGCCACGCCCGATGCGGTCGTTTCCGAGTTCCTCACGGCACTCCGCACCGGGGACGACGCGATGGCGGAATTGTTGCTAACCACCAAGGCGCGTGAAGAAACCGCGAAGAACGACTTGCAGGTGCTGCCGCCCGGAGCACCAACGGCACGATTCGAAGTGGGCAACGTCCAGTTCACTCCAGACAACCAAGGAGCCTGGGTCCCCTGCTTATGGACCGAAGGCGCCGTGAACGGCAACGACGAATCGTTTGAAATCACTTGGGCCCTTCGACACGAACCGTCTGGCTGGCGAATTGCTGGTATGGCGACACCGATCGCCCCCGGACAAGTCCCACTTTTTCTAAATTTTGAAGACCCGGCCGAAATGATGGCAAAACTGGATGAAGCGCAGAAGATCGCCCGCCAGCAAAACCAGAACGAAGTCCGTCAGGCCCAACAGCCCACCAACCAGCCAACCGGACTCCGATAACTAACCCTAATACGACAATACACTTACAACAAATGCATCCGTTCAAGAGAGTCCCCTATCGGGACTCTTTTTTTTTGTGGCTGCTGAAACCGTTGCCCATCTTTCGCAAGCTGCCTGAGTGCAATGCTGGGCGACTCGGCTTTCATCGATTTGCACAAATTGTCGCGGCCTATTGACCCCCACTTCCACAATGTTAATTTATCGTCCTAAATTGCTCGGTTAACACGTTTTAACTAACCGGCATTTTTTAACACGCCTAAAAATTTCGCGGCACAACGCTGCGACCACGCATACGAATCAAGTCCTTGCGAAACATTTACGGCTTTCTTTTTTCGACAATTTCAACAATTCAGCGTCGCTTAGAGAATTTGGATTGTTTTACAGACTTTCAAACTAACGGAATGTACCGAGGCCTCGACTTCATGCCGTCGCTGTCGAGGCAGAACAAGGAGGACGGCAATTAGACCTGTTTACGCTTACGGAACCTGTAAGTGGGGAGGATTCAAATGAATCGGACAGTTATTTTTGGTATCGCGTTTTTCTTCGCGATTGTTGGCCTGGCCTTGATGGGCGGGGAAACGACGGCTGTTGCGGGCCATGGTTGCCATGGTTGCGCCGGCGATTGCTCGGGCGTTGACGTTCCGGCATGCTGTGGTGTGGAAGTTGGTTGTGATGGTAGCGATGCGTGTGACTGCGGTGGTCGCATTCGACGTCACCGACGTTGCAGTGGCTGTGATGGTGCCCCGGATTGCTCAGCAGCGTGCTCGGGACGTCGCATTCGCCGCGCCCGTTGTTCCGCGCCGAGCTGCTGCCAACCTTGCCCGCCAGCTTGCAGCGGTACGGTCATCGAATCGGCTCCGGCAGCCCCGGCCGAACCTGCCGCGGAAGCGACGACCAGCTTCGAACGCAGCCCGATCGTGTTTCGTCAGGCAAGCTTTCGACGATAGTCTTCATTCGAAGAATGAAGTCCACGACACGATTGCAGCTTGCAAATTCGTGTCGTCCGTTTCAAGATAAGAGGCCGAACCTCCACGAAACGAGGTTCGGTCTTTTTTCATGCCCTGTGAGCGAAGCCGTTGACCACGAAACCATCCGCCACCCCACTGCACGCCGCCCGCGAACCGAGTTCCGGCAGCTCGTCACCGGCGCAGACGTTGATTTCGATTTGGCTGGTCATCCACTTGTTTTGCATTGCCGTGGCCTTGACTTCGAACGTCGCGCCGTCCGTCTTGCAGGTCCGTTTGTTGGACGTGCTGGCAATCTACACGCGCACGCTGAATTTCGACCTGAATTTCACTCCTTACGAACTCACCCACGCCGGTCCGGACGATGTCGATCATCGCATCGAAGTCCTGCCCGCGAACGCGGATCCCGCGGTGTCCGCCAATTGGATCGTGGTGGGGATGGATGGTTTTCGCGCTGCGGACGGCTACAAGCGATTTCAACGTTTGGCCAAGGTAACCGCCTTTTTAGTGGATTCCGATCGGGACGAAGCCGCTGCCGAGGTGGCGCTGCATGTTGCCAAGTACCAGCTGCATCATGCGGGCGTGGTCCCGGCGAAGATTCGCATTCGCAAGCATTGGCTGCAAAGCCGGGACGTTTTCCGGAACGGCACTCCGGCTCAACGCGATCCGGATGCGGAGTCGTATTTCGAGGTCGTCTACCAGGCCAATGCCATCGTCTTCGACGACAACACCATCAGCATCGTCAAAGACGAAGAGGCCAGCCAGGTCGCCGCGCCCGATGAGGTATCGCCGTGACAGACGTTTCCCGTTCCTACGTTAGCGAACTCACAACGGCCGTCGGCAGCGGTTGGAACCGCTTTTGGTTCTCAACAGCGGATCCTTATCCGACCTGCCTGCTTCGGATCGCTGTCGGACTTTTGGCAGTTTACTTTGTCGGATCCTACTCAACGGACCTGGTGACTTGGTTCGGCAGCGCTGGACTACTTCCCAGTGCCGCGGTACGGCAACTGTCGGGCGAAACTTTCGGCGGTACGATCGACGCCGTCACGCGGTTTTCGTACCTCCATTACGTCTCCACGCCCAGCGGTCTCTGGATCTGCCATGCGCTCGGACTCCTGGTACTGCTCTGCTTCACGCTTGGCTTGTATTCCCGGATCACATCGATCTTGTCCCTGGTGATTGTGCTTTCGTATATCCACCGCGCCCCGCTGCTCGCCGGGCAATTCGAACCGTTGTTGACGATGGCGATTTTTTACCTCTGCATCGCGCCGGTAGGCGCCCATTTATCCGTGGACCGTTGGTGGCAAACACGCCGGGGCGCTGCGTCGACGCCCGCGCGCCCTTCCGTCGCGGCCAATATCAGCCTGCGATTGCTGCAAATTCACGTGGTCGGCTTCTACCTTTTGATGGCACTTTCTCAACTTGCCGGCGAAACCTGGTGGATGGGCGACGCCGCCTGGTGGCTGATCGCGCATTCGGAATCGCGGCTGGCGGATCTTACTTTCCTGCATTCCTCTCCGCTGTTGGTCGCGGGCCTCACCCACGGGATTGTGCTGTTCGAACTTCTTTTTGCCTTGCTGATTTGGAAACCGCTGGCACGTCCACTGCTCATGCTGGCCTCGTTGATCGTCTGGCCGTTCCTGGCACTGCTGACGGGACTGGTTTCCTTTGCGGCGATCATGCTGGTACTGAACATCGCCTTCCTGTCCCCCAGGCAGCTCCGACGCTGGACGCCCCTTTCGGCTCGATCACCGGCCGTTGGCGATTAAGTCGTGAGCGGATGGGGTTTGCGACCGGCTTGCGACGCGTGCCGCGGATTACTAAACTCGCTGCATGGCGCAACCTCCGGAAAACATGACTCGACAAACCTTCGTCAGCGCGGTGGATCATGTGATCCGGGAACGCAAGACGAAGAAACTCCTCGGCAACGCGTCCGGCGCCGAACCTCACCCGCTGGACGATTCGGGGCGTCTTCAGGAGTTCGATGCGGGAGTTCAAGCATGCCTGGCACTGGCCGGATGGGCGCCCTTTCATCACGGGCGCGGCGCGCTGGATGTCGACTGCCAGCGCGCGATTCCGGAGCCGTGGCGATTCTATCATCTGGATCGCCTGGCATGCCTGACGCTACTTCACAAGATCGACGAGCTGCTCTCGCCGGAGGATCGGCGCGGCAAGGTCCCAGCGCTACTGGCCTCCGCAGGCGCCCTGGTCATCGCCACTTGGCTTCCCGATGTAGAGCAGCCCATTTTGGAAACCGACGATCCCGATTCAGCGGCCGAGAAGAGCAAAACCAACCGCAAGCTGGAAATGCGAAACGAAGAACACCTGGCTGCCACGGCCTGTGCCGTCCACAACCTGATTCTCGCCGCCGAGGCCCGCGGCTTGGACAGCTATTGGTCGAGTGGCGGGCTGCTCCGCGACGACCGCGTCCGGCGCTACCTGGATCTCAGTATCCACGAACGCATCATCGGAACCGTTTTTCTTGCTCCGTGCCATACGAACTTTGCAAACATTACCGTTGCTCCCGGTGGTCAGCGCAGGCTGCGCACTGCGCCTGCTCACTGGTGCCGCCGCGTAAACCTGCTGGAATGATGTGTAGTCGTTTCCGGCGACCGAACACGAACTACAGTAACTATTCCGTATCGGAACGGCCCCAAGACAACTTGCGGCAGGGACCGCATCCCGTGCTCGGCAACTAACGATGAGAGGAGACATCCCCGTGTCCAGCCACCGCGTCTTTGTAACTCGCGAGATTCCCGCGGCGGGATTAGACAGGATCACAGCCGCTTGCCAAACCGACATTTGGAACGAGCACTTGCCCCCGTCGCGCGACGTGTTGCTCGAACGCGTCGCCGGCTGCGACGGCGTCGTGACGCTGCTGACCGAGAAGGTGGATGCCGAGTTCATGGACGCGGCCGGTCCGCAACTCAAGGTGATCAGTAACTTCGCCGTCGGCTACAACAATATTGACATCGCGGAAGCGTCCCGGCGCGGCATTCGGGTCGGCAATACTCCGGGCGTGCTTACCGAGGCGACCGCCGATATTGCTTTCGCCCTGCTCATGTCAGCCGCTCGGCGGATCGTCGAAGGACAGGACTACATCCGCGCCGGCAAATGGCAGACCTGGGAACCACTCGGGCACATTGGCGTGGATCTCTGCGGGAAGACGGTGGGAATCGTGGGCATGGGACGCATCGGCTACAGCATGGCCAGGCGTTGCCGCGGCGGCTGGGACATGCAGGTGCTCTATCACTCCCGCAGTGTGTCGCAGCGTGCCGAAGAGGACCTGGATGCCCGGCGCGTCGATTTCGACACACTCCTGGCCGAGTCGGATTTTGTGTCGGTCCATGTCGACTTGAACGACACCACCAAGGGGATGTTTAATGCAGAAGCATTCCGGAAGATGAAGCATTCGGCCATCTTCATCAACAGCGCGCGGGGACCGATCCACGTTCAGGCGGACCTCCACGAAGCCTTGCGGGACGGCGAGATTTTCGCGGCCGGGCTGGATGTCACCGACCCGGAACCGATTCCGCTCGACGATCCCCTGCTGAAGCTGCCTAATTGCGTTGTCGCGCCGCACGTGGGAAGCGCTACCATTTCCAGCCGGAACGGGATGGCCGAGATTGCCGCAAACAACCTGTTGCTCGGCCTGCAAGGCGAGCCGCTGCAGCATTGGGTCAACCCGTGACGCCGCGACCCAAGCGAACCGCAACGTCGCGTAGCGGCGAGTTTTCAGCGCGACGTGGGTCGCCCGGTGGGTCACGTTTCCCGCAGGCAGGCAACCTACATCATGCAGCCACCCGCCCCGCACTGCGGCCGACCGCAGCCGTTTTGCGGCGGCGGACAAACAGGCAGTCTCTGCGACGATGCTGAA